>JAZSCF010000047.1:0-39277 GCA_045602785.1 Acutalibacteraceae bacterium
GGAAACCGCAAAAACCGTTATTGCCCGTAAGGTTATTAAAAAGCCTGTAGAAAAGGTTGTTGTAAAGGGTACGGCAGTTTCTATGGCATCCGCAACTGCAAGAGCGCAGGCAAAATCTGTAGGCTTTATTTGTCCATTAAATAAGGGTAGTATTAAGGCTATCTCGGCATATTGGGGCGACGGTAGAAACCATAAGGCTATGGACTTCTCGGGTAATGTTGGCACCCCGATTTTTGCCGCTAAGGCAGGTACTGTTGTATCGGCAGGTTGGGACGGTAACTACGGCTACGCAATAGTTATTGACCACGGTAACGGCTATAAAACAAGATATGCTCACGCTAATGCGCTTTGTGTTAAAAAAGGCGCAACCGTAAAGCAGGGTCAGCAAATTGCAACACTTGGTAATACAGGTCGTTCAACAGGCCCACACCTTCATTTTGAAGTTATTAAAAACGGCACAAGGGTTAACCCCGCGCCATATATTGGTTATTAAAATGACCGCCTACAGTTAAATGTAGGCGGTTTTAAATTTTATAATAACAGACGAGCATCTCGGCATAAATATTATCGAGGTGCTTATTATGAAATTTATGATTATAACCAAAAAACATTTGATGTTTGGTATTTGTGTAACATTGGCGGTGGTAATAGCAATAATCAGCTCTGTGGGTGCGCGCGCAAATTCTAATAGACTATTGCCGATTTATTGTGTAGAAACCGATAAAAAACAGGTTGCAATCAGCTTTGATGCCGCATGGGGTAACGATGATACCGAACAGCTTATAGCCATTCTTAAAGAATACAACGTGCCTGCTACATTTTTTGTGGTTGGCGCTTGGGTGGATAAATATCCCGAATCGGTAAAAGCGCTTGCAAGTGCAGGGCACCAAATACAAAACCATTCTAATACACACCCACATATGCCGCAGCTGTCGCGCGTACAAATGCAGGATGAAATCGCATCCTGTAACGAAAAAATTAAAGCAATCACAGGTGTAGAGCCAACACTTTTGCGCCCACCTTACGGCGACTACGATAACGCGCTTATTGAAACTATGAACGCGCTTAAAATGTACACGATCCAGTGGGATGTTGATAGCCTTGACTGGAAAGAAAATGCTACACCCGAAAGCATTTGCAAGCGAGTTACAAGTAAGGTTAAAAACGGCAGTATAGTTTTATTCCATAACGATGCCAACCATACTCCTGCGGCGTTGCCTACAATACTAAAAACTTTAAAAGAGCAGGGGTATGAGTTTGTGTTTATAAGTGATTTGATACTTAAAGAAAACTACGAAATCAAACACGACGGAACACAGTGTAAAATCGAAAATAATTAAATGTAGGGGAGGGTCTCAGTGCCCTCCCGAATTTTTGCAAATTAATAGGAGGGGATGGAACCCCTCCCCTACGAAAAAGTATTAACGCATAGAACCGTACCTTGTGTCCTCTGTGCAGAGTTAAAGAATAAAGAAGAAATAATAAATAATATATTTGGTGTTTCGCTTTGCGAAACTATATAAATAATGCCGTGCAAAGCACGGCACCTTTTTTATTCTTTATTCTTTTTTATTTATTATTTAAACACACAGAACCGTCCCCTTGATTCTTTAATAATACTCTTCTGCAAATTTTAAAAGCTGAGTATTATCAGTAAGTCCGTGGGGATGGTGGTCGCAATTTTCTTTTACTACCGCAGTAATATTGCCGCCGTTTGCTTTAAAATAATCAAGCAAAACCTTTCCGTTTTCGTTGAAAGGTACAGTTTTGTCGCTGTCGCCCGCTATTAAGAAAATAGGAATATTGGTTTTTAAAAGCTTTTCTTTAAAATCTATAGGATGCTTTCTGAAGTTTAACAGCTCAGACAAGGTAATATGCATATTCGTTTCAAATTCTTCAATAAAGTTGGTGGTGGCTTCTCCTAAAGCATACGGGCAACTTAGATAATTTAAAACAGGCGCATCCAGATACATTGCGGCAACATATTTTGGATATTTTGCAGCAAAGTATACGCCCTGCATACCGCCGCAGCTCATACCTACAATCATGCATTTTTCGTTTAAGCCGTATTCGCGACTTAAATATTCACAAAAGCGGGGGCGGATGTCGGTATCCTCTTGGGGACACCAACGGCTCTTATTTTCTAAATTTGCAATATAATAACCTTTTTTAAGCATTTCAATTTCAAAATCTGGAAAAGCGCCAAAGTATTCGGTTTTATAAAGCCATTTATTGCTATTTATCGGTTTGATGGGGCAAACGAGTATTGCGCGCCTACCCTCAAAATCAAATTCAATTTTTTTAAATCCGTTCCAAATACTTTCCATTTATATACTCTCACTCAATACTTTTATAACTTCTTCAGCTAGTTTTTCATAACCCTCATCAAGAAAATGCACTTCATCGGCAGATATTAAATCCTTGTTTTGTTCTGCCACTGAATATAAATCAATAATCGGTAAATTGTATTTAGCGGCAATAGCTTTAGCAATTTTATTGCGTTGTTTAACCCTGTCGTTATGAAAATCCTTATTTATGACAAAAGTTGTAAGAACAACAAAAATAGGAGTATTGGGATACGCTTTTTTAAGCTTTTCCAAAAAGGCGGTATAAAGCTTTTCGTATTCATCTTCAGTAATGTGCCAACCGTGTAAGCCGTTATTAAATATAATAGCGTTTCTATAAGGCAACTGTTTTGTGAAAAGAGATAAACTATCAAAATAAAAAGGATTATCCAAGCTTTTAGATGTTCCAAAACCGTCAAAAAGAATTTTGCCGTTTGCTAATTTATTTGCTTGTGTTCTTGTGCCGCAAGATATAGAGTCACCTATGTATAATACTCTTTTAGCGTTAATTTCTTCGCTTTTTTCTATCCAAGTGTTATCCCATTCATAGCTTTCTAAAATATAATTCATAATTTACCACCTAATGATTTGTTATTTTAAAAATATTATATTATTTTTCAAAGAATAGTCAATCCTGTTTAATGGGATTTTGCACAATATACCCCGGTGTAAAACTGAGTACGGTTGACATTTTATAGTTTGAAATATTATAATCTGTCCAACTCATTTTACACAAGGGAGCCGTTTTTATAAGCAATTTTATTTTGAAAGGAAACTATGAAATTAAGTATGACGTAACACAGTGCAAAATTAAAGAATAAAGAAGAAATAATAAATTTGGTGTTTAGCAAGCGAAACGATATAAATAATGCCGTGCAAAGCACGGCACATTTTTTATTCTTTATTCTTTTTTATTTATTATTTAAACACAGAGAACTGTCCTCTGTGTTCTATTCTCCACACCCCATACACTTCCAGTATCCATCAAGTTTTAATTCGGGTGTATCTACTGCTGAGAATCAGTTGAAACTTTATTAATGATAACTTTTATTCCACTATTTTCCAGTCTATTTGCAATATCTGTTGCTACTTCAAATGATTGTGCTTGTGATAATGTACAAGGCAAAGAAGATAAAAGTTCGGTGGCCTCTTGTAGACCCAAAAGCGTTATTTGTCTAATTACTTTTATTTGGTTGAGCGAACCCGATGCCGAAATAATGACAACATCATACAAGCTTTGTTGTGTTTCATTGGCTTTAGAATTAGCATTACAATTTTCACTTAATAATTCGGTTTCTTTGTCTGTGACAATAGCTTTTTCTTTTAAATTTTCTTCAGTAGTTTTGTTTTGTAAAATATTTTCTGAAACAATAGAAATTATTGTTGAATAATTTTTTACATATTTAAATTTTATTAAGTTTCCTTCATTTGTCATTATAATTAATTCTGTGGGATTACCTACTATTTGGCTTGAATATATTTTCTTTAAATCCGAATATAAGAATGAGAACGCTCCGCTTTGGTTTCCGTAAATTCTTTTATTAGAGACAATAAGACTTTGTTTTTGTGCATCATCTAAAGCTTTTATATTTGTTTTGCTTTCTGATTTTAAAAATTCTCCGTGTAAAACAAACAATACACCAGAAAAAATTATTGAAGCCCAGAAAAAGAATTTGTAAACAGAATCCAGATTAGAGAATTCTAGGTTTTCAGTGTGAAGATATATAAAAATTATAATTGGAATAATTAGCGGACCCAAAGCCCCTGCTAGTGATTTTTTCTTACTATCGACACTTTCTCTTTCTGTGAATTCTGTAGAAAAATCTGCAACTGCCAATATTTTTTCTTCCATTTTATTTCCTCCAAAATATGTTTAGAATAACATAACGGACAATTTTAATGTGTTTAAAACATTATTACGTTAATGTAACGTAATAATAACACAGATTTATGTTATTGTCAATACGTTAATATAACGTATTGAGGGTAAAATAACAGTATGAAAAAGATTTGCTATTACAATAATAAAAACATTATTTCGGAAAAATTAAAAGTGATAAGGGAACAAAAGGGTTTGTCACAAAGTAGTTTGGCGGCAAAATTACAAACAATGAATGTTAATATCGACCAACAAATGATAAGCAAGATAGAAAAAAATAACCGTCAGGTTACCGATTATGAATTAGCCTGCATCTGTAAATGCTTGTCGGTAACACCAAATGATTTATTAAGTTTTTCGGAACGTAAGTTTAATTAAAGCAGAATAGAATTCAGTACAAAATCAAAGAATATAAAATAATAATTAATAAAGAAGAAATACCAAAAAAGCCGTGCGATGCACGGCTTTTTTGGTATTTTACAACAAGCTTTGCAATTCGCTTATATCGTAAAGCTCGCCTTCAAACCTATTATTAAGGTTTTTAAAGCCGCTTTGGTCGACTGCGAAAATTTTGTTTTGGCTATAAAGAACTGCGATTTTTGTGGAGTTATTAATGTTTTGTGTAAAATGCTTTTTTGCTTTTTTATAAAGTGGGTCGTGGATTTTTAAACACAAGGGTATTTGTACCGATGAAGAGCAGCAAAGCAAATCGCAAAGGATTTTTTCGCGCAGTATTTGGCTGTCACATTTTGTGCTAAAGAAAGCGTAAAGCTTTTCTGCATAGTCGCAAAGCTTCATTTTATTGCCGTTTACACTGTTTCCAAAATCGTTAAAAAGGTCGAATGGGGTAATACCGACTTCTTCTATCAGATATTCGAGTGTAAACAAAAATCGACCGCTATTATAAAGCCTATCGAGAGCATCTTCACAGTTTTTAAGCATTTTAATTTCACTATTTGAAAGCCACGGGGTAGATGTGACTTCGTAAGGGGGTTCATTACCGAAGGCACAGGGGTATTTTTCGCTATTCTCACGCATATCTGCGCCGTAAAGAAGCTTTAAAAAGCCCATTTGAAGCATATGCGCTTTAAGAGAATAACCGATATTAAAGCTATTTTTAAAGCTTTCAAGGTCTTCGCCAGTAAGCCCTGCAATAAGGTCAATATGAATGTGCATATTGTTAAAGCTAATTAGCTTTTTAATATTTTCTATAAGCCTTTCTGTATTGGTTTTTCGGTTAATTGTTTTTAACACAGCTTCATTAAATGACTGCATCCCTATTTCAAGCTGTACGGCGCCGTAGGGCATAGAAGCCAAAATGTCAAGCGTGCTTTCTTTTAAAATATCGCCCGCGATTTCAAAGTGAAAACACACATTTTTGGGAATTTCTTTACCGTAATTTTCTTTTATAAAGCGAAGAATTTCGTTAGCTCTTTTTTCATTTGCATTGAATGTGCGGTCAACAAATTTTATTGTTTGAGTACCGCTTTTAGCGAGCCTTAAAATATCTTTTTTAACATTTTCCAAATCAAAAAATCTAAGGGGCGAGCATCTGCCCGAAAGGCAAAAAGCACAACGGTAGGGGCAACCGCGGGCAGTTTCGATATAAGCAATTCTGCCGCCAAGCTTTTCGAAAAACTCATCACTATAAGGCGACGGGGGAGTAGCGGAATATTCCTTTTCGGGAATGGTATAAATTTGCCCGTTTTGTCTATATGTAAGCCCTGCTACTGTTGATAATTCTCCGCCTAAGTTATCAAGAAAATCGGGGAAAGTCCATTCACCTTCGCCCGATAGAACAAAATCTATAAAGTTATATTTTTCAAGAACATCACGCGGTCTATGGGCAACTTCGGGACCGCCTAGTACAATCTTTGCGTCACAGCTTTGCTTTATTTGGTACGCGGTTTCCAAGGTTTTGGTAATATTCCAAATATAGCAAGAAAAGGCAACCACATCGGGTTTCTCGTTTATAATTTTTTGAGCAAACTTTTCGGTATTACCGTTAATGGTGCTCTCAATTACCGAAACATCATACGCTTGTTTAGAAAATTCGCGAACACCTGCCGCTAAGCACCAGGGTGACAGCGACGCGTGTACAAATTTTGAATTAAGGCAAGAAATAATAACCCTCATAATTTTCCTTTCTATGATACTTAAGCTTTGGTTAGCAAAATTGTGCCAAATAATATGATTACGGCTAATTTACTGCGCTAAAAATGCGCCGAATACAAGCGGTTTTTCGGCTACCGTTTTAAGCGTTACGGTGTGGTTGCCGTCAGTAAGCCCTGCTTTTAAGAAAAAGGCTTGCGTGTGGGGGTAGCGCTGAAAACCAAGGCGTGAATCGTTAATTCCGAATTCTTGCCATTCGCCGCCGTCAATACTATAAAGAATATTAACATCGGTTTTGCTTTGCATTGCTACAAGCATACCTAAAATCTCGCCCTTAAATTTGGCGGTTATGCTTTCGTTTTGCCTTAAAACAATGCAGTTTTTTACTATATTATAGTGGTTAAATTCATCAAGCAAGGTACCGTGTAGCTGTAAGCACAAGGGTTTATCTGCTATTTCAATTTCGGTGGGAGCGGTTATATTGTCGGCATCTATTATGCGTGGGGTATAAAGCTCTTTTGAAAGTGGCGTTGGTGCCATTTTTGTGTGGTCAATAATATCTTGCTCACAGTTTTTGCCGTCAAGGTAGTCGGTTAAAACCTTTTTAATTTCTTCTAAATACACCGCAAACCCGAGTGCGCTTGGGTGAAGGTCATCGGCAGTATATTTAAGAGTACCCTTTTCGCCCGATTCCGCGTGGGCACTTTGGGGGTCTGTATTCTTTTTGCTTTGAAGCGCTATACCAACATCAATAAACGGAAGACCGTAATAATCTGCAATTTCTTTATGAGCGAGCTTTTTAGGGCAATTTTGCATTTCAAGGGTGTTGGTTGCGATAATTACAATGTCAGCAAAGGGGTTAAGCTTTCGTATGTTTATAATAAGCGATTCAAGCTCTGCTTTTATAATTTCTACCGTATGCTCGCCGTAAACCCAGTCGTTTGAAGTGAATTCAATAAACACTAAATCGGGCATATTGTGGCCGATTGTGTTCATAAGTGTAGCTTCAAGGCGGTAAAGACCAAGCTGAGTATGTGTGTCCGAAACACCTGCATTTACGGTTTCGATTACCGCATTTGGAAAGAGTTCTTTTATCCAAGCGGAAGTGCGGTTTACATACGAATTGGTAATAGAACCCTGCTTTTCAGGTGCTATTTTGCCATTTTCAATAATATGCTTTGCCGAGTTGCCGCTTGTAATTGAGCCGCCAAAATAACCTATAGTAAGGCGATTTTCATATTTTAATAGGTTGTATGTATTTTGTAGCGCCGATTTCATTTTCAACCCGCCTTTCATTCTATTAGATATTATAAACTATTTACAAGGCCTTTTCAATTAAAAAAAGACGGCTTAAGCCGTCTTTTTTTAATAGTAACTTGCAAATGAAAAAGCAAAGGCGAATATTGCCACATAAATAAGAATTACAAGTACAACGCTGGCTACAACACCAAAAATAGCTCCTAAGCCTGCACGCTTTGCTCTTATGGGGGTGGAACCTGTCCACACAGCCCAAAGTATAAAGCCTATAAGCGGAAAGAAGAAGCCAAGCCACCACCAGCCAAAGCTGGTAGAATCTTGAGATGCGTTATTAATTCCCTTTACAGAACGGCCACAGCCTAAGCATACATCAGCATTATCATTAATAACTTTACCACAGTAAGGACAAAACATAAATATTACCTCGCTTTAAAATAAAATTCCCGCCAAGGCAGGAATTTTACTTTTTTAAAAACTAATTAAAATGCTTTATCGGGATTAACTTCATATTTATCCATAAGGATTTTAATGAAATCGATTAAAGCAAGTATTGCACCGATACCAAAGCAGAAAGAAAGAACGATTTTTACAATACCTTTCTTAGTTTCGCCAAGCATAAAGTTATGGATACCTATGCCGCCTAAGAAGAAGCAAATAATAGCGATAACCGTTTTATCGTAGTTACCGTAGCCTACATTCTTTTTAATAGCTACGCCGCAGTTAAGGCAAACAACAGCATCAGGAGCAACCGCATTACCGCAGTTAGCGCAAAAAGCGTTGCCTTCGCCTGTTTTAACACCGCACTTTAAGCAGATAGCCTGATTATCATTCATTTGTTCTCCACAATTTTTACAAAACATTTAAAACGCCCCTTTTATAAAAAATATGCATTTGATTGCAAAAAAATTATAACATATATAAAGGTTTGCTGTCAACAAAAAACGACAGTTTTCGACTAATTCAAATTATTGTCAACAACCAATTTATTAAAAAGCCTAATGCAATAAGTATTAGAATGCCGTAATCTAAAAATTTTTTATTAAAAACCTTACCGCCAAATATAAAGTATAAATATAATATAGGCAACGACCAAAACATAGGATGATAAGAAAAAGCGGCAGCAAAATCAAGCCTGATTACCGAAAATACTGCTCTAGATATACCGCATCCGGGACAGCTAAACCCTAAAGTCGCCTTAAAAAAGCAAGGTATATCAAAAAACCAGAAGATTAACAGTATAGCGGTATAAATGGCTGTAAGCAATAAACTGTTTTTTAATTCCTTTATTCTACCCATTTTGCACCGCCTTTAAGTTTATATAATTATATTATCATATTACGCATATCTTTTCAACAAAAGCAGGCTCAAAATAATTACTTGTCAAAAAAAGTGGGATATGATATAATCCAAGCAGATAGGAGGGAGAATATGGTAAAAAGAGAGAAAAACATCGAATTTATCCGCGTTTTTGCAATTTTTATGACGGTTATGATTCATGTTTCAAACTTCTATATAAACAGTTTTTCAAAAATTTCGGCTTCCTATTTTAATACAGCGGTGGTTTATAATTCACTTTCGAGAATTTGCGTTCCGTTGTTTTTTATGGTTAGCGGTATATTCTTAATTAAGCAAGAGTTTAATTTTAAAAGCTATTACCAAAGGGTGTTAAAATACACGCTTATTTTGGCTGTGTGGAGTATCATTTATTTTCTGTTCAATAACGAATGGAAAATAAAGGGATTAAAGAAAGCGGTTGCAAACTCTTTTTTAAACGCTAATGAAACTTCGCGCCATCTTTGGTTTATGTATGCGATATTGGGAATATATATTGCGCTGCCTTTTATTCAAAATATGTGTAAAAATATGACTGTTCAAACCGAAAACCTGTTTCTTGGTTTGTGGCTTGTTTTTTCGGGGCTAGGGTCAATTTATGTTCCGCTTATAAGAATTATAACAGGTACAAATGTTGATATTACTTACCCAATACCCATTATAAACGCTACCTATTATTTGGGCTATTTTATTGCAGGGCATATTTTGTATGAGCGTTTTAAAGATAAAACCGCTAATTTAAAGAAAAATTTATTGTGCATTGCCGTGTTTTTTGCTTCAAGCCTTGTAACAATAGTTGCTACTTGTGTTTTATCGGCCACAATGAACGAGCCTTACACACCGCTATTTTGGTATAAAAGCATTTTTATTGTAATTTCTGCTTTTGCTGTTTTTATACTTTTTATTATTAATAAGGAAAAATTTAAAAGTGAAGCAATACTTACTTTTTCTAAACAGTCCTTTGGAATTTATCTTATACATATGATATTCTTTAATCAGTTGACTAAGAGTGTAAATATAACTGAATATAATCCGCTAATAACTGTGCCCTTGGTAACATTAGGGGTTTATATAGTATCCTTTATTTCTTCATATATATTATCAAAAATACCACTGCTAAAAAGGTTAGTAGGATAGAAAAAAGACGGCTTTCGCCGTCTTTTTTCTAGTTATAGTGAATTATACTGCTGCTAAGATTTGCTCGGTAATTTCTTCCATACCTTTAATAGTGGGGTGAGAGCAATGCTTGGTGATGTCCTTTAATACAATTGCCTTTATGCCAAGATGCTCGCAAGCAACTACAATACCTTCCTTAATTTCGGGTTTAATATCATCGTTAATGGGGAAGTAAATTTTAGCTTCGGGTAAAGTTTCTTTTAGTAATTTTATAATGTAGCATATTGCGGGTAGAGCGTAGTAAAGGTCTGATTCCTTAAAATCATCATATTTATGCTCGCCTAAAGGGGAGTTTGCGCCGCTGTCATTACTTGCGCCGAAAAGGAACACAGTATCTATTTTGTTTTCTTCAAAAAAGCCGTTAGCAATTAACTGTCTTAAACGGAATATAAACGAAGATGTTTTAGAGCAATCGTAATTATCGTACCCTGTATAACAAATGGTAGAGCCCGACCAACTGTCGTTTAAAACTAAATTAGAGTTAGTTTTGCTTATTAATCGGTGCCACCAGGTGTATTCAACTTTTCTAACATCGGTTTCTTTAGGTGTATTTTCGCCATAATATATTTCATAGCCTTCTGGGATATAGCCTTCAAATGTGGAAAAGCTGTCACCTAAAATTAAAATATTACCTAAACTCATAATAACACTCCTTAAATGAATTATATAATATTGTAAAATCTATAATGTAGACATAGAATAAAAAAGGACTTTATTTTACCATTTTTTTATTGCTTTTTATAACCACAATTGCATTCGGTTTCGTTATCGGGCAAAAATTCGCCGCATCCCATACAACGCCAATGACCGTCGGGAACGGTTGGCGGCGCAAACGTTTCGGGAGTCTTGTTTGCAAGTTTTTGGGCTTTTTGGTGTTCTTTTTTAAGTTTTTGTTCCTTAACAAAAGGTGTTATGTCAATATCGTCACCCTTTTTGGTTAAGGTTAAAATAAAAATATTTATGTAGAATAATATGTGTATAATTGTTCTTGGCAGATCGACTAAATAATAGAGTGCCGATAAAAACGGATTTCCCATAAAGGAAACTGCATTCGGATAGAGGTAAGAAAGGCATAGAAGAAATTTAGTTATCAAGCAAAGACAAATACCAACGCGAAGAAGGTTTAGTCTTTTAAAGTTTGAAAGGCAACCAACTAAACATAAGACATAGCCGAAAAATTCAACCGTATATAAAATAACAGAGAAGAAGTTACTGATTATATTCCAGGAATAGAGATTTGTGCTTTCCAAATAATTTTCAATTGAATAAAGTGATAATAAAGCCAAAATAACAAATGCTATCGGAAAAAGAAACGGTTTGATTTTATAGTATTTTTTAAGAGTGATTATATAAATAAAAATCAACACATAAGGCATTACGGAAATAAATACTTTCGCTATACCGAGCCAATTGCTGACGTATAGACAGTTGAGTATTTCATTAAAATTGGTGCAAACAAGTAAAACTGCAAAAATTGCTACTAAAATATTCTTAATTTTATTTTTGAAAATATAGCTAATCATTTATTTATAACTCCGATTTGATAAAAGTGTCACTTTTTAATCTTAATATAATCGCCGAAGTCTTCTATAAGGCAAAATTCGGGATGTTCACACATAATTTGGTTTGGGGTGTGGTAGGTGAAATAAGTATTTTTTCCGTCGCTGAATATCATACCGTGACCGCCGTCATTATCAAGAAGCGGTTCTAAATGTTCAAATTCTGTGCTTAAGGTTCCGTTTTTAAACTTAACAATAAGCTCGGCATAATTGCCTTTAATAAAGGAAGACCAAATCATGAAAAGCTCGTCTGTTTTAGACCTGTACATAAATGGTCCGTCGGTAATATAGTGGTTGTTCTGCATAGGACCTACTGGCTTGCAGGATGATGCACAAAAAAGCTCGGTAACGTCGGAAGCCAAGGAATCTAAATTTTCACTCAATTTTGCATAGCATATAGTACCGTCTATTATTTGGGTATGTTCATGGCAAAATACAAGGTATGGAACGCCTGATTCGTCTACATAGAGTGTGCCGTCCAAGCATTCCCATTCGTTAGGTGTTAAGGCACATTTACTGTTTGGAATGAACGGACCTTTGATACTGTCGGAAACAAGTGAATAAGTACCGCGTAAGCCGTTTTGTTGCCTAAAGGTTGCAAACATATAATATTTACCCTTGTATTTATGTACTTCGGGCGCCCAGTTTGCATCAGAATTAAGGGCATACTTTTCGGAGTCGAAACAAGGGATAGGCTCACTCCAATTTTCTAAATCGGCGGATGTGTAAAGGTCAAAACCGCCTGTTTTCTTGCCAAAATCTTTGGCTCTTGTACCAAAAAGATAATACGTGTCATTCTCGTATACAACGAACGGGTCTCTAATATTAATTTGTTCTTTTTTCATATTCTGACACCCTTTGATAGTATTTTATTTAATTATAACTGATATTTATAACGTTTGCAACAAGCATTTAAGAAAAAAGCACCACCTTGAAAAGTGATGCTTTAACTATTTATATTTCTTTCCAAAAGTTTTGGTTGTTTATTTGGTCAACAATTTCGCGAATGGGTAAATCTTCATCGCTTGTTAGCATTGATAAAATTTTTTCTCTGCCATTTTCGGTTAAAACCGAGCCTGTAATACGGTGGAATTTATCACACAACCACGAAAGACTAATGTTTTCTTTGGCTTCACCGCGTGGCTCACATTCTTCTGACACAAAGCGTTCACCACTTTTAGTGACTATTTCTGCTTTACAGATGCGCTTTTCGGGGAAGCGGGCATCAATATCCTTATCAACTACAAAGCTTAAGCGCGACATCATATCGATAACATCGCTATTGTGCAGGTTCTTTTCAAGTATTTGCAAAAGCCCAAAATCGCCGTAGACTAACGCGGAGGCAACAGGGTAAGCAATATTATACTGCGCTTCATCAGCAGTTTTTGGCACTATTTTTGAAAGCATTGTTGCGCGCTTAAAGGTATGAATAGTAACCTTCTCGATATCCTTAGGGGAAAGGCGGTGCTTATTCATTAGACCTGTGCAGGCATCGATTGCAGGGTGCGCCCATCTGCAACAGGGGTAAGGCTTAAAGTACAAATCCATAACCTGATGCTTTTCGCCCAGGTCATCTAAATAATGGCGGTATTCATCGGCTTCAAGCAAATGCTTATTGCCTTCAAAACCGCACATAGTATTAGTAACCGCCAATACACCTGTCATAACGCCAAAGGGTACACCGTCTTTATTCATAGACGGATATTCAACACTGCGAATACCGGGTACTAAGGGCGCGTTAAATTCCGCTACAGATAAAGCGTTATTAATCTGCTCCTTTGTAAAGCCGTAAAGTCTACCAACGCCTGCGGCTACACCAATAGCGCCAAAGGTACCGCTACTGTGGGCGTATTTATAGTAATCCATAATAGCAATTCCCATACGGATAGTAGTTTCGTATGCCACATTAAGCGTTGTTAAAAATTCGTTTCTTGATACATTTTTTTCGTACGCGGCGGCTAATATTGCCCCTATAAATGATGTGCCGGGGTGGGCGCGGGTTATATTATGACCGTCATCAATATCATAAGCATTTGATGAATGCCCCATAGCAGTTGCCGCCCCTGCGAAAGAAAAACGCTCACTACTGCCTATTACGGGGATATCGCCTTATGGGAATAGGCTTCTGGCTAAGCGTAAGCCTACTTCAAACTGTCGGCTTTTACTGCCCACTATTAAAGCGCCTAATAAATCTACAAAGCAGCCTTTTAGCCGTTCCTTAACATTTGTAGGTAACTCATCCCAACGGGCGTTTAGTATATAATTTTCTAATTTATAATCAGTTTCAAAATGCATAATATTAAAGCTTTATAAAGTTATTACTGCGTGTTGTGGTTGCAGGTGGTGCAAAGTCTAAGTTTTCGTTTGCAATGCCAAGAATATCTTCGGGTCTAATCCAAGGTTTATTTTGAATGGCGCTTGTTTCTTCGTGGGTTAAATAACCCTTGTAAGCCGTTAAACTGCGTCTAATAAATCCGTCGGTAATACAAGCCTTTTCGATACCGTTATTAAGGATATTAAGAAGCATTGGCAAGGTTTCCGAAGCTAATGCAACAGAGGTTGAATGTGCAACAGCACCGGGGATATTGCTTACACAGTAGTGTACAACGCCGTTTACAACATAGCGTGGATTATCGTGGTGGGTTTCGTGGCTTGATTCGATAGCGCCGGGGTCATCGTTAGAGATATCAACAAGTACACTACCGGGTTCCATTGTTTTAAGCATTTCCTTATCAATTAAAAAGTCTTTTCTTTGCTTAGGCCACTTAACACAGTTTAAAACCATATCTGTTTGCGGAAGAATGGAAGCAATAGTTTCCTTTGTGCAGAACATTGTGCTGATTTTATTGTTATAACGGTCACCAAGCATCTTTAAAACGCCAACATTGATGTCCATAACAGTAACGTTTGCGCCTAAAGCGTAAAGAATAGAAAGTGCGCCCTGACCTACAATACCGCCACCTAAAATGAGTACATTCATTCGGGGAGCGCCTGCAAAACCACCTACAAATTTACCCTTACCGCCATTTATTGTAAGCATAGATTCAAGACCGAATAAAGCGCCCTGCTTACCGGCAGCTTCGCAGTTGGGCGAGCCGTAACGGTGGCTGTCTTCGGCGGTAATAGCTATACATTTACTATCAAGAATAGCATCAACCTCTTCGGGATGACCTGCGGGATGAATACAACAATAAACAAGCTGATTTTCACGAAGAAACGGGTATTCGGATTCTTCGATTTCCTTAACCTTGGCAACAAAGTCACACTGACTCCAAAGCTCTTCGGCAGTATCTGCAATTATAGCGCCTGCTTTTTCGTAAGCTTCGTTACTGAAGTTTGAACCAATACCTGCATCCTTTTGAACTAATACCTTATGGCCTGCCGCTACAATGGATGCCACTTCAACAGGGGTGCAAATAACCCTGTTTTCGCCAATTTTAATGTCCTTAAGTACACCAAAAATCATAATTTTTCCTCCAAAATAAAATTAACTGTAGGTACCAAATTTTCAAAGAAAATTTCCACTTAATTAATATAATGATATCACAAAAAAGGGGGTTGTAAAATTGAAAAAACCACGCTATAATATAGAGTGAACTCGATAATAAGCTCAGGGGATGCAAAGAATTATGACACACGGCGAAATTGAATGTTTTTTAGCAATATATCGCTATAAAACCATTACTCTTGCGGCAGAAAAGCTGTTTATTACACAGCCTTCTTTAAGCGCAAGGCTAAAGACTTTGGAAAAAGAGCTTGGCGGACCGCTTTTTAATAGAAGAAAGGGCAACAGGGAGATGGAGCTTACCGCCGCTGGAAAAGAATTTTATCAGTTGGCGGTACAGTATGAAGTAATAATCAACCAAATGCAGCAGGTTTGCAAAAACAAGAATGATACAATTAGAGTTTCTGCGATAAACAGTGTTAGTACATATTTCTTGCCAAAGGTGTATAACTTCTTTATGGCAAAACACCCTGAATATCAGTTAGAAATTCAGGATATGGAGCTTGATGCCGCCGCTAACGGTATTTTACACGGCAGTACCGATTTAGCCTTTACATCGGGTAAAGCAACTGATGACAGACTACTTCAAACCCCTGTTTTTCTTGAAAAAATGGTATTGGTTGCCGGTAGTGAGCTACAGCTTGGCGCTAATGTGACGGTCGAAGATTTAAAAAGGTGCAAGGAAATATATATTGAATGGAGCCACGCTTACGACATTTGGCATAAGCAAAGCTTTAAAGGCGACCACCCACAAATAACAATTTCTATTATGCCGCAGCTTGAGCAATTTATGTTACAAAATGATTGTTGGGCAATAATGCCTGTTAGCATAGCGAATAAGCTTGTTTCTGACACACAGCTTAAAATAGTAAATACGGTGTTCGATATACCGAAAAGAGAAATATCGGTTGTAAAAGCGGTTGATAATAACAGTACGATTGTTAAAGAGTTTTTAGAGTCAATAAAAAAGGTCACCAACGAAACAACAGATGTTTATTCACTGCTTTAAAACAAATGGCTAAACGATGTGGCACCCTCCGTGAGGAAGGTGCCACAGTTTTTTTATACAAAAAATGGAAGACAACTTCTTGCAAAGCGTCTTCCATTACAATATCATTTTTTATATTTGATTACGGTATTCAAGCGGTGTCATATTCATAACGCTTTTAAAAGCGCGGTTAAAGGAACGAATAGAACCAAACCCCACTTCTTCCGATATATCTGAAATTTTGTTTTCACTGTTATTTAGCAAAGAACAAGCTTTATGCACCCGAATATTATTTAAATAAGCGCTAAAGCTTATGCCTAATTTTTGATTTAAAAGGTGCGAAATATGGAATTTACTTATGTGCAAATCTTCTGCCAGAATATCTAAAGTAAGGTCGCTTGCAAAGTTTTTAGTGCAATATTTTAATACGCTTTGCAAGGTTGTGTTATTGGTTTTAATGCGGGGCTTAAGTTCGAATTTTGGCAAAATACCGGCTAAAAGCTGATTCATAAGCCCAACCCTTACAGTGTGTGAAAATTCACCGCTTGCATTTACAATATCGGTTATTATATTTGCTAAGCCTTGCATTTCGTCTTGGGTTAGCAAATTTGATTTAGGAATGTTATTATAAAGTATATCTTCCATACCGTAAAGAAGCTCGGTTGAAAAAAGAATAACTATATATTTACCTATTACAGTTTTTTCGTAATAATGAATTTGGTTTGGGAAAGCAAAAAATAATTCGCCCGATTTTGTGACAGTTTTCTTTTGGTCTGCAAAGGCTACTGTTTGACCGCTTACAACATAAACGAGCTCGATTTGGTTGTGAAAATGCGGCGATGGTGATAAGCCGTTAGAAGGCATTATCTCAAAGTCCTTTGTTTTTGTTTGAAAATGTATTTGTTTCAAAATATCACCGCCTAGTATACAGTATATCATACTTATAATTACTTTGCAACAAAAAATCGCAATATTTGTCTACTAATGTAAATATAAATGACTTGTGTATTTATTTAAAAAATTATACAATAACCATAAGTAAACAAACAATTTTTTTAAATAATCAGTACTATTCAACAAAAGGGCGGCTTTTTATGAAAAAGGTTTTGATTTATAACGAGTTTTACCATGAGCAAGAAAAGGACAATGAAGCGTCAAAGATATATCCCGAAGGAATACATATGACGCTTAAAAAAGCATTGGCTGATGAATTTTCGGTTGAAACCGTAACACTTGAAACTGTGAACGAAATTACCGAAGAAAAGCTTCAAAATACCGATGTACTTCTATGGTGGGGGCATGTAAAACACCAAGAAGTGCCCGATGCAGTTGCAGATTTGGTACAGCAGGCAGTTTTAGAGGGAATGGGCCTTGTGGTTTTACACTCGGGTCACCACTCAAAACCATTTAAGCGTTTAATGGGTACAAACTGTAACCTTACCTGGCGCGAAAATGCCGACCGCGAGCTTTTGTGGGTTTGCAAGCCTTCCCACCCGATTGCAAAAGGTTTAGGCAGATTTGTTGTTATTGATAATGAAGAAACCTATGGCGAGCCTTTCTCTATTCCTGAACCCGATGAGCTTGTATTTATAGGAAGCTTTGAAGGCGGTGAGGTAATGCGTTCGGGCTGTTGCTATAAGCGTGAAAACGGTAAGATTTTCTACTTCCAACCCGGTCACGAAACCTATCCCGTATACTATAACCCCGAAGTTATTAAAATTATAAAGAACGCAATAAACTGGGCGGCACCAACCTACCGTGTAAAGATTGAATGCCCGCACGTAAAGAAGCCTTTGGAGGATTAAAAGTGAAAAAAGTTGCAGTTATTGGCTATGGTGGACAGGGCGCTTGGCACTGTACACAGGTCTTAAAAAGCGATGTAACCGAGCTTGCAGGTACTTATGATATTAAAGAAGAGCGTAGAACCGCCGCAAAGAATAACGGAATCTTTGTTTACGAATCTAATGAAGCAATTTTTGCCGATAAGGATGTAGATATTATTGTTGTAGCTACTCCTAACGACGTACACGAGGATTTGGTTGTAAACGCACTTAAAAGCGGTCACAATGTAATTTGCGAAAAACCGGTAGCATTATCGGTAGAAGAATTTGACCGTATGGTAGAAGCGCAAAATGAATCAGGCAAAAAGCTTTCGGTTCACCAAAACAGACGCTGGGATGTAGACTTTTTAGCTACTAAATCTGTAATAGATAGCGGCGAAATTGGTGAAGTATTAAGAATAGAATCAAGAATCCACGGTTCACGTGGAATACCTAGCGACTGGCGTTGTCAAAAAGCGCCCGGTGGCGGTATGATTCTTGACTGGGGCGTGCATTTAATTGACCAAATGCTTCAACTCATTCCCGAAAAGGTTGTTAATGTAAACTGTAATACCACACATTATACCAATGATGAGGTTGATGACGGTTTCCGTTTGGAATTAGGCTTCGAGAGCGGAAAATCCGCTTATGTTGAAGTTGGTACATATAACTTTATAGCTATGCCGCGTTTTTATATGCAATGTAAGGAAGGCACACTTCATCTTGCCGATTGGCAACAAAACGCTAAGGTTGCAAAGCTTACCCGTTGGATTGAAAAGGATGTTACCCCTGTACAAAATGCGGCAGGTATCACAAAGACAATGGCTCCGCGCGACCATTTAACACTTGATAGCTATGAGATTGAACGCCCTAAGTCCGATGTGCATAATTTCTATCGCAATTTCTGTGCAGCTATTGATGGCGAATGTGAGCAGTTAATTAAAAACTGTGAAGTACGCCGTGTGCTTGGTGTTATGCAAGCAGCATTCAAGTCTGCCGAAAATAAGCAGACTTTAAAAACTGATATATGATAAGGCTTGGTACTGTTGGCACAAGTCAGATTTGCCGCTATTTTTTAGGCGGTACAAAGCTAACGGGCGAATATACGCTTTCGGCAGTTTATTCAAGGGATTACGATAACGGCATTAAGTTTGCAAATGAACACGGCTGTAACACCGTTTTTTGTGACCTTGATGAAATGGCAAGAAGCGGACTTATAGATGCAGTTTATATTGCTTCGCCCAATGCTTTTCATTATGAGCAAAGTAAAATTTTTTTAGAAAACGGTATACATGTTTTATGTGAAAAGCCTATTGTAACTAATAGCTCAGAGTATATAGAGCTTTTGGAATATGCTAATCAAAAAAATCTTATTTACCTTGAAGCTATAATTCCGCGCCATGTTACTCAGTACGAAAAGGTTCATAAAGCGCTTAGGAGTATTGGTAAAATAAGGGCTGCAAGAATTGATTATTGTCAGCGCTCTTCTCGGCTTGATAATTTTCTTGCAGGGAAACACCAAAATATTTTTGATATGTCGTTAAAGGCTGGCTGCCTTATGGATATAGGCGTATATTGTGTTTACGGCGCAATTGATTTGTTTGGGGAACCCAAAAGCTTAAAAGCGAATGCCAATTTCCTTTATAACGGGGCAGACGGTTTTGGAAGTGCTATTTTGGATTATGGCGATTTTTCGGCGGTTTTAACCTATTCAAAAACCTGTGATAGCGTTGCAGGAAGCGAGATAATGGGCGATAACGGAACCCTTTTAATAGGCAGAATTTCGCAGTATACCGATGTTCGACTTATAAAAGACGGCAAAGAAATTGAGATTTTTGCAACACCTTGTAAAGAAGAACTTATGAGCGGTGAAGCAAAGCGTTTTGCCGATTATATTTTAAAATATAGTGAAAACAGCGCAGATTATAAAAATGCTTGTGAATTAACCCATAGTGTACATAAAGCTATGGATTTAATAAAACAAAATGCGGGGATTAAATACCCCAAAATGTAGAAGGGAGTTTACTTATGAAATTAGGAATTGTAAGTGCAATTTATGACGGCTTCACCTTTGAGGAAATGATTGATGATGTTTCCGCAAACGGCTGCACCTGTGTTGAGGTTGCTTGTTGGCCGCAAGGAAAGGCAGAAAGAAGATATGCAGGCGTTAGCCACATTGATGTTGAAAACACAAGTGAAGAATATATCGCTTATGTTAAAGACTACTGCGCTAAAAGACAGGTAGAAATTTCTTCTTTAGCTTTCTATCCCAATACAATGGATGGCGATTTGGAAAAACGCCAAAAAAATATCGACCATCTTAAAAAGGTTATTAATATGAGCGCACTTTTGGGCGTTAATATGGTAACAACCTTTATCGGTCGTGACCAGAATAAAACAGTTGAAGAAAATCTTGAAATTTTTATGGAAGTTTGGCCTGATATTATAAAATTAGCAGAAGAAAAGGGTGTTAAGATAGCTATTGAAAACTGCCCAATGCTCTTCGGTGCTGACCAATGGCCAGGCGGACAAAATTTATTTACAACACCTAAGCTTTGGAGAAAGATGTTTGAGCTTATCCCAAGTGATAACTTTGGCATTAACTATGACCCAAGCCACTTTATTTGGCAACAAATTGACTATATAAAACCCCTTTATGAGTTTAAGGATAAAATTTTCCATGTTCACTGCAAGGATATAAAGCTTTATCCTGATAGATTAAACGATGTTGGCGTTATGGCTTATCCGCTTGAATATATGAGTCCTAAATTACCGGGTCTTGGTGATGTTAATTGGGGCAAGTATATTTCAGCTTTGACAGACATTGGCTACGATAGCTTTGTTTGTATTGAGGTTGAAGATAAGGCTTTTGAAAGCTCGAAGGAAAAGATTCTTAATTCTGTTGAACTTAGCTGCCGTTACTTACAGCAGTTTGTAATTTAAAAAATTATTTTTAGGAGGAACTAAAAATGGCAAAAATAGCAGACTTAGACGCTTACAAGGAAAACCAGGAAGAAAAGGTTATTGACACTTCTAAAAAAGTGAAAATCGGCTTCATTGGTACAGGTTGGATTGCAGAAGCTCACGCAAGAGCGCTTCTCAAAATGGAAGACGTTGAAATCGTTGCATTGGCTGACTTAGTACCCGGTAAAGCGCAAAAATTTGCAGAAAAATTCGGTATCGAGAATGCTCGCTACTACGAAAGCGATGAAGCTCTTATCGCTGCTGAAAAGGACAACATAGAAGCTGTTACTATTTGTACCTACAATACTCAGCATGCTCCCTGTGCTATCCATGCGCTTAATGCAGGTCTTCATGTAATGCTTGAAAAGCCCTTTACCGTAACTTTAGATGAAGCTATCGAAGTTATGAAGGCTGAAAAGAAATCAGGCAAGATTTTAACCATCGGCTTCCAACCTCGTATGAGCGAAAATATGCAGATGATTAAAAAGATTGTACAGTCAGGCGAATTGGGTGATATTTACTACATCCAAGCAGGTGGCGGTCGTCGTCGCGGTATCCCGACTCCTTTCGGTACTACATTTATTGAAAAAGAAACCGGTGGTATCGGTGCTTTGGGCGATATTGGTTGCTATTCTTTAGATATGCTTCTTAACGCCGTTGGTTATCCGAAGCCATTAACCGCTACAGGTTATATTTCTGATTTCTTCGGTAAAGACCCTGAATATTATCCAACTCACCCCGAATATGCTGAAAAATTCGGCGTTGATGACTTCGCAGCAGGCTTTGTTCGCTTAGAAGGCGGAATTATGCTTGACTTCCGTATTTCTTGGGCAATGCATATGGATACTTGCGGTGACGCTCTTATCTTAGGTACTAAGGGTGGTCTTAGAATTCCTTCAACTGACTGTTGGAACGGCGAATTTAAAACTCCGCTTACTATTTATAAGACATTGTGCAATCAAACTGTTGAATATCAAGTACCAATGCAACCTTCTGCTGACTTCTTCTTCAAGAAGATGCGTTCATTCATTGACGCAGTTAAGGAAGGCGGCACAGCTACCGTTCCTTCAAGCGAGATTGTTATTAACCAAGCTATTATTGATGGACTTGTTCGTTCTGCTAAATTAGGTAAGGAAGTAGAGATCGAAATTCCGGAGGTATAACGATGGATTATTCTATACAGCTTTATTCTGTTCGTGACCTTACAAAAGAAAATTTAGATGAAGCCTTAAAAAAGGTTGCCGAAATCGGTTACAAGTATGTTGAGTTTGCAGGTTTCTTTGGCCATAGCGCTGAAGAAGTGCGCGCTATGCTTGATAAATACGGTCTTGAGGTTTCGGGTATTCACTCAGGTCTTGACCCGTTACTTGAGGATTTTGACGGTATGGTTGAATACAATAAAAAGATTGGTAATAAGCATTATATTATTCCCGGTCACGATTTAACTTCACAGGAAAAGCTTGATGATTTTGTTGAAAAAGTTAATGTGCTCAACAAAAAGCTTGCTGAACACGGTATTACACTTGCTTTCCATAATCATACGCGTGAATTTGTTATGAATCCTGATGGTTCACATATTTACGATCAATTAATTTACCGTACTGACATACAGCTTGAGGTTGATACCTATTGGGCTTTCAGAGGTATGAAAGACCCAATAGCATTATTAGAGCGTGTTAAGGATAGAGTAACCTTTATCCATGTAAAAGACGGTACTGATGAAGGCAGAGGCACTCCGCTTGGTATGGGCTTTGCTCCTGTTAAGGATGTTTACGCGTGGGCTGTGGCTAACGGTAAGCAAATGGTGGTTGAAAGTGAAACTTTGAATCCAAGCGGTGTAGAAGAAGCTAAAATTTGCTTCGATTACTTAAAGTCTATAGAACAATAGAGGTAGAAAAATGAAATTTCCAATTGCTTTACAGCTCTTTTCAATACGCGATGCCTTAGAAAAAGATTTTGAAGGCACTATAAAAAAGGTTAAGGCTATGGGCTATGACGGCGTTGAGTTTGCAGGTCTTTACGGCAGAACCGCCCAAGAGGTTAAGGCTTTGTGTGAGGAAAACGACCTAGTGCCTATTTCTGCTCATATACCGCTTGTTGATATGATAGCTGATCTTGATGTTTTAAAGCCTTATGCCGAAATTGGTTGCGAATTTGTGGTTGCTCCCTATTTACTTCCAGAATATCGCCCTTCAGGCTCCAAATTCCCTGAAGTTATAGAAGCTACCAGAAAGATAGGTGCAAGGGCTAACGAGTTAGGGATGAAGCTTGCTTATCATAACCACGATTTCGAGTTTGATAAGATTAACGGTGAATACGCTTTAGACATTCTTTACAGAGAAGTTCCTGCAGATATACTTCAAACCGAGCTTGACACTTGTTGGGTAAATATTGGTGGGGAAAATCCTGCTGATTATATTCGCAAATACGCAGGCAGATGTGAAATTGTACATCTTAAGGACTTTATAGGTGAAAAAAGCGAAAATATGTACGAGCTTATCGGCATAGAAAGCGACGGTAAACAGGCTGATAAAGAGAAATTTGCCTTCCGTCATGTTGGTGCAGGCAGACAAAATTTCCCCGAAATTTTAAAGGCTTGCGAAGAAAGCGGTACCCGTTGGGTAGTAGTTGAACAAGACCAACCTACCGAAGGATTAACAAGTCTTGAGTGCGCTGAAAAGAGCGTTAATTATCTTAAAACTTTATAATTAAAAAACACGGCAAACGTTATTTTACGTTTGCCGCGTTTTTTTAAAATCAAATTAATAATCAAGTCCGTCGGGTAAAAATCTGTCTCCACCAACACCGTAACAACTAACACCGGCGCCATAACGGAACATTCTTATCTTTCGGTTAAGAGTATCTACATTAACAATATCAAAAGCGTTTTGAGTAGGAGTGCCGGGATAACGCATTAGTCTTGCGTCGCCATATAAAGAACATGCAGAACTATTAAGGGTCCATATAAGGTTTATACCGTCTTTAACTTGGGTTTTATCCTCGTGGTCGTGACCTATCAAGCAACAAATGATATGCGGTTTTTTATCAATATTTGCATATCGTGTAAAATCTGCAGTAATATTGATATCAAAAAACGAATTTTCCTTATGCTTATATTTATATGAATATGTATTTTGTGTATTGAATGTAACAAGTAGGTTATGAAGCACCTCGCCGGTATTTTGGTGCCAATCACATTCTTTTGTAAACACGTTATTGATATATTCGTGTAGGGTGAATATTACACCCCAATCAGTATCGGGTTTATTATCAAAATTAAGAGCAACGTTTATTAGCCAATCAAACTGCTCCTGACTTATAAAATTACCCCACTTGGTACAAAACTTTATAAGTCCGTCTTCTTTTTTTGCGCTCCGGTCGGTATCATAGGCATCAATTGCAATAATTCGTATTTTCTTTTCTTCAATATCGCGGTAATGCCAGGTTGATTTGGTGCCATTATTTTTTACTTGTCTTACAATGCCAAAATTTTCTTCCGCATAGTCAAAAAACATTTTGCTCCAATCATCACTAGTGAATGCATTATCGAAAATATTCATAGAATCGTTCGAGTCATGATTGCCAATAGCATAAACTACCGGAGAGCGACTTTGTTTTACTATGTCGAAAAACTTTTTAAAACGTCCCGTTGCTTCACTTTTAGACACCATATTTGCCGGGGTAATAGCATCACCTGCGTTGATAAGTGCATCAAATTTAACGGGGCAACCGTTTGAATATTCGATTATTCTTTTAACGTTATCAAGGCTTTCGGATGCATTGAAAAGGTCAACATGACAGTCGGTAAAAAATAAAAAATTTGCTCTTTCGTGATGATTGTTACTTGTTGCAGTTTTCTTAGGAGTACCTATGGAATATGGTAAAAATCTTTTATTAAGGCTTATCTCTTCCATATCACATACAAGTTGATAATCGGCAGTCCTATTTGGAAAATTCATAGTATGTTTGCTCCTTATAACTATTGTTATTTTTATTTGGAAAATATTTGATTATAGTCGCCGCTTTGCGCTAATGAAACATAATCGTTGCCTGAAACAATAATATGGTCTATAAGTTTTATTTCGATTTGCTCTAAAGTGTATTTTAAGCTTTGGGTCATTTGAATATCGGCAAAGCTTGGTACGGCACTTTGTCCAATATGGTTATGTGAAATTATTACGCTTGTGGGATTCCTTGGAAGCACCTTTTTAACAATCTTTTTAACCGAAAGCGATACGCTGGCAGTATGACCGTCACTTATAATATCGTTTTCGATTAACTCGCCTTTGTTATCAAAGCTTGAAATCATAAACACTTCATTATTATAACCCATAAAACACTTTGTTATATAGTTGCCGTATTCATCTATACTATTAAATCGGTAGTGCTTTTTGTATTCGGCGGTATGTATTCTGCGGCTAAGCGGTAAAATCATTTTTATAAGTGCTACCGCGCGCTCGGTCATACCGCCAATTTCATAAAGACTATTAGGGTCGGCTTCGAAAACACCGTTTAAAGAACCAAATTTTTTTAAAAGCTCGTGGGCAATGCCGTTGGTATCCTTGCGCGGAATACCGTAAAAGAGCAACGCCTCCAAAACCTTGTGTGATGGTACGGAATCGGGAAAATCCTGCTCTAATAATTCGTGTACAAGCCGCTTTCTATGTCCTTCGTGCGGATTTTTATCCATATTCCACCATCCTTTCTAACTGTTATAATTCGTTAATTATTCCAATATTTTCTGTCAAGGCTTCTAAAAGATATTGCAGAGAATATATGTTGCTTTTGTATAATATCACTTGCGTCAAGGTCGGCAATAGTACGCGCAACCTTTAAAATGCGGTCGTAAGCTCGTGCTGACATTCCTAGTCTTTCGAAAGAAAGCTCAAGGTATTTTTCGGCATCTGCGGTTAATTTGCAAAACTTCTTAAGAAGTGCGGGTGTTAAATCGGCATTACAGGTAATACCTGTGCCTTTATAACGTTCTTGTTGGATTTTACGTGCTTTATTTACGCGCTCTTTAATGGTAGCCGAAGTTTCTTCGTTGCTGTTAAAGCTTAAAGCAGTATAGTCAACGGGTGGGACTTCAACATGTAAATCGATACGGTCAAGCATTGGTCCCGAAATTTTATTTAAATATTTATGTACCGCTTGGGAAGAGCAACTACAGCTTTTGGTTGGGTGACCAAAAAATCCGCAAGGGCAGGGGTTCATTGCCGCAACCAACATAATAGAGCTTGGGTAGGTAAGCGTTCCTGCAACACGTGAAATGGTAACCTTGCTGTCTTCAATGGGTTGGCGAAGTGCTTCCATAACATCGCGGCGAAATTCGGGTAATTCGTCCAAAAACAGCACGCCGTTATGCGCTAGTGAAATTTCGCCCGGTTTTGGTACAGTACCGCCGCCCGAAATGCCCGCAACCGAAACGGTATGGTGTGGGGAGCGGAAAGGTCTTACCGAAACAAAGGGATTTTTATTATCTAAAATACCTGCAATAGAGTGAATTTTAGTGGTTTCTATAGATTCTTCAAAGGTCATATCAGGTAAAATACCCGGTAGTCTTTTTGCAAGCATACTTTTACCTGCGCCGGGCGGTCCCACCAAAATTATGTTGTGGTTGCCCGCAGCCGCAATCTCTAATGCCTTTTTAGCGGCAACCTGACCTTTTACATCGCAAAAATCGGGCACACGTATATCACTTACCGCAGAAGTAGGGGTAAGCGGTTGTTTTTCTATTAATTGATCACCGTTTAGGTGGGCAATAAGCTCTTTTATATTTTCTACGGGATAAACATTTATACCGTCTACGACCGCTGCTTCTATGGCGTTTTCTTTAGGAACAAAAATGTTTTCAATGCCGTTTTCCTTAGCGGTTATAGTCATAGCCAAAACACCGTTCACACCGCGCAAAATACCGTCAAGCGCAACTTCACCTATTGTCACACTGTTTGACAAATCGGCATTTAGCTGACCTGATGCTTTAAGAATAGCTAAAAGCACAGGCAAATCGTAAATCGAGCCTTCTTTTCTGCGGTCAGCAGGGGCTAAGTTTACGGTAATACGTGAGACGGGGAATTTAAAACCGCAGTTTTTAATAGCGGCGCGTACTCTGTCGCGTGATTCTTTTACAGTGGCATCGGGAAGACCCACAATATCAAAGGCAGGAAGCCCGTTAGAAATGTCGGCTTCAACCTGTATCATATAGGTATGAAAACCGAATACGCCTACGCTTTGGGTTCTTGAAAACATAAAGTCACCTACTTTGCAAGGTTGTTTTGTGGCTCGCCGTTTAGGAAAGCCTTAATATTATCACAAACTAAATCTAAAAGTCTTTTTCTTGTGCTAAGCGGTGCCCAACAGGTATGGGGAGTAATTGTAATATTGGGGGCATCCTTTAAAATGTTATCTTTAGTCATAGGCTCGGTTGTTAGAACATCTATAGCCGCGCCCGAAAGCTTACCGCTTGTCAGCGCATCGTAAAGCGCCTGCTCGTTTATTACACCGCCACGCGCGGTATTTATAAAATAAGCGCCATCTTTAAATTTTCTAAATGTTTCTTTGTTAAACATCTCTCGGCTTTGCTCATTTAAAGGGCAATGTACCGATACGATATCGCTGTTTTTAAGCAGATAGTCAAAATCCTTAAAACGCGGATGTGGTTCGCGTATAGTACGGGTATAAACTATAACATTCATACCCAATGCCAATGCGATTTTTTCTACCGCCTTTGCAATATCACCATAACCTATAAGACCTAAGGTTTTGCCGTAAACCTCATCTGTAGAGAATTTAAGCGGTGAAAAAACGGGAGAGCGTTGCCAACCGCCGTTCTTGACAAAGGTGTCATATTCATTTATTTTGGTGTAAAAATTCAAAATATATGCAATAACCTGCTGTGCAACTGCATTAGTAGAATAGTTTGGCGCATTGCATACTACAATGCCTTTTTCTTTTGCGTATTCTATATCAATATTGTTATAGCCTGTTGCAAAAATGCCAATGTATTTAAGGCGCGGTGCTTTGTCCATAAGTTCTTTGCCGATAAGGGTCTTGTTGCAAAGCAAAATATCGGTATCGGCAAGCTCGCGAATAAGGTCTTCACCTGATATGTTATCATAAAGGGAAACCTTGCCGAAATCTGACAAGGCTTCTAAAGATAAGTCATTATTTGATTGTAAGGTTGCGGTATCAGTTACTAGTATTTTCATTCTTGCGTGTTACCTTTCGTTTAGTACCATCGGGTTCAACAATATAGGTGTTTTCAAGCTGACCTACAAGGCTTCGCTTAAAGGATTCAATATACTCTCGGCGGAGAATATATTGCTCTTGCTTTTCTTCTTCGGTAAGTCCTTCGGTCTTTTGCTTGCGCGCAAGCTCGTTTATCCGCTTGATTTTTTCTTCTGTCATAGTTTTATCCTTTTAAGATTTCATTTATATAAATTTCTTCCAAGTTATCATTAAGCTCGGATATTTTTTCGCGGTTCTCTATATAATTTTCGCAAAGCGCTACAAACCAACGGTTGCGGCCAACGTCTAGCTTATCTTTATTTTCCTCAATAAAATTACGCGCTATTTGTAGTTTTTCATCTATTGAAAGTTCGGGCTTTTTAAGCACCATACATTCAGCTGTGTAAATATCTCTGTGAATTTTTACAAGTTTTCGCCATTCGGGGTATTCAGGTATATTATCACTTTTCTCATTTATTTCTAAACCTTGTTCGTTTAAAAATATTTTTGCCATATGATAAAAGCCGTATGGTGTTGGATGAACGTGGTCATCGCTATAAAGCTTTTCGGTTTGCATTAGTTCGACCATAGCTTCGTAATAATCGCAAAGGGTATAACCTTTTTCTTTTGCAAAATATCTTACAAAATTAGCGTATTCCGATAAAAGCGCATAACCGCCCTTGAAAGCTACTTGTGATGTTTCTTCGTATTCATCATAGGGTGCGGGGGTGCATAAAATAAGCTTTATGTTGTTTTGCAGAATTTTCTCACAAAGCTTTTCTATAGATTCTTTATATATTTCAAACCTTTTCTTTAAGGTTTTGTAACGCGACTCACTTTTTGTATCTGCAAGGCACCAACGCCAACTATCGTTAACACCAAATGCCACAACGGCGTGAGTTGGCTTAAAACGCAACACATCATCTTCAAAGGTTTTAAGCGCAAATTCGGCAGTTCCGCCTGCTACGCCACAATTAAAAAATCGTATATCTTCATTTGGAAAATTTTTACGGTAAGAGTCTATAACCCAGGGTAGTATGTGGTTCATAGCCACAAGGCTATCACCAACAAAACAAACTCTGTCACCACTTTTAAATCTTTCCATAAAATCACCTAAATTTCGTTTCTGCCCTCTAAGGCGCGGGCTAATGTAAATTCATCAGCATATTCAAGGTCGCCACCTACGGGAATACCGTAAGCTAGACGGGTCACCTTTATTCCCATTGGCTTTACAAGGCGGGAAATATAGCTGGCTGTTGCTTCCCCCTCAACAGTGGGATTGGTAGCCATAATAATTTCCTTTACTTCATTCGAAGAAAGTCTTGCCATAAGCTCTTTTATACGAAGATTATCGGGACCGATACCGTCCATAGGAGATATAACTCCGTGTAAAACGTGGTAAAGACCCGTAAATTCGCGTGTGCGCTCAAACGCCATAACATCCTTAGGCTCAGCCACAACACATATTACCGAACGGTCACGCTTTTCATCTAAGCAAAGGGGACACTTTTCTTCATCGGTAAAGGCTTGGCACTCTTTACAAAAATGAATTTTACGCCTTGCATTAACTAATGCTTCTGCAAAGCGCTCGGCAACCTCGGGTGGTTGCTCTAAAATATTATAAGCCAAACGGGAAGCGGTTTTTTTACCGATTCCCGGTAGCCGTTCAAACTGAGCAATAAGCTCATTAAGTGGCACAATATTATAATTTGCCATAATTAGAACATTCCGGGAAGATTAAGTCCGCCTGTTATAGCCGACATTTCTTCTTCGCTTGCTTTAATTGCGTTGCCAATAGCTTCGTTAACTGCAACTGTAACAAGGTCTTCAAGCATTTCGCTGTCGTCGGGGTCTACAGCATCGGGGTTGATTTTAATGCCTGTAATAAAGTGTTTACCGTCAACGGTAACTTCTACTAAACCGCCGCCCGAAGTAGCAGTATATTCTCTTTGCTCCAAATCAGCTTGAAGATTTTGCATATCTTCCTGCATTTTTTGTGCTTGCTTAAGCATTTGGTTCATATTTCCGCCGCCGTTATTGGGAAGTCTTACTTTCATAATATATTCTCCTTAATTCATATCTAAATTTTTAAGCTTATCTGCTAAAGACAAAAGCGGGTCTTGGGCAATTGCCTGCTTTTCGGCACTGTAAGGACCTAATTTATAGGTTTGTCCCAAAACATCCTGCGCCGCTTTTCGAATACTGTCTTTAAACAAATTGTTGTTTTTTATAAGTGTTCTAAATTGTGAGTTTTTGGCATCTATTAAAAGATATTCACCTTTAATATATGCATCAGAATCACCTAAAACGCCGGCTATAAGCGGGCAGGTGGTTTTAAGTATGTTTACAATCTCGCCCCAATTTTCTACTTTTGTTAGTTCATTGGCAGTGGGGGTGACTTTTTGTGTAATCTGTTCAGGTTCAGGTAGAGGATAATCGGTATCCGGCTCGGGTGGGAGCGGAATATCCTGCTCTTCGGGAATGGTTTCGGTTTCTTTTATAGGTTCAGCTTTTTTGGGTTGGGGTTTTACTGCTACCGTTTTAGCGCCGCTTTCTAAAGCGGTAATACGGCGTTCCAATGCATCAAAATCGACCGATAAGGATGGGTTGCAAAGCTTAATTACTGTCATTTCCATCTCGCAACGGCGGTTGCCCGTTTGCATTGCGGCGGTAGCTGACTGTAGTCTTGAAAGTGCAAACATAATATCCTTAATATCATAATCCTTAGCCTGTTCTTTTAAGGCTTTAAGGCGGGTATTAGAGCAAATTATCGGAAGCTTATCACCATTTACGGTTTTAATAATCATAAGGTCGCGGTAGTGGGAGATAAGCTCGGACAATAGTCTTAGCATATCTACCGATGAATTATGAAGTCTATCAAGCATTAAAAGGGCGTTTTCGGTATCCTTAAGCTTTATAAAATCGGTAAGCTCAATAAGATAGTCGTTACCTGCCATAGCGCAAACACTTTCAACCGTACTCTCATCAATATCCTTTGCGGCAGAAGCACATAAATCAAGTATTGATAAGGCGTCACGCATACCGCCATCAGCTGCGGCGGCAATAAGTGTTGCGGCATAATCGGTAAGGGTGAGCCCTTCGTTTTTCGCAATAAACTGTAGTCTTTCGCAAATCTTTTGGGTGTCAATTCTTCTGAAATCAAACCTTTGACAACGCGAAAGAATAGTAGCAGGTAGCTTGTGAACTTCTGTAGTAGCTAAAATGAATATAACATGCTCGGGAGGTTCTTCCAAGGTTTTAAGCAAAGCGTTGAATGCGCTGATTGAGAGCATATGAACCTCGTCTATAATATAAACGCGGTACTTAGAAGAAGATGGGGCAAAGTTTATTCGCTCGCGCAAAATACGAATATCTTCAACGCTATTGTTAGAAGCGGCGTCAATTTCTACGATATCGGTATTTTCGCCACTTAAAGAAGCTTTACAGCTTTCGCAGTTAAGGCAGGGGTTGCCGTCTTGGGATTCGGTACAGTTGACCGCATTTGCCAAAATTTTAGCGCATGAAGTTTTACCCGTTCCGCGAGTACCAGTAAAAAGGTAAGCGTGGACGGTTGTGCCTGAAGCTATTTCATTTTTTAAGGTTTCGGTTATATGCTCTTGACCGTAAACTTCCGAAAAGGTTTTCGGGCGGTATTTACGGTATAAAGCCTGATAAGCCATATTTTTGCCCCTTTACTTAAAAAATTTGCGTATCCGAATGCACGAATGAGCCGATTTACTGCGGCGCACAGAAAAATCTACTTAATGCTGCTCGGTTCCCCGCCTGACATGGTTCGTAGCATTCCGTCGCACAGGACCCGCCCATTCGCACATTCCGATACGCAATGCACTTAATACAATAATTATTTTATCACATTCATTAAAAATTTACAATAGGAAAAGATATAAAATGTTGAAAATTTTTTATATAGTTGATATAATATAAATGAATGTAGTTTTTACGGAGATTTTTACAATATGAAAACAGAGATTTGGGATGTCTTAGATAGCGACGGAACCCCCACAGGCAAAACCGTCGCACGTGGACGTTATTTTTTAAAACCCGGTGAATATCACCTGGTAGTGCATATATGGATAGTATCACCTGAAGGCAAGTTTTTACTTCAAAGAAGAAGTGATAGGAAAAAACTTATGCCGGGTGAATGGGCGGCAACAGGCGGCGCGGCAATTTCGGGCGAGAGCTCTTTTGCTGCCGCTAACCGTGAATTGTTTGAAGAATTAGGCATTGCTTCAAACGAGCAAACACTTAAAAAGATTTTAAGGCTTAAAAGGCGCAATTCAATTTTGGATGTTTGGCTAATTACAAGTGATATTCCCGAAAAGGATTTGAAACTGCAGGAATCCGAGGTTGCAGAAGCACGTTGGGTTACAAAACAAGAGCTTAACGAAATGATTAGCAAAGGCCTTTTCCACAATTACGGAAAGGATTATTTTAATTGCGTTTTAGAGGCTATCGAAGAAGACAGAGGAGTTACCGTATGAGTCTTAAGGACCAAAACCAAACCTGTGCTTTGTGTCACGCGTATTTATTTGCAGAGGATGATGTTGTATATTGTCCCGAATGTGGCGCACCGCACCATAGAGAATGCTATAACAAATTAAATAAATGCGCTTTAGAAGAGCTTCACGGCACCGAAAATCAGTACGATAAGCTAAAACGCGCCGCCGAAGAGCAAAAGGCAAAAGAAGAAGAGGAACAACGCGAAAATAATCAAACTGCCGAGGCCGGTTACGAAACTCCTTTTGGTGTGATGTCTCCTATTGATTTTTTAGGCGGTGTAAAGCCCGAGGATGAAATAGATAACGGCGTTACCGCTTCGGAAGCGGCAAAATTTGTTTTGTCCAATACAATGCGTTATATTCCTAAGTTTAAAAAGCTTAATAAGTATAACAAGTCTTCTTGGAACTTTTTGGCATTTTTACTACCAAGCGGATGGTTTTTCTCGCGAAAAATGTACTTAAACGGTTTGATTACAGCCGTGCTCGAAATAATTGCAACCTTGCTTACCGTACCGTATCAGCTTACTTGTTATAATTTGGGGCTAACAGGTCCTACATTTAACCCCGAATTTGTTCAAAAAATGGCGGAAAATATGGATAAAATTCCGCAAGCGGTAGTTTATGCGGCATTTATTGGCGGTGCTATAAGCCTTGCCATTAAAATAGTAGCGGCTATTTTGGGCGATTATCTTTACAAAAAACACGCCGTAAACAGTATTAGAGAAATTAAGCAAACAAGTGAAAATAAAGAAGCTGATTTTCGAAAAAAAGGCGGCGTAAATATCTTTTTATTCCTTATCGTTGTAATGGCAGTTCAGTATATTCCCGCATTTATAGCTTTATTTATTGGATAACATAAAACCTTTAAAGGAGAGTTTTTATGAAAATCAAAAAGGCGATTATTCCTGCGGCAGGGCTTGGAACAAGGGTTTTGCCCGCATCAAAATCTATGCCGAAAGAGATGCTACCTATTGTAGATAAACCTGCTATTCAGTATATAGTTGAAGAGGCTGTAGCGGCAGGGATTACCGATATTTTAATAATAACAAACCGCGGTAAAGGTATTATTGAAGATCATTTTGACCATTCTATAGAGCTTGAAAATATGCTTTTAAAGCGTGAAAGATATGATACTTTAAAAGAGCTTGATGCGTTAACTAATATGGCAAATATTTATTATATTCGCCAAAAGGAAACAAGAGGACTTGGAGACGCGGTACTAAGAGCACGCGAATTTGTTGGTAACGAACCATTTGCGGTGCTTTACGGTGATGATGTTATTATAGGCGAAGTTCCTGCTATAGGCGAGCTTATAGAAGCGTACGAAGCCTTTGGAAAAAGTGTTGTAGGCATTAAAGAAGTTCCCGACCATTTGGTAGTAAAATATTGCTCCTTAGCGGTTGAAAAGAATGGCGAAAAAACCTACAATGTTACCGATATGATTGAAAAACCCAAGTTACAAGAAAAGCTTTCTAATTTTTCAATTTTGGGAAGATGTGTCTTAGAGCCCGAGATTTTTGATATCTTAGACCGTACACCCCTAGGTGTCGGAAACGAGCTTCAGCTTACAGACGCTATGCGCGTGGTTGCGCAGTCCAAGGGTATGACGGGTGTTGATTTTAGCGGTACACGTTATGATATGGGTAATAAATTTGGTATTATAAAGGCAAATATCGAAGTGGCGCTTAATCACCCTGAAACTAAGGATGAGCTACGAGACTATATAAAAGAATTAGCAAAAAAATTATAAACAAAAAGCAGATTTTCTACTAGAAAATCTGCTTTTTTGTATAATGAAAACCACGCGATAGTCGCGTGGTTCTATAGAGGTTAACCGATGAACAATTTTGTTAAAGAAAAAAATTCATATTGTCGCTCATGCCGCGACGGGCACGCCCTTTCTTGTGTGGGCGAAAAGAAAGGGCGGAAAGATTCGCCTAAAGGGGGAATTTCGATTTCCCCCTTAGGTGACGAAATTCGAATTTTATTAAAACGCCGCCAAAGAGTGAAAACTGCGTTTTCAATTTGTCGGCAAGTTTTACGTATTTTATAATATTTTCGCTGTCACCGTAACCCCCTTAAACGACAAGGGCTACGCCCTTGACCCGTTTACGGGTAGCTAGTAATATTTGCAGGGCTGTCAGGCCAACAAAAAAGCGCACTTGTGCGCCGCCAGTATCGGTTAGGGCTATGCCCGAAAATGAAATAACACCCGCTATGCGGGTGGATATTTATTGGTTGTTTTAAAAAATATTATTTTCCAAAGAAGGACTTATTAAAATCTGCAAGCTCTTTTTCGAGAGATACTATAATTTCATCCTGACCATCTTTGCCGAAGACTTTTCGTGTTATGGCATCGCCAATCGGACTACAAAGCTCATCATGTACAGGGTAGTAGTATTTAAGTAAAAACCAAGTATAAAGTGCTAAGCGAGTATCAGTAAATACACTCTTTTCGGAATTAACTTCGTTTTCAACTACTGCTACATATCTGCCCATTATATTTTCCACTATATCTTCTTGTGACTCGGCAAAAACAACCGACCAGGTACGGTTAAAATGACGGTCGTTAGGAGTTAATACGGTGTGAGAATCGGTTGAGCCAACTATCGGATAATCGTATCCCTTTGCTTTCATTTCATAGTAAAGGTCTACCTGCTTATTATTGCCTTCGTGCGCAAGACCGCCGCGAAGCTCGAAAATATCAAAATATCCTCTTTTGAATATTTCTCTTGAAGCCTTTGACTGAGTGTGATATATACAATCATTTACAACCCAATAAGGATGTGGGAAAATTGTAATTCCGCCTGATTTGTGTATAGCTTCGTTTATCCAATATCTCCAAGCAAGCTCACGCTTTGAAATACCTTCGGGTGCATCCATTGTTTTTTCAATTTCGGCAACCTCTGCTTCAATACGCTCGGGTTCGGAAAGAAGAATATCGTTAACGCTGCTTTTTGGATTAAAGTTTACTATGTGGTAATAGCCAAAGTCTTTATTGTGCACTTCTTCTCCAGGGAAAAGCTTAAGCGCAGTGGGTATATTTTCAAAAACCTTTATAGCTTCAAGTGAACCACTGATTTTATGATGGTCTGTAATACCTAAAAAGTCGAACCCTAGTTTTCTGTATTGTGATGCCACAAGCGCAGGGCTTTCGCTACCGTCAGAATGACAAGTGTGAACATGAAGGTCGCCTTTAAACGGTCTTTTAGCATACAAATCTTCATAAAGTGAATAAAGTCTAAAGCGCAAAGGGGTAACCTTTTTGGGCGAAACCACGCGCTCTAATTTTACATCCCATTCCTGCTCGCCTTTAAACAAATATTCAAACGAAACTGAACCGTTATTTGCAATAAGGGTCATCTTTTTGGTTTTGGAATTGAGAAGATGATCCACATCATCTGGACTATTTTGGAAATCCCAATCATCCATAGGAGTAATTTTAAGAATGTACTCTTCACCGTCAATCATTTTGCAAGAATCATCAAGTCCTGTAATGGTAACGGTTTGTAAGCAGTCAGCCTTTAGAACCATAGGTGTGATTTTGTACTTTTTCAATCTGTAATCTATCATAACAATACTCCTTTTAACGCCCAAGATTTTTTCTTCAAATTTTGAACGCTTTTTTTAATTATAGCATTTTTGTGTTTTGGGTGCAATATGCTTTTCGTGTCTAATTAGCTATTTTTTCAAGATTGCGCCCTTTAGGGTGTGGATATATCGAGCGGTATCAAATAAACCTTGGTCCACACTTTCGTAATCATATACCAAGGGTTTATATTTTTGCTCAAAAAGCTCAAGCGCTTGCTCATTTTCACCTTTGGCGCACAAGCGTATAATCTCTGCGAAAAGTGACGTGTATTCCACAAAAAACGGTAAAGTATCCCATATTTTATTTTGCGCTTCGTTTTCCGTTTTTTCGTGATTTTTAATTAAATCTTCGAGCGACTTTAAAAGTGTGGGAACTTTGGACATTTTATCAGCAAGGTCGCTATTAATCCTTGGCACATAGCAAAACGGGTTGGTATAGTCCATACTAAATAGTACCGATAGCTTATCCATAATTTCAAAAAGCTTTATTCCCGATTTGCCGTAGCAAGCAAGGTAATATTCGTTTGCTATTTCTTCAAAGGTTGCGTTAAGATTTAGTGCCGTGCGACCCATAACATAGTTTGCCAAAGAGTTTGGAAAGCTAACCCGCAGTTCCTGACAGCTTATAATTCCGTTTAGTCCTAAGGCATTATTAGCTAATAAATCCCTATGTATAAGGCGTGAAATAGAAATATGTGTAGGGTCGCCGTGGTGGGCGCGTCCTAACGGATAATCATAAACAAAGGCATCGCAAGTAATAGTGTTTCTCCATTCCTTTAGAAGCGAAATATTTGTTGCAACATCTTTTGGAAAAACTAAGCGGTTAAGCTTAAACTCAGGCACAGGGGGCAGTTCTTTTATATCCATATACGACACTTCGAATGAGCGATGAATCGGTGCAAACATAAATACAAAGCGGTCTAAATTATTAAGCTTATTTTTTATTGGCGGCCATAATAAATCTTCATACATCAAAATACATATTCGTGTGTTTAAATCTGCTTTTAACAACTGCTCATCTATGTAATTTAGTAAAGAAATATAATGGTCCGCAGGTCTTAAAGAAGCACAATTTTCACATTCGCAGGAATTATTCATACCATCAGCTAACCAAATATGTAAATATTCGGTGTCAGGCTGATTTTCTAAATACTTTAGCACTAATTCTCCAAACTTTTCTAAAGTTTTTGGGTTTGTAAGGCAAAGGTTAGTATTTACCGCTATGCCTTTGTGAAGTTCTCGCACTCCGCGAACTTCAGCAACAAGGGGACGCAGTTCATCGGATAGTAGTGATTCACTTTTTTCCCAACCGGCAGTATCGCTAGTGCCAATAACTTCGGCTGTCCATCCGTGACCTACGCGGTGGCGCAAAAGCCCACGTTTGTCCATAATCGCGTTAAAGTGTTCCATGATCTGCTTGGAATCACTTTCGGTCCATTCGCCTTTTGCTTCGTGGGTATCGTTATAGCCTTTATACCAACGCTTTAAAAAGGTGTGTGGTGTTTTAAACTGAAAGAAAAAGCTGTTGTAGCCCACTTTGGGTAGCCAATCTAAAAAATCAGCAATATTCTCAACCGAATCGCATCCCTCTATACAAACACCACGGTGTCGAAGGGAGGCGGTGTGCTTTTCATTTGCGTAAAAGCAGCTTTTATTGGATAAACTAGGAACAATTTCAAAATCTTTGCCCGGTCTTAAAAAACGGCAACCAATCAAGGTTAAATAACGGTAAACACCAAGCAATAAAGCGCGGGGGTTATTACCTAAAATAATTTGCTCTTCTTTAGTTACCGAAATGTAGTATTGGTCATCAAGCTGATTATTTGCAACCTGCGCCATTCCGTATTCTGTAAGGTCAGCAACGCTTAAGTTGTAATTAAGCTGCGGTTGTCCCATTCGTGCAAGATAATTCTGCAGCTCTTCTGCCGCAAAATTCACCACTTTTTCGTTTGATGAAACATAGATATTCATAAGCGTTTCTCCCTGCTGGTTAGGATGTGAGAAAATTCGACATCAACCATATTTAGTAACTGTTTTGGTATAATACTTTTCTATTAAAACAGCAGTTTCTCTATTTTTAGGTATACTTGCTTTTTCATATAACCTAAATTTTGTTTTAAAATAACCAATATGGTATTCTCGAAGCCACGGCAACCCTTTTGAATAATGTTCTTCTACAGTACGCAAGTCAGACCAATCAGAAAAGGTTTTTATGCCAAATCCATAGTAGATTGTGATTCCTTTCTCATCAAACTTGTGGCTATTTGGAAAAAGGAAAATATACGAAAGGAATAATATTCCGCCAATGGTAATAATAGCAACCGAAATGCCGGGCTCATTATCAAAAGTACAAATACCTAGCAAAATAAGAGTGATAAAAATTAGAATAAAAAAAGCCCATCGTTTATTGAAAAATAATTTAGGCATTTGTGTTCACCTCTGAATAAATTATAACATAATTAACTATTCAAATCAACGATTTGCAAAGCACCTGTTCTTTTATCTTTTCTCTCTTATCTATTATCTGGAAACGACAATTTTAGAGAAGAGAGAAGAATGAAAAGAGAAAAGTGAAGAGAACAAGAAGAAACGACAATCTTCTTGTCGAAAATTGTCGTATCTTTTTGGCCCACCCGAAGGGATGAATCCGCTTGCGCGTATTCCGTGCTTGACGACCCAAAGGCTTCGCCTTTCGGTACCCGTCTGCGCACCACCTTGCTACAAAACAGTTATTTAAACTGTTTTGCTTAACGCTCGGTGCCCTCTCAGGCTTCGAATCCCTTCGTAATTAAATGATAATTAAAAAAGAACCAATCCTTACAGACTGATTCTTTTTTAATTGGCCCACCCGAAGGGATTCGAACCCCCGTTCTTCAGAATCGGAATCTGCTGCGTTATCCAGCTGCGCCACGGGCGGAAATTATATATAATTGTAGGGGACGATGTCTACATCGTCCCGCAAAATTTGCAAAAATTAAACGGGCGGATGTGGGCATCCGCCC
>JAZSCF010000048.1:0-5592 GCA_045602785.1 Acutalibacteraceae bacterium
CAACCTTGCTTTCCTTCGGAACGATTGTGAAGTAAGCAGTTAAAGTACCGCTGTAGTTACCCTTAAGCTTAATAGTAACCTTATACTTGCCTACCTTCTTACGTCCTGAAGCATAGCTTACAGTGTAGTACTTAGAAGAAATCTTATTACCCTTGTAGTCATATACCTTAACAGAAGGCTTTCTTGTCTTGCTGCTTGAGTAGGTATATTCTGTGGTAGAAAGCTTAACCTTCTTAGCATAGTAAATCTTAGTTGTGCTATAAACCTTACCGCATACTGAGCACTTCTTAACTATGCTACCGTTCTTCTTAGTTGTAGCCTTAGTTGTTGTGGTCTTGTAAGTATGAGTAATGGTTCTTGTAGCATTACATACGTTACACTTAGTATCGCAGTTGTTGCTATAGGTATGCTTACCTGTTGCAGCAATTGCTGTATTTTCGTTGCGTTTTGCATGGCAAAGTTCACATTCTTCGTGCTTAACGCCCTTAACGCCGCAGTTGTTCTTCTTATCAGTTACCCACTTGTAGTTATGCTCAAGTGCAGTACCTGCTACTTCGCGAATATCTTCTGTGCCGCAGCCGTAATCACAAACAGCGATTTCGGTAGCGTTCTTGCCACATTCTGCACCAGTCTTAGGAGCATAAGTAGAGAACTTGTGAACACGAGTTTCGTCTACTTCGCCGCAACGATTACATGTGGTGTCGCATTCTCTGTCATAGAGACATTCTTTACATTCTAATGCAACAGTGTATATACCAGCATTGCCAAATGCAAGGATGCCATCATCATAAGAATATTCAGCAGCATTGCCTTCAGCATCAGTTACAACTAAGTTGTAGATTGTTTCATCATAATCGAATTCATATTCGCCTGCGTATTCGGTGAAGTTAATGTCAACTTCTCTACCGGTCTTGATTACAAAGTAACTATCGCTAATAAGTGCGAATTGGTCAAGACCGCTAATATCTGTACCAACAGGAGCAATAAGGTTTGCACCCTTGCCTTCGCCTGCAATGTTTACGCGGCCTTCTTGGCAGTCGCCATTCTTTTCAATAGTAGCCTTACCAATGGTAATGCTCTTAGCAGCAGCAACCTTAATGTTGAAGTTGCCATTGATATTAATCATATGGCCATAGAAAGGCATAAAGTTGAATCTTGTGCTGAGTTCTGCATTGTTGAGAACATAGTTTACATCACCAGCAAAGGTAATGTTATTCTGGTTGGTGTTACCAACGTAGATGTTCTTAACAGCAGTAGTATTAATTTCAACAGTTTGACCGCTTATATATGTGCCTTTTTGTTTAGCGCCAACAAATTCGATATCGCCTTGAACGTTTGCGCCCAACTTAATGTTGTTACCGTTAACAAACATACGCTTAAAGCCTTCGCCTGTAGGAGCAGTATTGTCAACTACAACATAATCTAATTCGATTTCGCCCTGTAAATCGTTACCGATTATAACAGGTGTAAGAGCTTCCTTATTAGCGGATTCAACTACAGGGATGAATGAGAATTTCTCGGATTCGCCCCAAACAACAGCTTCTTCGCCAACAAGCTTAATAGCTACGTTATCGCCATAAACGCAACCCTTAGCGTTTGCAGCTGCGATAGCTTCAGCAACGGTAGCAAAAGGAGCAGCTTCTGTGCCGTTACCATCAGTAGCACCGGTCTTTACAAAGTAGGTTTCATTGTAAGGAACAAGTACTTTAAGTGTTAATGTGTATTTACCAGGAGCAAATGTTGCAAAACCTTCTGAAACTTCAACAGGTGTGCCATTTGCTAAAAGCTGGAATCTTTCGGTATTAACATTAACCTTAAATTTACCAACAGCATCAGTAGCTTCAACAGCATTTGCTGAGCCTGTATTGTTGTCTAAAATGTAGTACTTAACAGGATCGGTAGTACCATCAATAGTCTTACCAGCTAAATAAGATTTAGCACCGTTGGTAAGAGCAGCATCACCTGTAGAGTTAATAATTTGTGCAGCAAAGTTATTGGTGAATACAAGTTTTCCGTATCCTTGTGCATCTGTTCTAGCATTAGCAAGACCAAAAGTAGCGGTTTTCTTAATGTTAAAATTAATTACACCGTCATAGGTTGTGGTTTGACCGTTTTGCTGAGCACCAAAAGTGAAGTTTTTATTTATATCAGCACCATTAAGTGTTATGTTAATGTTCTTAAAGGTTGGATTTTTATACATAGAACCCAAGCGGAAGGTGTTTGGTAAGGATTCAAAGTATAGGTTGATGTTTTCGTTTTGTGCATCACTTGTATTAGTAAGAACCATGTTATTGAAAGCAGCAGCCACATAATCTACACCAGCACCAATAGATACATTGTGAGAACCAAAATCGAACATAGGCCAATTATTGCTTATCCAAGCAAGAGTAACATTTTCAAAATCAACATCGCCACCCAAGGTTACACCTTGACCCATATTGATAGTAGCTTTATCAGCATTAGAAGATATCTTAAGCTTGAAGCCATGTGAACCTAAAACGCCTAACTCTTGCTTAACATCTCCGGCTTTTATTAACTTAGCGTATACAGTATCGCCTGTGGTCATACCGTTATCCTGAGCAGCAACAATAGCGCCGCCGATTGTTGCAACAGGAGTGTCTACTGTTTTACCGTCGTTTTCGTCGTTACCATTGGGGCTTACATAAAGAGTTAACTCTTCAGTAGCAGTTTTGGTTGCTTCAATGTTATATACACCCGAAGCTAAAGCAGAAAGGTCAAGAACGCCTTCGTTAATAGCATTCTCAACAACTGCGCCTGCAGAATCCTTAACAACAATATTCCAAGCCTTGCTTAAATTAACCTTAAATTTACCTACAGTATCAGTAAACTGAACAGCTTTAGGTAAACCGCTCTTATTATTAACAATATAATATTTAGCAGGTTTAGATGTGTTATTAGCGGTTGTGGTTAATGCGGTTACCCAATCGTTAGTAGCAACACCTACAGAGTTAATAACTTGTATGGCAGAATTTTCACCATATCTCATTTTGTAAGCATTGTTAACAAAAGTTAACTTGGGAGTACCTGACTTAAGATTAATATTAACTGCGCCGTTAACCTTGGTAGCGTGAGCTCCAGCTTCATTATTACCGCCGTTAGTACCTACTCTAAAGTCGTAAGAGCCGGTGCCTGCAAAATCAATATAAACATTCTTATTGAGTGTAGGACCGCTCCAGTCGCCGCCCATAAACATAGCTTTATTAAACGGGCCCTTAAATGTTAGGTAAAGGTCTTTATCAAAAGTACCAGATTTAGCAAAGTAAAGGTTGTATTCAGCGTTGTAAGCGGATACTCCGTTACCGATAACTACTTCGTTACCAGCAAAGTTAATAGTCGGATAACCTGAACCATCCTTTTTACCCCACATCATTTTGATGTTTGACAATTTGGTAGGACCGTTGAAGGTCATAGCAGAGTCAACTGCACCAACCTGAGCAATATCACCATTTGATGAAAGATCAAGGGTGAATGCGTGAGCAGCGATTTGAGCAGCAGCTGCCCATGTGGTTGATTTATCAGCAACAAGTATAACCTTAACGTATACAGTGTCGCCTGCACCGTAGCCTGCGGCGTTAGCTAATGTAACAGCCTTTTCTACAGATGCAACAGGTGTTGTAGCTGTTAAACCATCATTGGTGTCAACACCGTCTGGACTTACGTAATATGTAGCTACATTAGCAGCAGATACTGTACCAATTGCGCAAATGCAAGTGGACAAAACAAGTGCTAAAGTAAGCAACACACTACAAAGCTTGTAGATTTTTTGTTTCATAAAAATCTTCCTTTCAAAAATTTTTTAGTAAGCCCACATTCTTTAGCGGGCTAAATACCATAGTAATGATAACAATTTTTGAAAGATTAGTCAAGGTTTTTTTGATTTTTATTTTTCTTTTGTGCAAGTTGCACAACAAATTATGCGCTAATACATTACAATGCCTAAGTACCTAATTACTAATTTAACTACTCTGCGACATTATTGGCTGTAACTGTCGGGTTTTGGTATAAAAGGTAATAATCATCTTTACAGACAGTTTTAATTTTAGTACAATAAATACACAGCCATTCCGAACGAATGTGAGAAATCTTTAGATAAGACCCCTCGACTTCGCTCGGGGTGACAATACCAATGTCATTTCGACCGAATGCGAGATTTTTCTTTACACAAGAATATATTTTTGATATAATGATTACAATATATATAAAGGAGCGATTTTTATGCCTTATGTTATTGGAATTATAGTTATAGTTTTAATTTGCCTTTGCCTGCGCATCGTTCCGCAAGCAAGCGAGCACGTTATTGAACGCCTTGGTAAATACTGCAAAACCTGGGAAGCGGGCTTGCATTTCTTGATTCCTGTTATAGATCGCGTTGCAAAGCGTGTTACCTTAAAAGAACAGGTGCTCGATTCCCCACCACAACCCGTTATCACCAAAGATAATGTTACTATGCAGATTGATACCGTTGTGTATTTTAAGGTTTTTGACGCAAAGCTATTTACATACGGCGCCGTAAACCCAATCAGCGCGCTTTCCAACCTTACCGCTACAACACTTCGTAACATTGTTGGTGAGTTAGAGCTTGACGATACTTTAACTTCACGCGACACAATTAACGGCAAAATGACCGAGATACTTGACTCGGCTACTGACCAATGGGGCATTAAGGTAAACCGTGTTGAGCTTAAAAACATTATTCCACCTACCGAAATTCAAAACGCAATGGAAAAGCAAATGAAGGCTGAACGCGACCGCCGCGAAACTCTACTTGAAGCCGAAGGTCACAAGGCTGCAGTTATTACCCGTGCCGAGGGTGACAAAAAGGCTATGGTTTTAGCCGCCGAGGGTGAACGCGATGCCCGTATAGCACGCGCCGAAGGTGAAGCAAAGGCTATTTTACTTTCCAAGCAAGCCGAAGCCGACGGTCTTAGAGCGCTTAAAGAAGCAGGCGCCGACCTTAGCGTATTAGAGCTTAAAAAGTATGAAGCATTGATTGCTATGTCTAACGGCACAGCTTCAAAAATTATTGTTCCTACCGATGCGGTTGATATGACCAAGGCAAATGTGCTTTTTAGCGAAACTAGCGGTCTTGGTGATGTTACAAAATCTGCACCAAAAAAAGCCGAACCTAAAAAAGCCGACGCTTGCTGCGAATAAACTTTGTTAATGCGTAATTATTTTAATAAATATAGTTTGTGCTTTTCAAAAGCCTTCCTTGCGTAAAGGAAGGCTTTTTCTTTGCAATTTCGGGCGTATGTAAATTCTAACTGATTAATTGTAGGGGAGGGTCTCTGCGCCCTCCCGAAATATTTTTGGTAATTAACGGGAGGGGATGGAACCCCTCCCCTACGCACAATCAATAAAAAGCCATAGCCCGTTGGTAGTTCGAGTTTTCTAACAATGACAATCCCTCAGTCAAAACCTATGGTTTTGCCAGGGCAGATTGTCAAGCAAGTGCAACACCCCAAAAGACCTCAAAAGGAGATTTCCAATTAAGGCATTTTCTTGGTCGGGTGTTAATTAAATATACAACTTTTTCTAATTCTTCGTCAGAAACTTCGTGAAAGTTAGTGC
>JAZSCF010000049.1:0-66125 GCA_045602785.1 Acutalibacteraceae bacterium
TGTCGGAATTGCGCAAATTCTTAAAGAAAGTAACAGTTGTGAATTTTCAAAGTATGCGCAAAATGCCCTTTTTGAATTGCAAACTGCTATGCGGTTGATTTGTCAGTTGTATTATAATAACGCAATAGAAGAAAAGAAATATGACGATGCACTGTTGTTTTGCCAATTACAAGAGAAAATATTATCGCTTTTCGATACTGATATGCGAGTCTTGTATTTATGCGAAAAAATGATGTTGTCGTTTCAAATGGCGAGCGTTTATAAGAAAAAAGAATTACCCGATAATATTCGTGAATGTTTGTTTACAATGACTTCTTTTGCAAAAAGTGGAATATTAAGAGGGGAAGAGCATACTTTTCCTGAAAATCCTATCTTGGCATTTGTGAACGAAAAAGAACCATATATGACTGAAAGTGAAACCAAACGATTTGTAAATACTTTTTTAGATAAATTTGCAGATGTAATAAGTGAAGAAGAATTGCAGAAATTTAAAATTTAAAGAAATTTATTAGTTTTCAGGCACATTTAATTCGTGCCGTTAAGTTCAAACTACCCAAAATCCCGTTTACGTAAGTGGGCGGGATTTTTACTTCTTACCTATTCACTCTTACCTAAAATGCAGGATTTTTTGGGAAGTAATAAGTAAAAATTAACAGGTAAGAAGTATTGCGGATTCGCCACTTTTATGTTATAATACACCAAAGGTGGCGATGATTATGGAAACAAAAGTTAAAAATAAAGAAATTAATATAAAAAAAGAAATTGTAAACATCTTTATGCTATTAACTGCGGCTATTATTGGTGCGTTAGGAATGCATGTATTTGTGTATCCATCAAATTTTGCGCCGATGGGAGTAGATGGTATTGCCACTATGTTACAAACACTCACAGGTGTGAATGCTGGTATTTACACCCTTGTATTAAATTTACCGCTCTTTATTTTGGCGTGGATTATTTTAAAAAAACGATATGTGATTTACACAATGGTATTTATCATAGTTGTTTCAGGTGTACTGTTAATTTTAGACGAGATATCATTTTATCAATACATCACTGAGTCAGATAAAATGATATCGGCTATATTTTCAGGAATTTTGTTGGGTGCTCGTACCGGTATTATGCTTAAAATAGGTGGTAGTGCGGGCGGTGCAGATATTATTGCTTGTGCAGTTCAAGCAAAAAAGCCATATATGAATGTAGAAAGAATTATCAGTTTAATATGTTATTTTATTATGGGATTATCCTTTTTTGTATATCGGGATTTAAACTGTATTTTCCTTTCGGTTATTCAGTTAATCGTATTCGAGTGGGTTATGAGAGTTATTTTAACACCAACAAGAAATGCCGTTGAAGTTAAGATAATAACAAAATATCCGAATGAAATTAAACAAGAACTTTTATATATGCTAAAACACGGTGCAACTCATGTGGAGAGTCGAGGGATGTATACCGACGAAGAAAATAATATTATTTTTTCGGTAATAAACATAAGGCAGATATCTGAATTTATGGAAATGATTAAAGAATATCCAGATACTTTTGTATACTATTCTGACGTAAAAGGAGTTCGCGGAAATTTCCGTTGGAATAAAGATGATGCAGCAAAATGATTTGATTTTGCATTAAGTTGTATTTTTTGGAAAATTCTTGTTTTTCAGGCACATTTCATTCGTGCCACTAAGTTCAAACTACCCAAAAAATAAAGCACTTCTTCGGAAGTGCTTTATTTTTATCCAATCCGAAGTATTGGCATGTAATCGCCATTAGGCGAATGTAATCACGCGTAGCGTGTATGGCATCACCGCAGGTGTATTTTCATCGGATTGATTACATACATTTCTTTGAAATGATTACATTCCGACTCCGTCGGATTACATACAATGCTCCGCATTGATTTATTGCCAATTTTATGCTATACTAAATTAAGGCGGTGAAATATATATGGAAAAAGATAATTTTTCAAAATTCCAAAAAGGTACGGTTGTAATCTCGATAGATGACGGCAATGCGGATGATTTTAGAATATATGAAAATGTATTATTAAAATATAATTTAGGTGCGACCTTTAATGTGGTGTCGGGTTGGATTGACGGCGGCAACAGTCTTACAAAAGAACAACTACGCACTATATATAATAATCCTTTAATGGAAATCGCAGCTCACGGCTACTCGCATAAAAACGATGACGAGGATATTAAAAAGGGAATAGCAATGCTTTATGATTGGCTTGATATTAAAGAAAAAACAATCGGCTTTGCTTCTCCCGGTAGCGTAATGAAAAATGATTTTATTGAAGAAAATGAAGCGCATTTAAAAGATTTGGGACTTCTTTATGTCCGCACTTCGAGAAATTTAAACCCTAGTAAGCGTCAATTAGAAATTCAAAACCAACTAAAAAGTGAAGGCGTATCAGATTATATTATAGAAAATATACCGCAATTAATTTTTTCTTTTGATGGGTTGGCTGTTAATTCGGCTGTGGTGTTACACCATACAAATCTTGAAGATTTATATAAGCTTGTTGATATAGCAATTAAGGAAAAGGCTTGTATTGTGTTTATGTTTCACAGGACTAAGAAACAAGGCGAGTTGAATTACGATAGTCTTTGGAGCTATGATTACGATAAATTTGAAAAATTTGCTGAATATTTACATAATAAGAGAGCTAATGGCGAAATTGATGTTCTCACAAATAAACAGGCTTTTCTCTCTGATTTTTAGGGGATATGTATGAATAGTATTTCGGGTAAATATATTTCAATTTTAGGCGCCAGTACTTATACCTTTAATGTTTGTAATGATTCAACGATACAATAGACCAAGGGTTTAATATTTGTTAATTGTCATAGCAACAAATAAAATACATACAAAACCATCACAAGTGGGCGGTTTTAATTTTTCAAAAATATTGCTACTTTACTATAAATGTGATATAATCCACTAGGTGGTGTTAATGAGTTTTAATGTTGACGGACTAATTGCTACTTTAGGCATTAGTTATTATATAATTGTTTACGCTATTGGTATTCTTGCAATGGTACTTTCGGTTATAGCGTTTCAGTTCAAACATAGAGTCACCATTGTTTTAAGTAGCTTTTTTGGTCAAAGCAGTTGGGTTGCATACTTTCTTTTGCAAGGTGACCTTACAAGCGCAATTGCTTGTGGATTAAGTGCTATAATGCTTGCGGTTTTCTCTAAAAGTGATAAATGGAAATGGGCAACGCATCCTGTAAGTATTATATTTTTTATAGTTCTTCTGTCCGCTTTTTCTCTTCTATCCTTTAAAGGCTGGATGGATATTTTTCCGCTTTTGGCAGGCGTTTTTGCAGTTATTGCAAATAGCCGAAAAACCGAAAATAGTTTACGCCTATATTCTTTATTATGGTGCCTGTTTTGGCTTATGAATAGTATATTTAAGGCATATCCTGTAGCTTTTGTAAATGATGCGTTATGTACGGCATCTACTATAATTTCTTTAATACGCTATAGAAATATGTCTACAAAGAGTGAAGATGATAATAAATAAGTTATAATTATAGGGTGAATTTATGAATACATATCTTTTTGATTTTGACGGAACGCTGGTAGACTCGATGCCTACCTATGTTAATGCAATGCTTCGTATTTTAGATGAAAACGGCATTACTTACGGTGATGATATTGTAAAAATTATAACTCCGCTTGGCGTTTTAGGTACTGCTGATTATTATATTAAAATGGGGTTAAAACTTCCAAAAGATGAGATAATTGATTTAATGAAGCGTTATATGGCGGAAGAATATTTTTATAATATTCCTGCTAAAAAGAATGTTATTTCGGTACTTAGGCAGTTAAAAGAAAATGGAGCTAACCTTAATGTTTTAACCGCTAGTCCGCATATAACCTTGGATGCTTGTTTAAAAAGACTTGGTATATACGATTTATTTACAAATGTATGGTCGTGTGATGATTTTAATACCACAAAGGCAGACCCAAATATTTATGTAATGGCGGCAAAAGAAATAGGCGAAAAAGTTGAGAATGTTTTGTTTCTTGACGATAACTTTAATGCTGATAAAACCGCCAAAGCCGCAGGTATGAAGGTGTGCGGTGTTTATGATGCTTCATCGGATGAATACACCGAAGAAATTAAGGCAATTACTGATTATTATATATATGATTTTTCAGAATTACTTGAATTAGAATAAAGGGGACTAAAATGGAAAATTTGTTTTCTTGTGCTATGGATATTGGTGAGCAAATGCTTATTTCGGGCGCCGAAGTTCATAGGGTTGAAGAAAGCATTAGCCGTATTTGCTACGCTTTAGGCGCAAAAAGGGTTGATGTTTTTATAATTACAAGCAGTATGGTTGTTACTATTCAAACCGAAGAAGATAAAACATACACACAAACAAGGCGTGTTGTTAGCAGTAATATTAATTTTGAAAGAGTGCATCTTTTAAATCAATTATCGAGAGAAATTTGTGAAAAATCTCTTTCAGAGCAGGAAATAAGAGAAAAATTTGAAAAAGCGGTTAATTGCAAAAAGTATTCATTTTGGTTAGAGCTTGCTTCTTATGCAGTAATTGCTGCCGTTTTCACACTGTTTTTTGGTGGTACTGTTATAGAGTCAATAGTCTCTTTATTTATTGGTGCAATTGTAAGAGTGGCACTTTTCTTGTGCGAGAAAATAATCTCTAACAAAATTTTCGGCAAATTTCTTTCAACAATAATTATTACATTTTTAGCCTATTTATCCATTAAAGTTGGGTTTATAACTAACGTAGATAAAATTATCATAGGTAATATTATGACCCTTATTCCAGGTATTGGTTTAACAAATGCTTTGCGCGATTTATTTACAGGGGATAGCATAGCTGGTCTTTTGCGTTCAATTGAGGCGGTTTTAACCGCCCTTGCTATAGCGGCAGGATATATTCTTGTTGCCTTTTTTGGAGGATTTGCGCTATGACAACAAATCAAATTATTCAAATTTTAGCAGGCTTTGTTGGGTCTATGGGCTTTGCAGTTCTATTTAATGTTCGCGGAATAAAGTTATTTATAGCATCTATTGGCGGATTAATATCTTGGTTATTATTTGTTCTTTTAAGCAAAGGAATAAGTAACGAGCCTGTAAATTACTTTATTGTAGCGTTGGTTATTTCTTTATATGCCGAAATAATGGCAAGGGTATTTAAAACCCCTGCATCAACCTTTGTTACAACTTCCCTAATACCGCTAATTCCCGGTAGCTCGCTTTACTATACTATGACCTATGCCTTTAATCGAAGTTTTGAAGACTTTTTGCAAAAGGGTATTTACACTTTACAGTTAGCGGCAGCTTTGGCTTTGGGTATTATTGTATCAACCGCCCTCACTCGAATATTGTACCGAGTAAAGTTTAGAAAAAAGAATATTAATTAAAACAAAAAACTTCTCAAAAAAACTGAGAAGTTTTTTAAACTTTTTGATTACAAAACATAAAAAATATGTTATAATATTCTAGATATTATTTTGGATAATAATGTTGACAAAATTTTTTAGGGCTTTCTCCCCAAAAACGCTTAAAGGTTTTGCTAAAGTAGTATTCATCGGGAAAATCTAAAGCTTCGGCAACCTCTCTAATATTATATTCGCCTGTAAGCAGTAGCTCAATGGCGCGTTGCGTTTTAAGATAATTTTTATATTCAATGGGTGTTTTGCCTGTAATTTCTTTAAACTTTTTTCTAAACGCGCTTTGACAAAGGCTGCAGCTTTCAGCCATAGCGGCTACATCAACCTTGGATAATGGGTTGTTTTCAATTTGGAAAATAGCGTTATAAATAGAGTCCCTTTTCTTAATTTCCTTTTTTATAGAGCTATTGAAAAGAACATATAATAGCTTTGTGAGCAGTGAAAGGCACATAAAATTAGAGCCGTAACTATGCTCAGAGCATAATTCGGTAATTTGATTAAAGTAGGAAAGATACATATCCCCATGGTCGTGCGCTATTACCGAAATATTGTTGGATATATTGATATTGGTATTATCTTTATTAGTAATTAAAAATAAAATTAAAACATGGTCAATGTTATTTTCATCTTCCCAAACCGAGTCGTATTCTACATTGTGGGGAAGATATACAATATCACCCTTTGTAGCAGTAATTTTTCGGGTTTTAGTGCCTTGGTATTCAGTGAATTCGGTTTTGCCGTTTCTTACATAAAACAATCGGCTATAAGGACGCATATTTTTTCTGCAAGAAAAGCTTTTTACCTGCTTTGTTTCCTTAGAGTCTTTGGCTAATATAAAGGAAATACTTATGTTTTCGTTAAAAATGTTAAAATCGTTGAACAATCCATAACACCTCAATTCTTCTACTGTGTCATATTATACATTTTTTTAATTGATTTGTCTATGGTTAATTTCTTCAAAAATGATATATTTATATTAGAAAATTATTTTTGAAAGGCCGTGTGTTTTATGAAACTTAATATTGGTATTGTTGGCTTTGGTGAGTTTTCTCGTACCTTTTTAGAGCTATTTTTACACCATCCTAATGTAGAAGCGGTAAAAGGTGCGGAAATTATGGATGACCGCCGCCAAGAGATTGCTAATCAGTTTGGAATAACTATGTATTCATCGTTTGAAGAAATGCTCGAAAAAGACAAGGAACTTAATGCGGTTGCAATTTTTTCTCAAAGACATCAGCACGGTCCTATGGCGATTGAAGCCTTAAAAGCAGGTAAGCACGTGTTCAGCGCCGTGCCTGTTGGCTGTACCGAAGAAGAAATTAAGGAAATTGTTCGTTTAGTAGAAGAAACGGGTCTTACTTATATGGCGGCTGAAACCTGCTATTATTTCCCTTGCGCAGTATTTTGCCGTGAAAAGTTTAAAACAGGCTATTTTGGTGAGTTTGTTTATGGCGAGAGCCAATATTATCATGATATTTCTGCTATGTTTGATTCATTCTCGGGTTCGGGTGGTAATGAATGGAAAAAGGTTGCAGGTGTTCCGCCTATGTATTATTCAACCCACTCAATGTCTATGATGTTCTCTTCAATAAACGACCATCCTGTTTCAGTTACCTGCTTTGGTTATGAAGACAAAACAGGTGATGATATTTACGGCGAAGGTAAAAACCATTGGGATAACCCATTCTCAAACGAAACTGCAATTTTCGAGATGTCTAAGGGTGGCTTTGCTAGAATAAACGAGTTTAGAAGAATTGGTACCTTTAAACCTTCTTCTTACATAACAGGTCTTTACGGTAAGCTTGGCGCTTATGAAGGTAGCGGTATGAATCATTTTGTCATTCGTGGTGATGTAAATGAACACCCCGAAAGCGAAGATGTTAGTCACCTTATAAATGCTCAAAAATATGAAAGCGTAAAATCGCAAATAGACCAAAGTGAAGGTAGAATGAATTATCTTAAATATCATACAGGCTATTCTGCTATTCATAATGTTGAGCGTTTGCCAAAAGAAATAGCACATTTAGAAAGTAAGTTTGGATATACACTTGACGGGCATAATGGCACTCACGTATTCCTAGTTGATGACTTTGTGCGTGCAGTTTGTTCGAACCTTGTACCACCAAATAATATTTGGGATTCAGCCGTTTATGCTGTAGCAGGTATTACTGCGCATAATTCGGCTTTGCAGGGCGGTAAATCACTTCCTGTTCCGTTCTTTGGTAATGCGCCTGAAGGCTGGGAACAAAAGTGGGAAGAGGAATTAAAAAATAATTAATTTTGAAAGGTTTGATTATATGAAAGTAAGCAGTTGTATTGATATGATGTTCGCAAATATGGATTTTAATGATAGAATTGAATCTGTCAAACAGTGCGGTCTGGATGGAATCGAGTTTTGGAAATGGACTAATAAGAATTTAGACGAGGTTATAGCGCTTAAAGATAAACACAATTTAGGCTTTGCTGTATTTAATATTGATTCTACTGATGAAAAGCTTTCTTACGATCTTTCAAGGGGTATTTTAAATGCAGGTAGGGTAGAAGAGTTTTTAAAAGCTTTACAAGAAAGTATACCCGTATATAAAAGATTAAATGCATCGGCTATGATAGTGCTTGTTGGTGAAACCATAGCTGATATGCCATGTGAAGAACAAATTGAAAATGTTTATAAATGTCTTAAAGCAGCGGCACCTGTGGCTGAAGCAAACGGAATAATAATAGTGGTTGAACCGTTAAACTCTGTCGACCGCGAAAATTACTTTTTACCTTACGCTAAGGATCTTATGGATATACTTGACCGCGTAGACAGTAAAAATGTGAAAATGCTTTATGATATTTATCACCAAAATGTTATGGGTGATTTTTCAATGGATTTCATTAAAGCTAATATTAATAGAATCGGTCATTTCCATGTTGCTGATTGCCCCGGTAGACACGAGCCAGGGACCGGTAAAGTTGATTATGTACCCATAATTGAAGAAATAAATAAAACTAATTATAGCGGTTTTATTGGTCTTGAATACAGAGCAACAAAACCCGACTGTGAAACTTTAGGTTTTTTGAAGGAGATAAAGAATGTTTAAGGTTTGTATAATCGGTAGCGGTATGATAGCAAAAAGCGCTCACATACCCGCTTATAAAGAATATCCCGAAGATTTTTCAATAGTAGGTATATTTGATGTAAATAAGGAAGCTGCAAAAGAGGTTGCTAAAGAATTTGGTATTGAGAATGTATATACCGATGCTGAAACAATGCTTAAAGAACAAAAGCCTGATTTGGTTTCGGTTTGTGCACCTAATATGTTCCATAAAACATACACATTGTTAGCGCTTAACTACGGTGCAAATGTTTTATGTGAAAAGCCACTTGCTTTTACTTATGCGGATGCAAAAGAGATGTTTGATTTGGCTTCCGAAAAGGGCAAAACCCTTATGGCTTGCCAAAGCTTGCGTTTCTTACCTGAAAGATTAGCGGTATACGAACAGGTTAAAAATGGAAATGTTGGCGATGTTTACTATGCCGAGCTTTCAAGAATCCGCCGTAGAGGTATACCCACTTGGGGTAAATTCCACTTAAAAGCGTTTAGCGGTGGCGGTGCACTTGTTGATATTGGTGTTCACGGTATAGATTCTGCTATTTGGCTTATGGGCAACCCCGAACCACAAAGCGTTATCGCTAATATGAGCAAGGTTCACGCAAACGAACATGGCTCTGCCAAAAGCTCGGGCGCATTAAAGGATAATGTAACTGTTAATACTTTTGATCCTGAGCAAATGGATGTTGAATCTTTTTCAAGCGGTACAGTAAAATTCAAAAACGGCGCTGTGCTTTCGTTCAAGGTTTCTTGGGCAGCTAACTTGAAGGAAGAAAATAATATTGTTCTTTCAGGAAGCAACTGTGGTATTGATATGGAAAACCGCAAGATTTATTCAAATGCAGAAGATATTAATGATTTAGCAGTTATTCCTAACGGCTTTAAGGATGAACCTTTTTATGGTCATTTTTGCATTGTTAAGAATATGTTAGATGTTTTAAAGGGTGTAGATGAACCGTTTATCAAACCCGAAGAAACACTTAATGTAACTGCAATACTTGAAGCGGCTTATAATTCGGCTGAGAAAGGCGAAGAGGTGGCTATTAATGTTTAGAGCAGTAATTATTGGTTTCGCACATATGCATGTTAATGAAATTGCAAAATATATTGATGAGTGTGAAGATTTTACACTTGTTGGTTTTGCAGATGTGCCTGCCGAAACCCCCGAAAAAACCGAAGCGAGATATACTCGTGCTTGGAATATTAAAAATAATGCAGAACTTTATAATATCACTCCACACGATGATTATAAAGCAATGCTTGATGAGCTTAAACCCGATATTGCATTTATTCTTTGCGACAATGCTAATAAACCCGAGATTGTTGAAGAATGTGCTAAAAGGGGAGTTAATGTAAGCATTGAAAAGCCTATGGCTGTAAGCTTAGAGGATGCGCTTAAGATTAAATCAAGTGTAGATAAATACGGCATTGAAGCAGTTGTAAACTGGCCTGTTATTTGGCGCCCGTTCTTACATAAACAAATTGCTGCGCTTGAAAGCGGTAAGTTTGGTAAGCTTATAAAAGCGTTTTATATTAACGGTCATACAGGTCCACTTGGTAAAGGCGCTAAGCATAGAGGCGTTACTGAAAAAGCACAGGAAATGACCGACCAAGAACGCGCATCTACTTGGTGGTATAAAAACGAAACAGGTGGCGGTGCATTTTTAGATATTGGCTGTTACGGTTGTTTCTTTAACGAATGGGTAAGGGATAACGATGATAAGCCGTTGTCGGTTATGGCATTCTCGGGCAATTATAATCACCCTTATATGAACGCACCTGATAATATGGCAGGTATTATTGAATATAAAGATTCTTTTGGTGTTGTTGAAGGTACTTGGACTGTACCCCAGTCTTCTTTACCAAAGGGCCCTGTTTATATGTGCAGTGAAGGTGTTCTATTTTGCGATGAAAATATGGATGTAGTTGGTATGAATATTTATGGTGATAAGGTAGAATTACCTGAATATGATATTCACCCTGCACTTAAGAATTTGCCTGACCATTATTCATATTGCAAAAAGACAGGTACACCACTATTAAAGACCGTAACTCTTGATTTTAATATCCGCTTAATGCGACTTATTGATGCGGCTATGAAATCTGCTAAATCAGGTAAAAAAGAGATAGTTTGCGATGAATAAAGCTGTGGTTGTAAATATCCAAAGAGCTTCTGTACACGATGGCCCTGGGCTTCGTACTACTGTGTTTTTTAAAGGATGTCCTTTAAAATGCGCGTGGTGTCATAACCCCGAATCTATTGACCCTAAACCCCAAATTTTACACTATCCCGAAAAGTGCATTGGTTGCGGTTTATGTGAAGAAGGTTGCTTTTCGGGTGCTAAGGTTGTGTGTGGTAAGGAAATGACAGCAGAAGAAATATTTGCTGAAATTTTGCAAGATAAACCAAACTACGCTGGTAACGGCGGCGCTACCTTTTCGGGCGGTGAGCCGCTTATTTACCCTAAAATTTTAAAAGAACTGATAACACTTTGCAAAAATAACGGAATTGGCACCGCTATTGAAACTTCGCTTTATCTTTTCGACCCGGAAATACTTAGTAGTGTTGATTTTGTTATGGCTGATTTTAAAATTTGGGATAACCACAAACACAAGCAATATACAGGTGTTAATAACGATATTATTAAGGAAAACTTTAAGCGGTTGGATGCACTTGGTACTCCTTTTATGGTTAGAACACCTATTATTCCTACAATTAACGATTCAGTTGATGAAATTGTAAAAATAAGAGATTTTATAAAAGATTTTAAAAATATTGTGGATTATGAATTGTTACCATACCATTCACTTGGGGTGACAAAGCAAAAAGCTTTGGGAATTAGTGAAACGGTTTTCGAAATTCCCGAAAAAAGTAAAATGGAGTTGCTTAAGAGTTATGCTAACATTAAAGCAAAGAATTGATGCTATTCGTAAGACTAAGATAGACCATACACTAATAAAGCGCGAACAAAACGGTTATACCGACCTTGATGATTTCGGCACAGTACCACTACCCGAAAATTATATAGTTAAGCCTTGGTATAACAGCGAAAACGGAAGTTTTTACGGGCTTGACGGTATGGCAGAAAACTTTTGTCGCGTAATGGATGCACACGCACCTTATGTGGACCCACTTGAGATGCTTTGTGGCAGATGGCGCGACATGCTTGTAAACTATCGCGGCGATATTCACTATATGCCTACTTGGAGAAAGGCACAACTTACTGAAGATGATTTTTCCGGTGTTACTGCTCAATGGAGTAAACGTTGGGATGAAAAGAGTTTTCCGTATGACCATTTAAAGCCTTTGCAAAAAAAATATAATATACAAACAGGTATTGATGGAGATGCCCATCTTGCTTGTGACTATACTATAGGCTTAAATTTAGGTTTTGGCGGTTTCCTTAGTAAAATAGAAAAGTACAGAAATATTAATCCCGACAAAAAGGATTTTTATGATGCTGAGGAAAAGTGTGTTTTAGCTATTGTTCGTTTTATAGATAGACATATTGCTGAAATAGAAAAACAAATAGAGACTGAAACACGCCCCGAAATTAAGGAAAGCCTTGAAAAAATGCTTATTGTTAATAAAAACATAAGATTAGGCGCTCCTAAAACATTTTATGAAGCGTGTCAATGGGTAGCACATTTTAACTGTGCATCCCGTGTTTACACTCGCGATGGCGCAGGTTTTCAGCTTGATACCATACTTTTGCCGTATTATGAAAACGATGTTAAAAACGGCATTTTAGATGATGAAACGGCTAAGTTTTTAATCGCTAACCTTTTGCTTATTGACCCACATTATTATCAAATTTCGGGCGTGGACGTTGATGATAAGGATATAACAAATCATTTATCTTACCTTATTCTTGAAGCGGCTGATATGATTGATATTTCCTGTAACTTAACCGTTCGTGTTCACGAAAACTGCGACAAAGCTTTCTTTGATAAGGCGGTTTATTACCTTTTGAAGAACAAAAACGGTTGGCCGCGTTTTTGTAGCGATAAAAATTTATGTGAAGGCTATATGAAAAACGGCATTTCTAAAGAGATTGCACGTAAGCGTATTGCTGTTGGTTGTAACTGGATGTGCGTTCCAGGAATAGAATTTCCTATGAACGACACTGTTAAAATTAACATTGCAAAGGTGCTTGAAAACGCTTTGGAAGATATGAAAGCAGAGCCTTTAAAGTCTACAAATAGACTTTTCGAGCTTTTTGAAGAGCATCTTAAAATAGCAACAGATGTAACTGCACAAGGTATAAATCTTCATATAGACCATCAAGCAGAAGTAACACCCGAGCTTATTATGAATCTTATGATGGAGGATACACTCGAAAAAGGTCTTGATATTTCGCAGTGTGCAAAGCTTTATACAGTGGGCGTAGACGGTGCTGGGCTTGCCGTTGTTGCTGATAGCTTTGGTGCTTTGGAACTTCGCGTAGAAACTGAAAAGCTTCTTTCTTGGGATGAAGTTTACGAAAACCTACAAAACAATTTTGATGGTGTTAAGGGCGAGAGAACAAGACTTTTGCTTAATTCCACACCAAAGTATTGCGGTGGTGATACTGTTTCGGATAAGTGGGCTAAAAAGATTACTGATATTTGGGTAAAAACAATTAAGGCTCAAGAAATGCCTGAGGGCAGACAGTTAGTTCCCGGTTGGTTTAGTTGGGCGCGTACTATTGAGTATGGTAAAGCAGTAGGTGCAACACCTAACGGCAGAAAAGCCTTTGAACCGATTTCACATGGCGCTAATCCAAATCCACATTTCAGAACAGACGGTGCGGTTACTGCGCAATCAAACGGTATTGCTGCAGTACAATGCGGTTACGGTAATACAGCACCATTGCAAATTGAGTTTGACCCCAAGCTCGCTGATGACAGTAAGGGTGTTGAGGTTGTAGGTAACCTTGTTAAGAGCCATTTTGAACAGGGTGGTACACTAATAAACATAAATGTTCTTGATACCGAAAAGCTTATGGAAGCACATAAAAACCCCGAAACACATCCCGATTTGGTTGTTCGTGTTACAGGCTTTACTGCTTATTTTGCAAGTTTGTCACCTGAATTTAGACAGCTTGTTGTTGAAAGATTTTTGACCGATTAGTTAAAAACGGAGTATAAGAGAATTTCTTATACTCCGTAATTTTATATTGTTTTTATTGAATTTCTATAAATAGATGGCGCCACACCATATTCACGAGAAAAAATATTGCAAAAATGATTAGGATTTTCTATTCCAATTTCATTTGTTATTTCAGCGATTGACATATCAGTAAATGCAAGAAGTTCTGCCGCTTTTGTAAGGCGGAATTTTTTTATATATTTGTGAAGTGTAAGACCCGAATGGTGTTGTAAAACATTACTTAAATAAAACGAATGATAACCGAGTGCGTTGGCAACATCATCGTTTGATTTAATAGTTTTATAGTTGTTGGAAATATAATTTATAATTTCATTGTAAAGGTGATTACCTTTTTGGTTTTTATATTCAGCAAGCTTTAATAATGCACATTTTAAGTACGATTCGGCAATTTCGTTAGCGTATATTGTATTTTTTTTGTACTCCTTTTCGGTGTTGATTAAAATTTCTTCAATAAATTGTGCATTAGGAATTACAAATGCTTCACGAAATAGCTCAATTTCACATTCGTTCTGTGAGAAAATTCCTAATTCATTAACAAATTTGTTGGATTTTATGGGTGTTAAGAAGTTTTGTATATGTTTGTTTTGGTGTGATAAGTCGAAGTTTATAACAATGAATTTTAGCGGATTATCGCTTGAAGATAAGGGATAATATTCTATTCCCGTTGGACAGTAGCAAAAAGAACCTCTTGTAAGCGGGTAACGATCATTTGCAAGTAATATTTCTCCTTCACCATCGAGAATATAAAATATTCTTAAATCGTAAGCCTTGGTTGGAAACTTGTTTGGCAGACAATCAGTTTTAGCTAAATATCGTATAAATAAATCCATTTTTTAACTCCTTAAGTACTCATTGATTTAATTATATCACTAATTTAAACATTTTCAATAATAAATATTTGTTTTAGTGAGATTTTAATTTGATATGACTGTTTACTATAACGCAATTTAAAGGTAAAATATAATGGATGGGGTGTTATGAATGAAATATTTGGTTGGATTACAAGTTAATAACGATGCTCTTATATCTGAAATAATTAAAAATAAAGAATCTATTAGCGAAGTATATTTTTCTTGGGGAGATTTTCCTAATGGAAGAAGCACCCTTGATACTACCGGCAGTCTTACATTATTTGAAATGCAACAGCTTATGGTTTCTAATTTAAATAAACTAATAGCTTCAGGCATTGATTTTAATTTATTATTAAATGCAAACTGCTATGGTGCAAATAGTCAGTCAAAAAGTTTTTTTAATAAAATAGGTAACACTCTCGATTATATTAAAACAAATTTTGGTTTAAAAGCAGTTACCACAACTTCGCCCTTAATTGCAAAGTTTGTAAAGCAAAATTTTCCGCAGCTAGAGGTTAGGGCTTCTGTAAATATGGAAATTGGTACAACTATTGGTATGGATTACATAGCAGATTTATTTGATAGTTTTTATCTTAAACGTGAATATAATAGAAACTTACAAATTGTTACTAAAGCAAGAGAGTGGTGTAATGCAAACGGTAAAAAGCTTTACGGACTTGCCAATAGTGGTTGCTTGAATTTTTGTTCTACCCATATTTTTCATGATAATTTAGTAGCACATGAAAGCGAAATTGCGGAAAAGGATAATGGATATCAGTTTGTTGGACAATGTTGGGATTATTTAAAGAAAGCAGAAAAACAAGAAAAATGGCTTTCGATTACAAATTTTATTCGCCCTGAGGATGTTTATTTATACGATGGCTTATTTGACGGATTAAAGCTTGCAACAAGGGTTAATAAAAATCCTGCTAAAATCATTCAATCGTATTGTAATTCATCTTATAACGGTGCGATAACCGATTTGCTTGAGCCCAATCATTCAGGGGTATTTTATCCAAATGTTATTGATAATAAATCGATTTCGAAAGATTTCGCGCAAACGGTTCTTAAATGTTCGAAAAAGTGTGATGAGTGTAATTATTGCGATCAAATACAAAAAAATGCTACAGTTGTTTTAGAATAGGAGTTTAAATTATGCTTAGTAGTAAATTAATCAAAGAAGCAGCGCTTGCTGCAGGTGCCGATGTTTGCGGTATCGCGCCTATCAGTAGAATGAAGGGTGCTCCTGATGAAATGAATCCAATGTTTCTATTCCCCGAAGCCAAAAGTATGATAGGATTTGTTTTTCGTATTCCACGTGGTGTTCAAAGGGGGATTGAAGAAGGAACTCAATTTTATCAGTATCCCTCTATGGCGTATGGTGGCATAAACGAGATTTTTGCCCCTGCAGTACTTTATAGCGTTGGCAAGGTTATAGAAGATAATGGTTATGAGGCGTTTGTATATAGAAATACAGGAGCCAGAGGCTGTGTTTCCGATATGGACGGCAGCGAGGGTAATACTCTTTCGCCTGAAGAACAAATTGAAGTAAACGAAAATGCCAAGACCTCTACCGCACATCATAGGAATGTGCAATTTACTCGCGCGACTAGGGAAGATAATGTTCCACCTGATTTACAGTTTCAGTTTAGATTAGCGGCTGTTGCTTGCGGCCTTGGTGAAATTGGTTGGAGTAAAATGCTATTAACACCCGAATTTGGTCCTTTACAGCGTGTGGCATTTATTTTTACTGATGCAGAATTCGATGAATATGATGAAATGTATAACGGTGAGTCACTTTGCCGTAAGTGCGGTGCATGTGTCAGAGAATGCCCGGGCGGTTGTATTCCGGCAATCAATTCGGGTAAAAAAATTACTGTTCAAATTGAAGACAAAATTTCTGAGTGGGGTGACATAGATATGTGGCGTTGCTATGCCTTTTATACCCACGCGGGAAGATACTATAACCCCTTTGTTCCTAAAGAAGTTTGGGATAAGAACGAGAACGGTGCGCTTGACTTAATGGAAGGTGTTACCAATATTGCTAATGAACAGGAAATTATGAAGGTTTATACTGCGCTTCAAAAATATTTTCCAAGCTGGGTTGGATACAATATGGCTAAATGTGGTGGTTGTATTAGAGCTTGCGTTTCTATGCTTGAGAAAAAAGGCGGTTGTATGGAAGGACGTTTTAAAGAACCGTTAAGAACGAAAAAGGCTTGGAAGTTGGACAGATGATTGACATATCGAATTTTTGCGGCAAAGATTTTAAGGTTGTAACCGAAGCGGAAAAATGGAAAATAGGTTTTTTAAGATATTCCGATAGATTTTCAAAGTTTACTGCATTGGAACGGCATTTGTTAACTGATGAAGCTTTTATTTTGCTAAAAGGCAAAGCGGTTCTTTATATCGAAAACGAAAATGGTGTTATAGTTAAGTATAAAATGAAAAAGCTACAGGTATACAATGTTCGTGAAAAAGTGTGGCATCATATAACAGTTAGCAAAAATGCAACCGTAATGGTTGTAGAAAACCAAAACACAAGTAAGGAAAATACAGAAAGGCGGAGTCTAATATGAATCTTCTTACTAAAGAACAAATTAAAATAAAGGCTAAAGAATTAGGAGCCAGTGTATGTGGTGTTGGAAAGGTTTATGAAGAGACTAACCCGCAGCGTGACCCTAAAATGATTTTACCAAATGCCAAATGTATTATTGGCTTTGGTTTTGCAGTACCAAAGGGATTATATCTTACAATGGATATAAAATCTCAATACTATTCTTACACTTCAATGGGAGTTAAATATATCGACGAAGAAATGGCGGAGATATTTTTACTTAAAATAGGTGGTATAATTGAAAACGAAGGTTACGATGCATGTCTTCAAAAAGCAATACCAAATCTTCGTATAAAGGGAGATACGACAACTAACCCAGAGGTAATGGATACATATGAGCTTATCCATGCACAAGCGGTAGAAGTCGGCAAGCCTGTACCTGACGTGATTATTGATTTTGGCAAGGCTGCCAAAGCTTGTGGCATTGGTGAAATGGGACTTAGCGGTAAAATTATAAATAAAGATTATGGTCCTTTTATGCGTTACTGTTTTATTATTACGGATATGCCCTTAGAACCCGATGAAATAAAAAACGAAGTGATTTGTGATAATTGCGGTGAATGCATAAAGGCTTGCCCCGGTAATGCTATAAGTGATAACGGACTTGATACTTGGCAATGCGCTGTATACTATAAAGGTGCACATAAATCTAATCCCTTTATTACAGATGAATTTTTAAAGGGTAATCCCGAACGTGAAGCAATTCTTAACGGCGAAAAGCGTTTTGATGTTGAGAGCGCAAGAGAAATCTACAAAGAAATGAATTTCTTACCTAATACGCAATGGGGTTATGCACCTTGCCTTTGCGGTAAAAAATGCGATGTTGCTTGTTATAGGCATTTGAAAGGGGAGTTGAAGTAATGAAACGTGAAATCATTAAGATTGCGAAAGAAAACTTTGCGGATATTGTTGGATTTGCAAGTGCTAAAAGTTTTGACGAAAACGACCCTATTTTTAAAATATTTCCGGAAACTAAAACTGTTATTGGTCTAGCTTTCAGAGTTTTAAGAGGTGCATATAGAGGTACAGAAGAAGGAACTACATATTATCAATATACAACTATGGCAGTTGAAAATATGGAAGAAACCATAATGCCAATGGCACAACTAAGAATTGCAAACTTTATTGAAAGTAAAGGCTATATTGCTGTTCCGCAACGACGCCATCAACAAATTATGGCAGAAGAAAATAGCACTAATCCCGAAGTTGCTTATGATGCGATTTTTAGAAACAAAACTGCCGAGAATCAAATGAATTTTGTTGACGCTGCTGTAAAATGCGGCATTGGTGAAAAGGGGCTTTCGGGTGCGATTTTAACAGATGATTATGGCCCTATGGTTAGATATTGCTTTATTCTAACCAATTTGGTAATTGAGCCTGATTCAGTTAAAGAAGCGCATCTTTGCGATAATTGTGGAAAATGTGTTATGGCGTGTCCTGGTAAAGCAATTAGTGAAAACGGCGTGCTCGACGCTTGGCAATGCGCAGTTTATTATAATGGTGCTAATGGTACTAAAAATCCTTTTATGCCACCGGATGCTTTTTCTAAATTAGATAACCGACTTGAAATTATTGCCGGTGAAGCAAGAGTTACACCTGAAACCGCTAAGAAAATCCTTGATGAAATTTTCTTTTATCCGCCGGCACAGCATGCATATCAATGTTCAATATGTGGCAGAGCGTGCGATACTGCTTGTTATATCCATTTGGAAGAAAAGGGTGTTTTAAACAAAAAATTCAAACGTCCTTTTAGAACACGGGATGAATGGAAATTTGATATAACTGATTTTGAATAATTATTTAAATAGGTGTTTAATATGAACATTAGAGTAGTGAAAAAAGATAATACTATTATCGAACTGCAACCCGAAATTACTATCAATAAAGAAAAAACTATAGTCAAACTATCAAAGGATAAAATTCCAACTGATATTAAATACGTTGATTTTCTTTATGATTTTTTTGTTGCAAATATTGGTGATAAAGGCTATTTTGTACTACCCTTAAACTGCGAACAGGGGGTATGCGTAACATATTTTAAAAATAGAAACGATACCGAGTTTGCTACTAATTTTTCTCATATATGCTGCTATGGTTATAAAAAAGAAAACGGTGGTATTATGGGTATAATAACAGGCTGCAGAGAGTATTATGCTGTTGTCGCAGGTGTTAAGGATGGCATATATTATGCATATCCACGATTTATGCTTGATGGTTTTAAAGCCTATGAAGATATTGTGATAGAATACTACAACCTTGAAAACGGCGATTATTCCGAAATGGCAAGTCTTTATAGAAAAATACAGTTAGAGCGTTACGGCTGTATACCTTTGAGCGAAAGGGTGAAAAATAACGAAATACTTGCAAAGGCCGCTAAAAGTATAGCAGTACGTGTGCGCCAAGGATGGAAGCCGGCACCGAGTGCTGTTGAAAATCAAACACTTGAAACTGAACCCGAAATGTATGTCGCTTGTGATTTTGATAGAACAACACAGCTTGTTGAAGAATTTTCAAAGCAGGGTATAGACGGTGCTGAATTTTGTCTTGTTGGTTGGAGTCGTATGGGTCACGATGGCAGGTATCCGCAAATATTTCCTGTAGAGCCATTACTCGGTGGTGAAGAAAAGCTTAAAGAACTTATTAGTAAGACAAAATCGCTTGGATATAATATTGTTGGTCACGATAATGCTTCGGATGCTTATACAGTATCAGAGCTTTGGGATGAAGAATATCTTTTAAAGAATAATGACGGAAGTCTACATAAAATTGATATATGGTCAAGCGGTAGAGCACATAAAATTTGTCCAAAGCGTTATTATGAGCTTTTCGGTAAGGAACACTTGACACAATTAAAAGAGCTTGGCTTTGAGGGTGTACACTATATTGATGTAATAACAATTCTTTCTTTGTTAGAATGTCACGATAAAAACCACCCACTTACCCGTAAAGAAACAGCCGAGTGGTATAATAGACTTATGCAAGAGTCAAAAGAAACCTTTGGCGGTATTTCTTCTGAATCGGGTTATGATTATGCGGCGGCAGTACTCGATTTTGCGCTATATACATCTTTTTTCTTATCAGGTGTAGGGCTGCCTGAAATTTGTGATAAACCAATTCCATTTTGGCAAATTGTATTCCATGGTATTATTCTTTATAATCCCGGTACATTTACGTTGAACTATGCTGCAAAGGGTACAGAAAACCGTTTAAGGTATTTCGAATACGGCGGTAGACCGCTTGTATGCGTATATGCTAACTTTGCTAACGGTAAAGATTGGATGGGACTTGAAGACTTCCGTTGTGATACTGATGCCGAAATGCAAGAGTCTGTTTCAAAGATAAAAACTATGTATAACGATTATAAATGGATGGAAGAAGTCCGTTTTGCCTTTATAGAAAGCCATAATGAAGTTAGCGATAATGTTTTTGAAATTATGTATTCTAACGGCATAAAAATCACTGTTGACTATAATACTGCAACCGTCACTATGAACGGAAATGGCATAGAAAAGGTTTTAAAAATTTAATGAAATGATTTATTTAAAAACCGTACTAAAATGAGTACGGTTTTTGGTTGCAATATATTTTTTGGTGTGCTATACTGAACAGGATAAAGGAAGTGACACCTATGTACAAAAACGCTTGCGAAAAATTAGATAATTTTATTGCGGATTATTATAATCGTTATAAAAATTCAGGTAGCCTTAGAGTTACTTATAAAGACGAAATAATTTATGAAAAAAGCTTTGGCTTTGCGAATATTGAAAAGGAACTTCCTTTTACAAAAGAATCAATTTTTTCTTTTTACTCACTATCAAAGCCTTTTTGTGCTATAGGTCTTCTAAAACTAAAAGATAAAAAGCTTGTTGATATAGATGCTCATCCGTCTAAATATCTTCCCGAAACAAAAGGCTTTGATGAAAATGTAACAATCAGGCAAATGCTACACCATATTAGCGGTTTGCCTGATTTTAATCAAACGGCAAAGTTTGAGCAAAAATATAAGACAGGTTTTTCGTTCGAGTTGCGTGACCATTTAAAAGAACTAACTAATTATTCAATGGTATTTGCACCCGGCACAAAGGGAATGTATGCCAATATTAACTTTATAATTCCCGCTTTGATTATTGAAATTGTTACGGGTATGAGTTACGGAGAATATATGAAAAAGGAAGTTTTCGAGCCTCTTGGAATGAGAACCGCAATGGTTGATAATGAAAACTTGTTGTCGGATAATCGCGTAACAGGTTACGAATTATCGAAAGATAAAAAAATTATTCCCATTGACAGAATGCTTAACTGGACTTTTGGTGCAGCAGATATTGTTGGAACTGTAGAAGATGTTTATTGCTTAAATAAGGCTATTAAACACAAGCTTATATTAAGCCCGGAAATTTGGGATGAGGTTTTAATACCGTCGCCAATTAATTCTATGGGTATGGGCTGTACAGTGAGCACTTGGCATAACAAAAAGCGCATAACCCATAATGGCGGTTGGGATGGCTTTAGAACGCTTCATATACAACTACCCGAAGATGATTTTGATATAATATTTTTATCAAACTCGGCTTGGGGTAATGCACGAAATGATATTGCTGAAGCAGTTTATGAAGCTTTTTACGGTGATGATAATGCTGTATCTGAAGAAGTGAAAATGGATGCAGGCTATATTTGATTTAAAAAACTTAATAAAAAACTAAAAATCCTCGTTCTTTGGAACGATGATTTTATATATGCCTTATTTTGTTAATAAATCAATAATAGTTGAGTAAATTTCGGTAGGATTATTTAAAAACCTTTCCTTAATGTGTATTGCTTGCTCTTCATCAGATACCATAAGCTTTATGCTCATAAAAGGTGTATCATCGTCAATAGCAGAGCAGGTGATAAAGGTTTTATTGTCTTCGCGCGAAATTTTAATGTCGGTTTCTTTGGTATTTTTAAAACGAGTATACATTTTTAGCGCAGCATTATAAGCCCTTTCTTTCACAACAATTGAAAGGGTTGTTTTAAGGGTATTGGCAATATCCTTTCCACTTTCGGTAATTAGGTAAGTATCGTCTTCTGCACTTACTTGTTTTAACTGACCGTTTTTGCAAAGGTAATCTATAGAATCGTTAACCTCAAAGCAGTTAGCTATACCTTCGTAATGTAAGGTATTTGCTAATAGATTACCGGGCACAGGGGCGTTTATGGTAGAAAAAATATAACAAATTAAAACCCGTATTTCAGCAGTGGTAAATAATCCGCCAACCTCTGAAACGCCTGCGGCTAATGCATCTTTTTCCAAGGAAACAATCTCCTTTATATTAGTTTACAAATTTATCATGAACAGCTATAACTGCTGCATCTGCTTGATTTTCATCTATAAGGACAGAAACCTTGATTTCGCTTGTGGAAATCATACGAATGTTGATACCTGCATCAAATAATGCTTCAAACATTTTAGCAGCAACACCAGGGTTACTTTCCATACCTGCACCAACAATAGATACCTTTGAAACATTTTCATCAAAGGTTACTTCTTTAAAATCAAGACTATCTTTAAGTGCTTCAATAACTGCAACGGCATCTTCGCGGTTGTCTTGAGATACGGTGAAGGTGATATCTTTTGTGTTGTTACGGCCGATTGACTGTAAGATTATATCTACATTGATTTTTGCTTGAGCTAATTTGTTGAAAATTTTAAAAGCAATACCCGGTTTATCTTCTAATTCAACTATTGAAATACTTGCTACATTATTGTCTTTAGCAACGCCCTTAATTAAAGTTTTTTCCATTTTAACAATCTCCTTCACAATTGTACCTGATTTATGTGGTTCAAGGCTTGAACGAACTTCAAGCTCAACATTATATTTTTTTGCCATTTCAACTGAACGGTTATTTAAAACCTGTGCACCTAAGGTGGCAAGCTCTAACATTTCGTCATAGCAAATTTCTTCCATCTTTTGCGCATTGGGGACTTTACGCGGGTCGGCAGTGTATACACCGTCAACATCAGTATAAATTTGGCAAAGGTCTGCTTTTAATGCGGCGGCAATAGCAACTGCACTGGTATCAGAACCGCCACGTCCCAATGTGGTAACATCGTCATATTTATTTAAGCCTTGGAAGCCTGCAACAATAACGATTTTTTTCTTTTCAATTTCATTTTTTAGGCGTTCGGCGTTAATGTTTTTGATACGTGCCACCGAGTGGTGTGAGTCGGTATTAAAGCCTGCTTGCCAACCTAAAAGAGAAATTACGGGACTGCCCATAGTTTCAATAGCCATCGCTAAGAGTGCAATAGAAATTTGTTCACCTGCTGAAAGTAGCATATCCATTTCACGCTTAGATGGGTTTTTTGGGTTGATTTCTTTTGCTTTTTCGATAAGGTCATCAGTAGTATCGCCTTGGGCTGAAACTACAACTATAACATCGTTACCTTTTTTGTAATCTTCTACAATAAGGTTAGCAACATTGAAAACCTTTTTTGCGTCAGCAACTGAAGAGCCGCCGAACTTTTTAACTATTAATGCCATTATAATACCTCCGATTAGAGCATTGTGTTAAGTATTTTCACAGAAATTCCGCTTTTGAAAAGTGCAAGCTTTTGTTCTATTACACTACGTTTAGCCTTTTCTGTAATGAAAGCAATTTCGCCTCTTTGGGCGTTTTTGATACTTGTGTCGGTATTACCAAAAATATCATTAAACTGAGCTTGTATTCCATCAAAATCATCTGATTTTATAACAACATAAAGGCGAGTTTCAGGGTCGAAGCTTTGGTCGACATAATCGTTTTCGCCCTCTTCCCAAGAAAGATACTTTCTTGTATTCAGATGCTTAATGCAGTCCATAATATCAGCCACAACTGCGCTTGCAGTTGCCTCCTTACCGGCGCCCTTGCCATAAAATACAACTTCGCCTGTTTGGTCGCCGTTTAGCATAACTGCATTAAATACGCCGTTAACGCTTGAAAGAATACAGTCTTTGCCCACAAGTGTAGGTGCAACCGATGCAGTAATTTTACCGTTTGGAAGTTTCTTGGCGTGACCGATGAGTTTTATTACTGCGCCGAATTTTTCAGCGTAATCAATATCGTCTAATGTGATATTTGTGATACCTTCGGTTTTAACTTGGTTGGGATAAACATGCTTATTAAAAGCTAAAGCCGCTAAAATACAAACCTTGCGGCAAGCGTCGTGACCTTCAATATCTGCAGTTGGATCTTTTTCTGCAAATCCTAAATCTTGAGCTAGCTTTAAAGCGGTATCAAAATCCATATTATCCACTATCATTTTATTTAAGATGTAGTTGGTTGTTCCATTTAGTATGCCCCAAATTTCATCAATATCATTAGCAGCCATGCATTGAACCATTGGACGAAGGATTGGAATACCACCGCCAACACTTGCTTCAAAAAGGAAGTTGACGTTATTATCTTCGGCAATTTTTATAAGCTCGGCACCTTTGGCAGCCACAAGTTCTTTATTAGAAGTAACAACGCTTTTGCCGTTTTGTAAACATTTTTTTACAAAATCGTAAGCGGGGTTAACTCCGCCCATAACTTCGGCAACAACCTTAACATCCTTATCATTAAGTATAATATTAAAATCCTTAATGAATTTTTCGCTGTATGTAAGGTCTTTAAATTCCCTTAAATCTAAAATGTATTTTACGTTTATAGGGGTTTTAACTCGGCTTGAGATACGGTCGTTATGGTTAATTAAAATCTCGGCAACACCAGAGCCTACAACACCGTGCCCCATAATAGCAACATCAATCATTTTAATCTCCTGCAATAATTCTTAAAATTTAAGAAAATAATATATAATATAATATTATATTAAAACTTAATGGAAAAATCAAGTAATTTAATTATTTTAGTAATGCCGCATAAAAAAATTAAAATTTGGGTGATATCTTTGGAACGAAATTCAAAAAAAGAGTTTTTAATTAATGTTTTTTACTGTATTACAGTTTTTTTAATAGTAATTGCGGTGTATTATGTGCTAATAAAATTTTTATTTCCTTTTGTTATTGGCGCCGTTATAGCCTTTGCTGTACAACCATTGGCTAATAGAATAAGTCAAAAAATAAGGCTTTCGCAAGGGGTGTGGTCGGTTATATTTGCCCTTATGCTTTATGCCTTGGTGGGTACTATCCTTTGCTTTTTGGCTTATAGGATTATTGTATTGGCAATAGATTTCACAGAATATTTACCGAGCTTTTTTGAAAAAGCGCGAACGGTTTTTATAAATATTGGTGATAGGTATGCTAATGTTTTTAAGCATTTTCCTGAAGAATTAAGGCTTTCTACCGAAAATTTTTGGGTAGAAACTATTGAAAAATTTGTTTTGTCACTTGGTAATATTATCACAAAAGGTGTAAGTGGTTTTATAAAGAAAATGCCATTGTTTTTTATAAGCGGAATTGTTACACTTGTTGCTTCTTGCTATATTTCTAAGGATTTTTTACAGCTTAAAAGGTTTGTAAAAGAGCTTATAGGCGAAAAAATTGCACAAAAGGGAGTAAAAATTAAAAATATTCTTATAGGTAGCGTTTTTAAGATTTTAAAAGGTTATGTACTTTTATATCTTATTACCACGATAGAGTTGTATTTGGGGTTCTTAATTCTTGGGATAAAAAGAGCCTTTTTATTTTCCGTAATTATTGCGGTTGTTGACCTTTTGCCTGTTTTAGGAACAGGTACTATATTGGTGCCCTGGGCGATTTTAAGTATACTTTCCGACAATTTACAGTTGGGAATAGCTATTGCAGTTTTATATATAATTATCGTTTTAGTTCGTAATTTTTTAGAACCAAAAATTATTGGTATGCAAGTAGGGGTAAATTCACTTTTTACTTTAATGGCAATGTTTTTAGGTCTTAAGGTTTTAGGCTTTTGGGGTTTAATACTATTTCCTGTTATTCTAATTGTAACAATACAATATTATAAAAGCGAAATGAAAGAGGGGTTGTCAGTTTAGTGACTTTTGCATAGTATGGAATAACGGAGTGACTTAAAATGAAAAGATATGTAGTAGCAACCGGTACTGTGACCTATGCTATAAAAGGTAGGGATTTATTGCGAAAAAAAGGATATAAAGCAAAAATTGAGCGTAAATCGGGAGAAAATGTACACGGCTGCGGTTATGTAATAATTTTTGAAGGGGATCTTGACACTGCTAAGTTACTGCTTAGACAAAACGGTGTTAAAATTCTCGAAATCAGTGAAAATTGACATTAAGGCATCTCGGCTTTACGGGGTGCCTATTTTTTGGAGGAAAATATGATATATTTTGATAATGCCGCGACAAGCGGCAAGAAACCTGAAAGCGTTATTAATGCAGTAAATTTTGCGCTTAAAAATCTATCGGCTAATCCGGGGAGAAGTGGACACGATTTGTCTTTAAAAACCGCCGATGCCGTTTATAAAGTTAGGACAAAAGTTGCTGATTTTTTTGGGGCAGATGGACCTGAAAATGTTGTGTTCACACAAAACTGTACTCATGCGATAAACTTATGTTTGAAAGGAATAGCTAGTAAAGGCGACCATATTGTTGTTTCAAATTTAGAACATAATTCGGTTATGAGACCGCTCAAACAGTGTAAAATTGCCTATTCAGTTGCTAAAGTTGACGAAACTGTTGACAAGACAATAGAAAATTTTAAAAATGCAATACAGCCTAATACAAGGCTTGTTTTTGTAACAGGCGCTTCTAATGTGACAGGACAAATTTTGCCGTTTCGCGAAATTGGAGAAATATGTAAAAAACGAGGTATTTTATTTGGCGTGGATGCTGCTCAGATAGCGGGTGTTGTGCCGATTAATATGCAAAAAGATAATATTGATTTTTTGTGTATAGCGCCGCATAAGGGACTTTATGCACCTATGGGAATAGGTATACTGATATCCAGAAAACCGCTAAAAAACACCATTATTGAAGGTGGTACAGGAACAGATTCTTATAATTATTCACAGCCTTTAGATATACCTGAAGGTTTTGAAAGTGGAACAATTAATGTACCTGCGATTATGGGCGTTGGTGCAGGTATCGATTTTATAGAAAAATTGACACTTAAAAAAATTTATAAGCATGAATTTTTGCTTTTGGAAAAACTTTATAAAAAGCTTTCATCAATTGAAAATATTTTGCTTTATACAAAACCACCAATCTTTAGTGAAAATGTTGCAGTTTTGCCTTTTAATGAAAAGAATCTTGATAGTTATAAGTTGGCTGAAGTTTTAAATTCTTACGGTGTTGCGGTGCGTTCGGGACTTCATTGTGCACCAACCTCTCATATAGCAATCGGAACACCTGAAAGTGGTGCTTGCAGGGTAAGTTTTAGCGTTTTTAATAATTTACAAGAAGTTGAAAAATTAGCTTTCGTTTTGAGTAATAAAAATTTGAATAAAATCTAAAAAAGGTGTTGAATGAAAGTATAAAGTATGATACAATATACTTGAAATAATATTATTTAATAATATATAGACTTAAAGAAACGGAAGGCATTTTTAAAGTGAGTGGTATTTTTAATGCGATTTATGCAACGATAAATCAAATAATTTACGCTATTTCGCACATTCGCGTGTTCGATATTTTGGACATACTGGTTATCGCTTTTATTATTTATAAAGCGATAGGCTTTTTGCGTGATTCAAGGGCTGGTCAGCTTGTAAAGGGTATAGTTGTTTTATTTGTTGTTTATGCTATTGCTGATTGGTGGAATCTTGTAACAGTACAGTGGATGCTTTCTAAGGTTATGAATTCTGTACTATTGGCTGCAGTTGTTATCTTTCAACCAGAGCTTAGAAGAATACTTGAAAATGTTGGTAAAACAAAATTTTCACGTGACCGCTTTTTTGATGATGAAAGCGTAATTTCCGAAAGTGTTGATAAAATAAGTAAAGCAGCAGGCTTTATGTCTGAAAAGAGAATTGGCGCGCTTATTGTTTTTGAACGCACAACGCAGTTGGGTGAAATTGTAAATACAGGCACCCATATTGATGCCGCTGTTTCTGTTTCAATTATAAATAACATTTTCTTCCCAAAATCTCCGCTACACGATGGTGCAATGATTATTCGCGACGGTAGAGTTTTGGCGGCAGGCTGTATTTTACCGCTTACCCAAAACGATAATTTAAATTCTCAGCTTGGTACACGCCATAGAGCTGCTATTGGTATGAGTGAAAACTCTGATGCGGTGGTGCTTGTTGTTTCAGAAGAAACAGGTATTATTTCAATTGTTGAAGGTGGCAAAATTACGCGTAATTATAATTCGGTTACTGCAAGCGCTGAGCTTCGCCGTTTATTAATAGCTGATGAAAATCTCGACAAGAAGAATACCCTAATTACAGCTATCAAAAACATTAATCCCTTTAAAAAGCACAAAATTGATGATGCGTTAACGGAAGCTATTCCAGAAGAAAGGACGGATGAATAATGGCTAAAATTTCAAAATTTATTTCTTCCTTTTCTTTAAGAAAATTGCTTAACAATAAGCGGTTTACCATTCCGTTTTCTATACTTTTAGCCTTTATAATTTGGCTTGTTATTGTAACAAAAGAAAACCCAATTATTGACCGCAGCTTTGCTGATATGACAGTAAATGTAAACCTTGATAATACAATAGCTTCTGAAAATGGAATGAGTATGATTGGTGATATTTCATCTCAAAAGTTTACTGTAATAGCACGCGGTCCAACATACCTTATAAATTCCCTTAAAAGTGAAAACTTTAATGTTTACGCTTCTGCGGCGGCTGTCGATGCACCGGGTGAATATGATTTAGATGTTGTGGCACTTCCGGTAGATGCTAATAAGGGTTACGAAGTACTAAAGGTAGTACCATCTACAGTCAAGGTTTCTTTTGACTATATTGATACTAAAGAATTTACTGTAAAAGCATTGGCTGAAGGTGTTACTGCAAGCGAGGGTCTTATTGCTGAAAACTCGGTTGTGAGCGGTGCAGAAAGTGATACAATAACTATTCAAGGTCCCCGTACAGTACTTAATAAGATTGATTCGGTTGTTGCATTCACTAATGTTAATAAAACACTTTCCGCAAGCCAAACCTTTGATGCTACAATTAAGCTGTACGATAAGGACAATAAAGAGCTTCCTTTGGAAAATTTAACATTAAGTGCTACAAAGGTTAAGGTTACGGTTCCTATTTCAAAAAAGAAAACTGTTTCGGTTAAGGTTGCATTTTCTAATTTGCCTGAAGGCTTTGATACTTCAACATTGTCTTATACAATCAATACCAAATCGGTTACTGTAATAGGTACACCCGAAACTGTTGATAAAATAAAAAATATTACTCTTTCACCAATAGATATTTCTAAGGTTGACAGGCAAAATAACAGCTTTGATGTTTCGGCTACACTGCCTGACGGTGTTCGTTTGCTTGATAATATTGAACATTTTACGGTTAAATTTAATCTTTACAATTATATTACCCGTAAGATTGATGTTTCAAAGTTTTCATTTAAAAACTTGAATAATGACCTTAAGGCTTCGGGATATAAGCTTAAAAATATTGTTGTTTTCGGTCCAAGAAGAGCAGTAAATAATCTTGATACTAAAGATGTTTATGCTGCTGTTGATCTTGCTAACAAAAAAGCAGGTGAACACACAGTACAGGTTGTGTTAGGCTTTAAGGAAGATAATAATATTTGGGCATTAGGCAGTTACGATACAAGTGTTACTGTTAAGAAAAAATAATAGGGCAATTGCCCAACTTCTCTAAGGGGAGTTGGGCAGTTTTTTGAATACACTGTCAAATTCCTTTTATTTGCGTATTATGTTTTGGGGGGATTTGATGGAGTTATTTTGTTTATTAAGCTTACTTGCTTTCGCAGTTTTTGGTTTTAGTGAATTTTTACATATTATAAGGCTTTATATTGTTTTTCCAAAAGCTAAAATTAATTCATGTCTTGTAATAAAATTAAGGGATGCTAATGCCGAAAAGCAAGCATTATACGCTTGCGAACAATTTCGTTGGTACGGTAGAAGATTTGCCGATTCAATTAGTTTTGACTGTGATAGTTTAAGTAAGGACGTATATAATCGTTGTCAAAAAATTTGCGAAAAATATGGTATAGAAATTTGAAAGGAAGGTAATTTTGTGGAAACTATAAATGCTGAAGTTGTAAAAATTACCTTTCGTAATGAATCTAATTATTATACAGTAGCTGTACTAAGGAATGGAACAGAAGAGTTTATAGGTGTAGGCACAATGCCCTTTTTAAACGAGGGCGATTTTGCTGATTTTACGGGTGATTTTACTGTTCACCAAACCTACGGTGAACAATTTAAGGTTGAAAGCTTTGAAAAAAATGCACCTAAAAGCGCTGCGGCAATTTTAAAATATTTGTCATCAGGCGCGATAAAAGGTGTAGGCCCATCTACCGCAGGGCGTATAGTTGAAAAATTTGGTGAACAAAGCTTAGAAATTATACAAAATAGTCCGCAGTCGCTTGCAACCATTAAAGGTATTTCGCTTAATAAAGCTATGAGCATATCCCAAGAATACGCTAAGCAGTATGGTATTCGCGATATTATGCTTATGCTTTCAAAGTTTAATGTCACACCCGATAGATGTGTTGATATTTATAAAAAATACGGTCAAAAGTCTATTGAATATATAAAGTCCAACCCTTATTTACTTTGTCAGGAGGGTATTGATTTTAGTTTTGAGCTTGTGGAAGATATTGCTAACGACTTTGGCTTTGATATGGCTAGTGAGACCCGTATAAGCGCGGGAATAGAATACGTTTTGCGCAGGAATTTATATAACGGACATACCTGTCTTCCGCGTAAAAAATTTGTACCTGTTGCTTGCAAGCTTTTGGGTTGCAGTGAGTCAATGGTAGAAACTTGCTGTGATACATTACTGTCAACTTTTTCACTTTGCAGTAAAGAAATCGGCGGGGTTGAATATTTATCAATACCGTCGTACTTCAATGCCGAGCAGTATATTGCGGCACGGCTTGTTTCGGTTAAGGATTTTATTAACTCTAAAATAATGGTGGACGAGCTTGAAATTAAAGCTGTTGAAAATAGTTTAGGTATTAAGTTTGAAGCACTACAGCGCGATGCTATTTTTGAAACCTTTAAAAATGGTATTTTGGTGCTTACAGGTGGACCCGGTACAGGTAAAACCACCACTTTAAATGCTATAATAAAGCTTTTTCAAAATAGGGATATGATAATAGAGCTTGCCGCCCCCACAGGCAGAGCTGCCAAGCGTATGACCGAGCTTACTGGTAGGGAAGCTAAAACTATCCATAGGTTGCTTGAAGTAGAGTGGGTAGATGGGGATAAACAGCAGTTTTGCCGTAATGAAAGAAATCCGCTTGACTGTGATGTTATAATAATTGATGAAGCATCTATGATTGATGCTTTATTATTTGAAAATCTTTTAAAAGCATTGCGGCTTAATTGCCGAATAATTTTGGTGGGTGATTCTGACCAATTACCAAGTATTGGTGCAGGTAATGTTTTAGGTGATATTTTAGCGGCTGATGTTTTTCCGGCTATAAGGCTTAACAAAGTATTCCGCCAAGCTAATGAGAGTATGATTGTTCGTAATGCTCATGCTATTATCAAAAACGAAGAAGTTGATTTTAGCAATAAAAAGTCGGACTGCTTTTTTATGGAAAGGCTTGATAAATACTCTGTGGTAGAAACGGTGTTATCACTCGTGACCGAGCGTTTACCCGCGGCCTATAACTTCGACCCTATTACCGATATTCAGGTGCTTTGCCCATCAAGAATGCTTGATACTGGTGCTAATAACCTTAATAATTTGCTGCAAGAAAAACTTAATCCGCGCGTTAGAAATGCTCCGCAATTAGCGTATAAGGGCGTATATTTTCGCGAAGGCGATAAGGTTATGCAAATTAAAAATAACTATGATATTGAGTTTAAAAAAGATGACGGTACATACGGTAGCGGCGTTTTTAACGGCGATATGGGTTGCATTACCGAGATTGATAACCGCGCAGGTATTATGAAAGTAAGGTTTGAAGACCGTGTTGTTACATATTTTAATGAAGATTTTAATCAGTTAGAGCTTGCGTACGCGGTAACAGTTCATAAAAGCCAAGGAAGTGAATATCCCTGTGTAATAGTACCGCTTTTGGATATACCTTCAAAGCTTATGTACCGCAATCTGCTTTATACAGCGGTTACAAGGGCTAAGGATTTACTTGTTTTAGTGGGGAGTAAATCAGTTTTTGCAAAAATGTCAGAAAACGACCGTAAAACCTTAAGGTACACCTTGCTTGAGGAATTTTTAAAGGAAAACTTACGTGATGAAAGTTTTTGATATTGTTGTAAATGCTTTATTCCCAAATAAATGTATTGCTTGCGGTACAATTATTAATCGCGAAGAAGCTTTGTGCGATTACTGTTATAGTAAAATCGAGCGTGTTGATTTTTTTAGTGCTTGTAAGCGTTGCGGTGCGCCTAAAAAACTGTGTGAGTGTAAATACCGCGTTTTTCATTTTAGCGGAATGACAGCACCTTTTTATAATGGTGATGTTGCAAAAGCGGCAATGTACAAATATAAGTTTGAAAAATTAACTATTTGTGCGAATTATTTCGCTTATGAGATGGCTAAAGCTATTAAAAACACTTATTTTGATATTGAATTTGATGGTATAGTTTACGTTCCAATGTCTAACCGCAAAAGGTTAAAGCGTGGTTTTAATCAGTCACAAGAGCTTGCAAAAAGACTTTCTAAATTACTCGGTGTAGCAGTATATAATGATGTGCTTTTGGCAAGGCATAAGCCACAGCAACAACACGATATGCACCTTAAAGAGCGATTTAAAAATGTTAAGGGTATATACTATTACAATAAAAAGGTAACAGGTAAAACAATTTTACTTGTTGATGATATTAAGACTACGGGCGCAACCTTGGATGAATGCGCAAAGCAGTTACTATTAGCAGGTGCTAATGATGTGTATTGTGTAACGGGTCTTTTGACAAAACCTAAGGAAAGGAAAAAAACAAATGGCAGTTGATGTAGGAATAGATTTAGGTTCTTCTAAAACAGTTATTTTTTCAAGTTCAAAAGTAGTATTGGAAGTGCCTAATGTTGTTACTGTTGATAGCGATAGTTGGGAAGTGGTTTATACAGGTGAAAAGGCTAAACAAACCTTGGGTAGAACGCCTGAGAGTATGCAAACCGTTTTTCCTATAGAACACGGTGTTATTTCTGATTATGATTTAGCAGAATATATGCTAAAAGAATATATGGGAGAAGCTTTTGGTAATAAGATTATGCGCCCACGTATTATGGCAACACTACCTGCAGGTCTTACTGAATTGCAACACCACTCGCTTTCTAATGTGTTAGAGTCGGCAGGGGGTAGGAATATTACAGTTATTGAAAGCCCTTTGGCAATAGCTTTTGGTTTAGGTCTTGATTTTTCAACACCGCACGGAAGTCTTATTGTGGATATAGGCGCTGGTACCACTGATGTTGCGGTGATTTCTATGGGTGATATTTCGGTTTGCAACTCGTTTAAAACTGCGTCTTATGATATTGATGCGCAAATTATGCGTTATGTTAGAAAAGAGTTTAATATAGAAATAGGTCAGCTTACTGCTGAGTCTATAAAAATAAAGGTTGGCACGGCGGTTGAACGCGATGTTGAAATCGCTGTTATTGCGAAGGGTAGAAATGTGTTTACAGGCTTGCCTGAAAGCTTTGAAATTACTTCAAGCGAAGTATATGAAGCTATTAGAGATACTGTTGATACAATTTGTAACGCTATTCGCGAAGTGCTAAATAAAACCGACCCTGATTTAGTCGCTGATATTATGGCTGACGGTATGTACCTTGCAGGCGGAGGCTCGCAGCTTTTAGGCTTCCCACAAAAGATTAGCGAGTATTTAGGTATAGAAGTTCATCATTTAAGCGACCCTGCACATAGTGTTGTTAGAGGTGCTGCCGTGGCGCTTAAGAATAGCGATTTACTTAAAAATGTTGATTATCAAATGCGTTCTATTAAAGAACTTGAAATAGAATAGAGGTTAAGTTTATGTTAAATGAAAAAATGCTACAATTAGGTGAAAATCGTTCGGTTATACGCGAGATTTTTGAGTACGGCAATAAAAGAAGAGCAGAAATTGGCGCCGAAAATGTGTATGATTTTAGTCTTGGTAATCCAAGTATACCGGCGCCAAAGGAAGTAAATGAAGCAATGATAAAGTTGCTTACCGAAACCGACCCTGTAAAGCTACATGGCTATACTTCTGCACAGGGAGCACCCGATGTTCGTAAGACTATTGCCGATAGTATTAACCGCCGTTTTGGTGTAAACGCTGACCCTAATTTAATTTATATGACCTGCGGTGCGGCAGCTTCATTAACAATAAGTCTTAACGCTATTTGTAATAATGGGGATGAGGTTATAGCACTAGCGCCGTTTTTCCCTGAATACCGCGTTTTTGCTGAAAAAGCAGGCGCAAAATTGGTTGTTGCAAAGTGTAGTGAAAGTGATTTTCAAATTGATTTCTCGGTGCTTGAAAACGCAATTACCCCTAATACAAAGGCTATTATTGTAAACTCTCCAAATAATCCTACGGGTGTTGTTTTATCAAAGGATACTATAATTAAATTGGCAAGCCTTTTAAATAAAAAACAACAAGAATACGGAAAACGTATTTTCATTATTTGCGATGAGCCTTACCGTGAGTTAGCTTACGGGGTAGAAGTGCCTTACATACCCGAATTTTACAATAATACTATAGTTTGCTATTCTTATAGTAAATCGTTATCCCTACCCGGTGAGCGTATAGGCTATATTTTTGTTTCCCCTAATATTGATAACTGCAATAAGGTTTATGCCGCTGTTTGCGGTGCAGGTAGAGCATTAGGCTTTGTTTGTGCGCCAAGTCTTTTACAGTTTACAGTAAAGGACTGTGTTGACTTAACGGGTGATGTTAGCGCTTATAAAAAGAACCGTGATTTGCTTTATAATGCGCTTACTGAATATGGCTATACTGCCGCTAAGCCGGATGGTGCATTTTATCTGTTTATAAAATCTCCCGAACCTGATGCAAACGCTTTTTGTGAAAAAGCTAAAAAGTACGATTTGTTATTAGTACCTAGTGATTCCTTTGGCTTTGAAGGTTATGTTAGAATAAGCTATTGTGTATCATATAGCCAAATTGAAAAATCACTTCCTTATTTTAAAAAGTTAATAGAAGAATATAAGTAAAGAAAGCAGCTTGAAGTTGATTTTCAAGGTGCGTTTTTTCTTAAAATTTTCATAAATTTAATGTGTTAAAAACTTTTTTAAAAAAATGTAAAATTTGTATTGACTTTTATTATTAATTAGTTATAATGAAAGCAAACAAAATAAACTTTCGCACTTGAAAGTGGGGGCGATGTCATGAAAAATGTCAGAAACAAACCCGATTTCGTAAACTTCACCGATGATAACACAACGGTTTTTGAAGATGAATTTTTAAGGCGGCATAAATCATCCGCTGAAAATGGTTCATTTTTTAAAAACATTTTTTATCTTTGTAAAGGTTATTACAAGGATATTGTTATTACGGTGATTTTTTGTACCTTGCAGTTAAGCGTGCTTTTGTTTTTGCCAATTGCTACTGCAAATATTATTAACGCGCTTGTTGATAATCAGCCAAATAAAATGGATTTAATTATGCTTAATGCCGGTATAGCGGGATTTTTGCTTTTAATAAATTATCCGCTTCAAATTATTTATCAAAAGCGGCTTGATTATTTAACCCGTTCAATAGAAGCTAAGCTGCGCGGTTCAATAGTTCGTAAGCTACAAAGACTTAATATTGCTTTTAGTAAGCAAATGCCTTCGGGTAAGATACAGTCTAAGCTTATGCGTGATGTTGATTCTATTCGCGCGTCAATTATACATGTAATTCGTTGGGGTACCCACATCATTGTTAATCTAGCAACCATAATCACAGTTATATTGATTAAGGGCTGTTGGCAACTACTTGTTTTCTTTATTTGTTGTATTCCTGTTTTGATTTTAATTTCAACCTTGCGTAAGGGTATGCGCGAAAAAAACCGTGCTTACCGTATTGAAATGGAAAAAACCACTTCAAAAGTTGTTGATATGGTTGATTTGATTCCTGTTACAAAAGCACACTCGGTTGAGGAATACGAAATCAAAAAAATGTCAAAGCTGCTTAATAAAACTGCAAAATCGGGTTATGAAATCGACTTTGCAAACAATAAGTTTAATACAGCAGTTTGGCTTGTAGTTCAATGTATAAATGTTTTATGCTTGTTGTTTATCGTTTATATGGCATATAACGGATATATAAAAATAGGTGATATAACGCTTTACCAAACCTATTTTTCACGTTTGCTTGATAATGCAAACTCGGTTTTAAGCTTTTTGCCGCAAATTATGGCAGGTGCTGAAGCAATTAACTCGGTAGCTGAAATACTTAAATCCGACCAAGTTGAAGATAATGAAAATAAAATTAAAATTAAAGAGCTTCGCGGCGAATTTGTATTCGAAGATGTTGGTTTTAAGTATGATGATGACGACCAAACCATTCTTAATGGCTTATCATTAAAGGTAAACCCCGGTGAAACAATTGCCTTTGTTGGTGAATCGGGTTCGGGTAAATCGACTGCAATAAATCTTGTTACAGGCTTTTATTTTCCAACACTCGGTTCTCTTAAAATTGATGGCGTAAGTATTAAGGATATTGACCTACAGTCCTACCGTCAGCATATTGCAGTGGTGCCGCAAAACAGTGTATTGTTTTCTGGTACGGTACGCGAAAACATTACATACGGCTTGCCTAATACTAATGAGGAATTTTTACAAAAGATTATTGATTTGGCCTGTCTTAGAGATGTTATTGATAATCTTCCAAAAGGGCTTGATACCTTTGTAGGGGAACACGGATATAATCTTTCGGGCGGACAACGACAGCGTATTTCAATAGCGCGTGCACTTATTAGAAACCCCAAGGTAATTATTTTCGATGAGGCGACAAGTGCACTTGATACTGTATCCGAAAAGCATATTCAAACCGCTATAGATAACCTTTCTAAAGATAAGACGACCTTTATAGTAGCGCATAGACTTTCTACAATTAAGAACGCTGATAAAATTGCGGTTATTGATAACGGTAAATGTGTTGAGTTTGGCACTTATGATGAGCTTGTTGCTAAAAAAGGCGCGTTTTATAAGTTCAGGCAATTACAAATTTAATAAAGTACAAAAAGAACTGCCGTCGGGCAGTTCTTTTTGTATGTTAGTTATCTTTTATAATGTAAGCAAAGTCTATGCATCCGTCACCTTTATCTAGTTTTACATTACTAAGCTCTGTACCGTAAGCAATTACGGTGTCTTGGGTGAATAGGGGAGTAATATTTTTTGATTTTAGTAGTTCTTCTTGAATCTCGGATAAAGATTTACCGCTATAGCTCACATCAAAGTTTTCAAGATATTCATCACTGCTTTGACTATTTGCAGTTAATGGGAAAACACTTAAAGCGTAGGTTTGGTTTTTTAATTGCGGAAGTAGAACTTCAGGTGCAGATACTGATTCAATATTAACAAAAGCGCTTAATTGATTTTGCCAATGCCCTACAATGTCTGTAACAATATTCTTTGAAAAACCGTTATCATAATAGTAAAGTACTACATCGGTAGGGAATTTTTTATCGCTAAGATTTGCTACAGCGCTTGCAAATATGTCTTTTGAGTTTTGCAAATCATATGGTGTAATACCTTTTTTAATAGTCTTGTCAGTAACAATGCCAGGGTAAATGCTATTTGGCTTATAATAGCCGTCGGTTAAATTTTTGCTGAATATTTTCGGGTTTGCAAGTGATATAAGCGATTTTCTAATATCGCTTGAAAAACCGTCACTAATAGTTAAATACCAAACAATGTTATTGTATGTATCGGTAATAAAACCGTTTTCCTTGGCTTCTTTTATTTCGTTTGAGTTTATAAAAGCAATATCGGCATCGCTTTCTTTAAGTGCTAGTAGGGGAGTTTGCTTATCGTTCATTGTGAAGAACACAGCGGCATTTTTTGCAACAAAGTCGCCGTTGTAAAATTTGTTGCGGTATAGTCGTATACCAAAAATTTCTTTATTCCATTTTGAAAAACGGTAGCTGCCGTTTGAAAGTGTTGTTTCATTTTCTAAACCGTATCTGCCTGCGGTGCTTTCAAAAAATTCCTCATTGCACGGCATTGCGATACTGGTTGTTAGTGTTTTTTCAAAATTTTTATCCTTTTTTGTAAGTGTGATTTGAAGCGTGTAATCATCAATGGCTTTAACACCTAAAGTATCAATATCTTTTTCACCTTTATTAATTGCTTTTGCGTTTTTAATGGAATATAGTCTTTTCACAAATGGAGATTTTGTTTTTGGATTAACTGCACGTTTAAAGCCGAAAACAAAATCGTGTGCAGTAATAGGAGTTTCATCACTCCAAACAACATCTTTTTTAAGTTTAAAGGTGTAGGTAAGACCGTTAAGGCTATAGCTTTCTGCAACACCGCATTCAAGCTTGCCGTTTTCATCAATTCTGAGTAGACCTTCAAAAATATTTCGCACAAGCATTAATTCAACATCACTTTTTGCTGTTTGTGGGTCAACAGTTTCAGGCTGTTCGTTTAAATAAAAGTAAATATATGCACTATCACTTCCGTCGCAGGCGGTTAGCGAAAATAGAAGAACAATTGAAATTGCTATTGAGATAAGCTTTTTATATAAATTCATAAGTAAAACCTCGTAAAAAATATGTATTATTATATATTATTTTGTTTATAAATTCAACCGTTCTAGTAATAATTAAAAAAATTTGTAAAAAAAGCAAAAAAGTGATATTTTTTCATTGTAAAATGAAATATGTTGTGTTATAATAAATTAGTGTGTGGGAGTATGTTATATTTTTAACAATCTCACTAACGGATTATACAAGGAGGATTTAGTTTATGCTCAAAAAAATCAGTAACTTACCCTTTAAGGGTACTGCCGAACAGGAAGCAAAGCTTATGAGTCTTATCGAAGCTAACAAGCATGACAAAAGTCTTTTAATGACTGTTATGCAAGAAGCTCAGGAAATTTATGGCTATCTTCCAATGGAAGTGCAGACAAAGATTGCCGAAGGTATGGATGTACCGCTTGAAAAGGTTTACGGTGTTGCAACATTCTATGCACAGTTTTCCTTGTCACCAAAAGGTGAGTACAACATTTCGGTATGTTTAGGTACCGCTTGCTACGTTAAAGGTTCAGGCGATATTTTCGACAAGTTAAGCGAACGTCTTGGTATTGGCTCTGACGAATGTACAGCTGACGGTAAATTTTCACTTACCGCTTGCCGTTGCATTGGTGCCTGCGGCTTAGCACCTGTTTTAACTGTTAATGAAGAAGTTTACGGTCGTCTTACTGTTGACGATGTAGACGGAATTTTGGAAAAATACGGTTTTTCTAAATAATCCGAAAGGTAAATAATATGAAAATCAGCGCGATTAAAGATTTACTTGAAGCAGAAGTTGTATGTAATGAAGATGGTCTTGGTCACCATGTATATTCCGCTTGCGGAAGCGATATGATGAGTGACGTTTTGGCCTATGTAAAGGACCAAGCAGTATTGCTTACCGGTCTTGTTAACTCTCAGGTTATAAGAACAGCTGAAATGATGGATATGAACTGCGTTGTTTTTGTTCGTTCTAAAATGCCTACTGCCGAAATGATTGAGTTAGCAAAAGACAGTGGTATTGTCCTTTTAACTACAACTAAAAGATTATACGAGGCTTGCGGTATTTTATACAGCAATGGCCTTGTAAGTAATGCGGTTAAAGATGCCTGAGGTTTTAAATTTTCATTTCAATGTAGACGGTGATGATTTTAAGTCGGCAGGTCACGCATCGTTTATGATGAAAAAAAACCTAAGACAGTTGGGAATTTCTCCCGAAATAATTCGCCGCGTTTCTATTGCAATGTACGAAGGTGAAATTAATATGGTAATACATGCAAGAGGCGGTACCGCTGATGTTAATGTTTATGAAGACTGTATTGAAATTATCCTTGCGGACAATGGCCCTGGTATTAAAAATATCAATCAGGCTATGCAGGAAGGTTATTCTACCGCTACCGATAATATCCGTTCTTTAGGTTTCGGTGCTGGTATGGGTCTTCCTAATATGAAACGTTATACCGATTATATGGATATTAAATCCACGGTAGGCGAGGGCACAACCATTACTATGAAGGTAAATTTTGAATAACTTTTTGGCAGGTATGATAAATGAATACATATAAACATTCGGTTTTTTTGGATGTAGAAAAATGTAACGGCTGCACTACCTGTCTTAAGCATTGTCCTACAGAGGCAATTCGCATAAAAGATGGACACGCTGTTATAAACGAAGAAAGATGTATTGATTGCGGTGAATGTATTCGCGTTTGCCCAAATAGTGCTAAAAAAGCTAAATGCAGTCCACTTTCTTCAATGGATAAATTCAAATGGAAGATTGCATTACCCGCCCCAACACTTTACGGTCAGTTTGATAATCTTGATGATGTTGATTATGTATTAGACGGTCTTTTAAAATTAGGCTTTAACGATGTTTATGAGGTTTCCGCCGCGGCTGAGCTTGTATCAGCATATACGCGTAAATACTTAAAAACAAGCGGTGTAGTAAAGCCTGCTATCAGCTCGGCTTGTCCTGTTGTAACAAGACTTATTGCGCTTCGTTTCCCGTCTTTACTTGACCATGTAATACATATGCTTCCTCCAATGGAGGTTGCAGCCCATTTGGCTCGTGAAAAAGCTAAACGTGAACATCCTGAGCTTACTGACAATGAAATTGGTGTATGCTTCATTTCTCCCTGTCCTGCAAAGGCAAGCTATGTTAATAACGGCTTTGCTGATTATAAAAGTAAGGTAGATGTTGTAGTTTCTATTAGTGACCTATATTTTTATCTTATTAGTGTTATGAAATATGGCAGTGATGTTGAGTCACTATCTAATTCAGGTATAATTGGTATTAGCTGGGCTTCCTCAGGTGGAGAGGCTACTGCAATTTTCAATGAAAATTATCTTGCTGCTGACGGTATTGATAATGTTATGCGCGTTCTTGACCAAATGGAAAACGGTAATATCCCACCGCTTGATTTTATCGAGCTTAATGCTTGTACGGGTGGTTGCGTAGGCGGTGTGCTTACAATACAAAATCCGTTTATTGCAAAAGCTAGATTACGTTCTTTGCGAAGATATTTGCCCGTTTCTGAACATTTCAATGCCGAAGATGATGAATATCTACCAAGTGAGTTTTTATTTGATGATATGCCAACATATCGACCAATTTCTCGCCTTTCTGCAAGTATGGCGGAATCAATGCGTATGATGGCAGACATTCAAAAAATTAAAGAAACTTTACCTGGTATAGACTGCGGTTCTTGCGGTGCTCCAAATTGCCGCGCACTTGCAGAGGATATCGTTAAAGGGCAGTCAAATATTGAAAAATGTCTTATAAGACTGCGTGGTGTAAAGGATGAAGGTTAAGGATTTAGCAAATAGTGACCTTTTTAGCGTAATAACCTTGCCGCAAGGCGAAAGGGAAATTGACGGTGTTTATGTTGGTGACCTTTTAAGTTGGGTTATGGGACGCGCTCAAAGCGATAACGCGTGGGTTACTATTATGTCAAATATGAATATATTGGCTGTAGCATCTCTTTCAGATACTTCCTGCATTATTTTAGCAGAAGGAGTTAAATTGGAAGAAGAAGTTATTAATACCGCTTTGGATAAAGAAATTAATATTCTTTCAACCAATATGGATATTTATAACACAGCAGTATATTTAAGCAAAGTAATATGAAAAAGTATTATTACGATTTACATATTCATTCTTGCTTGTCGCCCTGTGGCGATGATGATTCTACACCAAACAGTATTGCAGGTATGGGGGAGCTAAACGGTCTTTCAATTATGGCACTTACCGACCATAATACTGTTAAAAACTGCCCATACTTTTTTGAGGCTGCAAAAAATCACGGCATTATCCCAATTGCAGGGATGGAGCTTACTACTGCGGAAGAAATTCACGTTATATGTCTTTTTGAAAATTTGAACGATGCGCTGGCTTTTGATAGTGAAATTGAAAAAAGACGTATAAAAATCAAAAACCGTACTGATATTTTCGGAAATCAACTTATTTGTGATAGCTTAGATAATATTGTTGGTAATGATGAATTTTTGCTTTCGAATGCGACTACGCTTTCCTTTGATGAGGTACCGCAGTTGGTAGAACAGTTTGGCGGTGTGTGCTATCCTGCACATATCGACCGCGATTCTAACTCTGTAACGGCTGTTTTAGGCGGTCTTCCGCCCGAGCATCCTTTCAAGTTTGCAGAGCTTCACAACAAAGATAAAGCTGATAACTTTTTAGGTATCGGTTGTGATTTTGTTGTAAGTAGTGATGCACACTATCTTTGGGATATAAGTGAAAAAGAAAATTATTTTTTACTGCCTGATGATGACGAAAATGCAGTTAAAAATCTTTTTAAGCTTTTGAGGAAAACGCTATGAAGGAATTATCACTAAATATTCTTGATATAACTGAAAATTCGGTTAAAGCCGGAGCAACGCTAACCGAAATTTTAATAGAAGAAATAGGTGATACCTTAACCCTAACCATTAAGGATAATGGTTGCGGTATGACGGATGAAGTACTACAAACGGTATTAAATCCGTTTTATACTACTCGTACTACTCGCAAGGTAGGAATGGGGCTTCCTTTGTTAATGCTTGCTGCTGAGCAAACAGGTGGCAGCTTGTCGATTTCTTCAAAGCATATTGATAAATACCCTGACAGTCACGGCACAACCGTTAAGACTGTGTTCTTTAAAAACCATATCGACTGTGCGCCGCTTGGTGATATTGTTGAAACGGTTAAAACTATTATTCAAGGTCACCCTGATACCGATTTTTTGTTTACTCATAAAAATGAAAAAGGTGAGGTATTGTTAGATACCAGAGAACTAAGACAAGTTCTCGAAGGCGTACCCTTGAATACTTATGAAGTAATTAAATGGATTGAAGAATGCTTAAAAGAACAGTATTCGGAAATCTAATAAGGATAGAAAGGAAAATCCATTATGAAATCTTTAGCTGAATTACAAGCAATTAAAGAAAAAATGAAGAATAAGGTTATTCTTCGTGAAGGTACTAATGACACTCGCGTTGTTGTTGGTATGGCTACTTGCGGTATTGCAGCAGGTGCAAGACCTGTGCTTAACGCATTGGTAGAAGAGGTTAACGCGCTTGGCCTTGCTGATACTGTTACAGTATCTCAAACAGGCTGTATCGGTATTTGTGAGTACGAACCTGTTGTAGAAGTATTTGAAGCAGGCAAGGAAAAGGTTACATACGTTAAAATGGATGCCGAAAAAGCAAAGAGAGTAGCAAAAGAGCATTTACAAGAAGGCAAAGTTGTTACTGAATTTGTAATAAAAGCTTAAGCTATTAAGATATTGGAGGTAAAAAAATGATTCGTGCACATGTATTGATTTGCGGCGGTACGGGTTGTACTTCTTCAGGTAGTGCTTCTATTCAAAAAGCTTTTGAAGAAAATATTAAGGCTTTTGACTTAGCAGAAGAAGTAAAGCTTGTTCAAACCGGTTGTTTCGGCCTTTGCGAATTAGGTCCTGTTGTTATCGTTTATCCTGACGGTACCTTCTACAGCCGTGTTACCCCCGAAGATGTAAAGGAAATTGTTGAAGAACATCTCTTAAAGGGTCGTCCTGTTGATCGTTTGGTTTACAACGATACAGGTAAAGATGCTCCTAAGGTGGAAGGCCATGTTGCTTTAGGCGATACTGCTTTCTATAAGTCACAAAATCGTGTTGTTCTTCGTAATTGCGGTGTTATTGACCCTGAAAACATTGACGAGTATATCGCAATGGACGGTTATGCAGCACTTGGTAAGGTTCTTACCGAAATGAAGCCAGAAGACGTTATTAAGGTTATTTCTGATTCAGGTCTTCGCGGACGCGGAGGCGGCGGATTCCCGACAGGCTTTAAGTGGTCTTTATGTGCTCCTAATAAGGCTGACCAAAAGTACGTTGTATGTAATGCCGACGAAGGTGACCCTGGTGCATTTATGGACCGTTCCGTTTTGGAAGGTGACCCACACTGCTTAGTAGAAGCTATGGCCATTGCTGGTTATGCTATCGGCGCTACAATTGGTTATGTTTATGTTCGTGCTGAATATCCTATCGCTGTAAAGCGTTTACAAAAAGCTATCGACCAAGCTCGTGAATACGGTCTTTTAGGTAAAAATATCTTTGGCTCAGGCTTTGATTTTGATTTGTTCATCCGTTTGGGTGCAGGTGCATTCGTTTGCGGTGAAGAAACTGCTCTTATGACCTCTATTGAAGGTAACCGTGGTGAACCTAGACCTCGTCCGCCTTATCCGGCAGTTAAGGGTCTATTTGGCAAGCCTACAGTTGAAAATAACGTTGAAACCTTTGCTAACGTACCACAGATTATTCTTCGCGGTGCTGAATGGTTTGCTTCTATGGGTACCGAAAAATCTAAGGGTACTAAGGTATTCGCATTAGGCGGTAAGATTAAGCATACCGGTCTTGTTGAAATACCTATGGGTACAACTCTTCGCCACATTATTGATGAAATCGGTGGCGGTATTCCTAACGGTAAAAAGTTCAAGGCTGCTCAAACAGGTGGTCCTTCAGGCGGATGTATTCCTGCTCGCCTTATTGATACAGAAGTTGACTATGATAACTTAACTGCTATCGGTTGTATGATGGGTTCAGGCGGTCTTATCGTTATGGACGAAGACAACTGTATGGTTGATATGGCTAAATTCTTCCTTGAATTTACTGTAGATGAATCTTGCGGTAAGTGTACTCCTTGCCGTGTAGGTACAAAGAGACTTCTTGAATTGCTTGATAAGATTACTTCAGGTAAGGGTACTCTCGAAGACGTTGACCGTCTTGAAGAACTTTGCTACTACATTAAGCAAAACTCACTTTGCGGTCTTGGTCAGACTGCACCTAACCCTGTACTTTCTACACTCAACTTCTTCCGTGATGAATATATTGCTCACGTTGTTGATAAGAAGTGTCCTGCAGGTGTATGTAAAGATCTACTTACATTTGTTATCGATCAGGATAAGTGTATTGGTTGTGGTCTTTGTGCTAAAAACTGTCCTGTTAATGCTATCACTAAGACTGATTATGTTGCACCAGGTCACAAGCTTCCTTCTTACGTTATTGATGCTGACAAGTGCGTTAAGTGCGGTGTTTGTATGGGTAACTGTAAGTTTAAAGCAATCTCTAAGCAATAAGAAAGGAGCCTTATAATAATGGATATGATAAATGTTAAAATTAACGGTATTGCTGTAAGTGTACCTAAGGGCTCTACTGTATTAGATGCTGCCCGTAAAGCAGGTATTGAAATTCCTACCCTTTGCTTTATGAAGGAAAAGAACGAAATCGGCGCTTGCCGTATTTGCGTTGTTGAAGTAAACGAAGGAAGAGGTTTCCGTATTGTTACCGCTTGCGTTTACCCTGTAAGCGAAGGTATGGAAGTTCTTACCAATACTGAAAAAATTCAAAAAGCTAGAAAAACTACTCTTGAACTTATTCTCTCTACTCACGATAAAAAGTGTCTTTCTTGCTCACGTTCTACCAACTGCGAGCTTCAAAAGCTTTGCCTTGACTATGGCGTAGATGAAAGCGCTTTCGGTGGCTTTAAGCCTGTTTATGAGCTTGATAACAGCACACCTCATCTTGTAAGAGATAATAATAAATGTATTCTTTGCCGTCGTTGTGTTGCTGCTTGTAACGAACAGTACGTAGGTGTTATCGGCGCTAACAATCGTGGTATTGATACAAGCATTGGTACCCCATTTGAAGTTGGTCTTTCTAATGTTCCTTGTATTTCCTGCGGTCAGTGTACTGTTGTATGCCCCACAGGTGCATTAGTTGAAAAAGACGATACTGATAAGATTTGGGATGCTTTGGCTGACAGCACTAAGCATGTAGTTGTTCAAACTGCACCTTCTGTACGTGCTACCTTAGGCGAATGCTTTGGTAATCCTATTGGTTCTAATGTTGAAGGTAAAATGGTTGCAGCTCTTAGAAGACTCGGTTTTGATAAGGTATTCGACACCGACTTCGCTGCTGACCTTACTATTGTTGAAGAAGCAAACGAATTAGTAGAACGCATCAATAATGGCGGTACTTTACCGATGATTACTTCTTGCTCACCAGGTTGGGTTAAGTTCTGCGAATACTATTATCCTGATATGATTAATCATCTTTCAACCTGTAAGTCTCCACAACAAATGGCAGGCGCTGTTATTAAGACTTACTATGCTGAAAAGATGGGTATTGATCCTAAGGATATCGTTTCTGTTTCTGTTATGCCTTGTACTGCTAAGAAATTTGAAATCGGCCGCGAAGATCAATCTGCTGCAGGTGTACCTGATGTTGATATTGCTATCACAACACGTGAGCTTGGCAAAATGATTGAACGCGCAGGTATTCAGTTCAATATGTTACCTGATGAAGAGTTTGACTCTCCTTTAGGCGAAGATACCGGTGCTGCTGTTATCTTCGGTGCAACCGGCGGTGTTATGGAAGCTGCTTTACGTACTGCTAACGACTGGCTTACCGGTAAAGACAATACTGATATTGACTTTACTGCAGTTCGCGGTACACAAGGCTTAAAAGAAGCTACTGTTAATATTAACGGTATGGATATTAATGTTGCTGTTGCTTCTGGCGCAGCTGCTGCTAAGTGCGTAATGGATATGATGAAGAACGGCAATCCTAAGAATTGGACCTTCGTTGAAATTATGGGATGCCCCGGCGGGTGTGTAAACGGCGGCGGTCAGCCTATCCATCCACAAAGTGTTCGTGATACAGTTGACCTTAAGGCTGTTCGCGCTAAGGCTTTATATGATCAGGATGCTGCAATGGCTATTCGTAAGTCACACGAATCTCCTGTTGTTAAGAAGCTTTATGAAGAATGGTATGACGGTTTTGGCGGCCACAAGGCTCACCACGACTTACATACAAGCTATGTAGCAAGAGAAAAATATTCTAAATAATAGAAACACATAAAAATTGGGCTCGGTTTTACCGAGCCCGTTTTTCTTAGGTATAATTGTTGATTAATTATTCTTCCATAGCGTGTCTTCTGAATAATAGTGATATACACCATACACCTGCAAGCGCAATTACGGTGTAGATAATTCTGCTGATTATTGCAGTACTACCACCAAACGCCCATGCAACAAGGTCAAAACTGAATAGACCTACAAGACCCCAGTTAAGCGCACCAATAATTACGAGAATTAAACAAAGTTTATCAAACATTTTTTATCAACTCCTTTAGTTACTAATATAATTGACAAAAAAAGTTTTCTTATTCAAAAAGTTTATAAAAAAATAAAGCAGTTTTCAAAACTGCTTTATTTTATGTTAGTTAAAGTTCATAATACTGTTCATATCGTAAAGACCGCAAGGTTTATTTCTTAAAAACTTTGCAGCAGTTATTGCACCTGTGGCGAAAACTTGTTTAGAATGTGCCGCGTGCGAAAGGGTGATTACTTCATCGCAACCTGCGAATATAACATCATGTTCACCGACTATTGTGCCACCCCTTATGGAATGAATACCAATTTCATTTTTCGGGCGCTTAGCGCGTTTTGAATGGCGGTCATATTCGAATGTAAGTTTATCGTCAAAAACGGTGTTAATCGAATTTGCAAGCATTATAGCAGTACCCGAAGGTGCATCAAGCTTTTGGTTGTGGTGTTTTTCAACAATTTCAATATCGAATCCATCACCAAGGATACTTGCTGCTTTTTTCGCAAGCGAGCATAAAAGGTTAACACCTATTGACATATTAAAGGTGAAAAATACAGGAATAATTTTAGCGGTTGCTTTGATTTTTTCAATCTGAGCATCGGTGTATCCTGTTGTAGCAATAACAATTGGTAACTTTTTAGCAGTCGCATATTCTAATAAATCATCAAGCAATGAGGGGTTAGAAAAATCAATAATAACATCTGCAGCCACATTAATTTCATTAAAAGAAGGGAATACAGGGTACTCCATACCACAATTATATTTATCAACACCTGCAACTATTTTAATTTCACTATCCTCTTTAGCACGCGAGGTAACATTAATTCCCATTTTACCGCAAGCGCCAACTAATATTGCTTTTATCATTTTTTCACATCCATTTAATTTTTACTAAAGTAAATTACATTCAATAAGCTTTTGTTTTAAAGCTTCAGTGGTCTTTTCATCCATTGGGAATAGGGGAGGTCTACATTCACCAACGTTCATTCCCATAAGATTCATTGCAGTCTTAACGGGAATGGGGTTAACATCATAGAAAAGTGCTTTTAATAGACCTAAATATTTATTCTGCATCTCACGTGCAACAGTAGTATTGCCATTTAAATACTCATGGCAAAGTTTACTCATTTCGCTTGGAATAATATTTGATGCAACCGAAATTACACCAATGCCGCCAAGTGAGAGTACGGGTACTGTTTGGTCATCATTACCTGAATAAATATCCAAATCATCACCACAAAGGTATTTGATTTCGGCAATCTGTGAAATATCACCCGATGCTTCTTTGGTAGCAACTATTCTTTCGTGCTTTGCAAGCTCTTTATAGGTTTGGGGTGCAATATTAACACCTGTTCGCGAAGGCACATTATAAAGAATAATTGGCTTTGTAACGCGGTCTGCAATATAGTTATAATGGTTTACAAGACCTCTTTGCGAAGTTTTATTGTAATAAGGTGTGACCATTAAAAGCGCATCGGCACCTAAAGCTTCGGCATCGCGGCAAAGCTCAACCGAATATACGGTATCATTACTACCGGTACCTGCAATAATCGGAACACGCTTATTGCAAGTTTTAGCCGCAACTTCAATAACTTTTAAATGCTCGTCATAACGAAGAGTGGATTTTTCGCCCGTTGTACCGCAAATAACCAAAGCGTCAATACCGTCTTTGATTTGGGTATCAACAAGCTGTTCAAGACGGGGAAAGTCAACCTTTCCGTCAGGTAGCATAGGGGTAATTAAAGCCGTAGCACATCCTTCGAATATCCGATTTTTCATACAATCACTCCTAAAAATAAGAATTAGTCCATATAACCTTTAGCGCAAAGTAATTCAGCAAGTAATACAGCGCCGCCTGCGGCACCTCTTAAGGTGTTGTGAGAAAGACAAACAAACTTATAATCATACTGACTGTCCTCTCTAAGACGGCCAATGGAAACTGCCATACCTTTTTCAAGGTCGCGATTTAACTTTGTTTGAGGCATATCATCTTCTGTAAAGTAGTTAAGGAACTGCTTTGGAGCAAGCGGTAAATCCAAATCCTGAGGCTCGCCTTTAAAGTTTGCCCAAGTATCAATAATTTCTTCCTTAGTGGGTTTGTTTTTAAAGCTAACATAAACTGCAGCCATATGACCGTCAGATACAGGAACACGCAAACATTGTGCAGTAAACTTCGGGTTTTCGGAAGGCACAATTGCACCGTTTTCAATTTTACCCCAAATCTTAAGCGGTTCTTTTTCGCTCTTTTCTTCTTCGCCGCCTATGTAGGGGATAACATTATCTATCATTTCAGGCCAACGTTCAAAGGTTTTACCTGCGCCAGAGATTGCTTGATAAGTACAAACAAGTACTTTGTCTACACCAAATTTATCTAGCGGATATATAGCAGGAACATAGCTTTGAAGTGAACAATTAGACTTAACTGCAATAAAGCCGCGTTTTGTACCAAGGCGTTCTCTTTGTGATTTAATAACTTCCGCGTGGTCGGCATTGATTTCGGGAATAATCATAGGAACATCGGGAGTAAAGCGATGAGCCGAGTTGTTAGAAATAACAGGACATTCGTGCTTAGCATAGGTTTCTTCCAAAGCCTTGATTTCATCCTTTTTCATATTAACTGCGCAAAAAACAAAATCAACATTAGAAACGATTGTTTCAATATCCTTTTCGGCATCTAAAACAGTCATACCACTAAACTTTTCAGGCATTTCCGTTTTCATAGCCCAACGGTTACCTACTGCTTCTTTATAAGTCTTACCGGCAGAGTTTGCACTTGCAGCAAGTGTAGTAACATTAAACCAAGGATGGTTTTCAAGTAATAAAGCAAAACGCTGACCAACCATACCTGTAGCGCCTATAATACCTACATTAAATTTTTTCATTTTTTAAACAATCCTTTCAAAGATGTAAAATTTGCTTGCTATATTAAGCAATTTACAATATAATATATATTATACATACTAAATTATGATACCATTATTTTTGTTATTTGTCAATTTTTTATGGGAGTTTTTATGAAAACAAGTGACTTTTTTTACGATTTACCGCCTGAGCTTATTGCTCAAACCCCAATTGAGCCGCGTAACACTTCGCGACTTTTGAATTTGGACAAAAAAACGGGCGAGATTAAGCACACAAGCTTTAATAATTTAAGCGACTTTTTGAAGGTGGGTGACTGCCTTGTGCTTAATAACACAAGGGTTTTACCTGCTCGTATTTATGGCACAAGAGAAGACACAGGCGCAGTTGTTGAGTTTCTTTTGTTAAAGCAAAAGGGAGTTAATTTATGGGAATGCTTGGCAGGACCTGGCAAAAAGGCAAAGGTGGGCCATAATTTCAAGTTTTCTGATGAATTAACAGCTAGTGTTCGGGAAGTTTTGCCCGATGGTAACCGCGTAGTAGAATTTTTCCCACAAGGTGAATTTTATTCGGTTCTTGATAAGGTTGGACAAATGCCATTACCGACTTATATTAAAGAAAAATTAGAAGATAAAGAGCGTTACCAAACAGTTTATTCTAAAGAGATTGGTTCGGCGGCGGCACCTACTGCAGGTCTTCATTTTACTAATGAAATGCTCAATGAATTAAAGGCTAAAGGCATTAAAATTGCTTACGTTACTTTACATGTGGGCTTAGGTACATTCCGCCCTGTTAAAGTGGATAATATTGATGAACATAAAATGCATTCAGAACATTATATTATACCGCAAGAAACTGCAGATATTATAAATGATACCAAGAAAAACGGCGGTAGAATAATTTGTGTAGGTACTACAAGCTGCCGTACACTTGAAAGCGCTATGCAAAAATTTGGTGAAATTAAAGAGTGCTCGGATGATACAAGTATTTTTATTTATCCCGGTTATAAATTCGGTTGTATGGATGGTCTTATTACTAATTTCCATTTACCCGAAAGTACACTCATAATGTTAGTATCGGCTTTTGCAGGGTACGATAATACAATGAACGCATACAAGCAAGCCGTTTTAGAAAAATACCGTTTCTTTAGTTTCGGCGACGCGATGCTTATTTTATAAGTGAAGAATGAATAATGAAAAATGAATGATGAAAAATTAAGGAGTGCCTTCGGCACGGATTATAAATTGTCGGCAAAGCCGACACCGAAATTATTCATTATTCAATATTCACTATTCATTGTTTACGGCATCACATATCCTGTAAACTTCGATGACGCAATGATTATTTTATAGTTTGGTGAAAATATGTATAATTATATACTTTTTGATTTAGACGGTACTATATCCGATAGTGGCAGGGGCATTTGTAACGGTGTGCTTTATGCCTTAGATAAATTTGGTATTAAAGAAACTGACCAGAATGTCTTAAATACTTTTATTGGTCCGCCACTTGTTGATGCTTTTATGGCAAATTATTCTTTTTCTAACGAAAAAGCTTTAAAGGCGGTTGAATACTATCGCGAGTTTTATCGTAAAGATGGTATCTACCAAAACTCTTTGTATGATGGTGTTAAAGATCTTATTATAAAATTAAAGCAACAGGGTAAAATCCTTGTTTTAGCAACATCTAAACCACAACCCTTTGCAGAAATAGTTTTAAACCAGTATAATTTATTGGGATATTTTGATTACATAATTGGCGCTACATTTGATGGTAAACTTAACTATAAAAATGATGTTATTCGTGTAGCGTTGGAAATAAGCGGTATTTCCGATAAATCACAAGCGATTATGATAGGTGATAGACATCACGATATTGAAGGTGCTAAAGAAAATGGTTTGGATTCAATAGGTGTGCTTTACGGTTATGGTGATTTAGTTGAACTTCAAAATGCAGGCGCTAATTTTATTGCCGAAACCCCACAAGATATTTTAAAAATAATAAACGATAATTAGGAGTTAAAATGTATAAACTATTAAAACAAGAAGGAGCCGCACGCAGAGCCGAATTTCAAACAAATCGCGGCATTGTACAAACACCCGCTTTTATGAATGTGGCAACCTGCGGTGCAATAAAGGGTGCAGTTTCTGCCGAAGACCTTAAAACACTTGGTTGTCAGGTAATGCTTTCTAACACTTATCATTTACACATAAGACCTGGCGATGAAGTAGTTAAACAATGCGGTGGACTTCACACATTTTCTACATGGGATGGTCCGATTTTGACCGATAGTGGCGGATTTCAGGTTTTCTCACTTTCTTCGCTTAGAAAAATTGAAGAAGAAGGTGTAACCTTTGCTTCGCATGTTGACGGTAAACGGATTTTTATGGGTCCTGAAGAAAGTATGCGTATACAGTCAAATTTAGGTTCAACAATTGCTATGGCTTTTGATGAGTGCGTTGAAAACCCTGCTGAGTATTCTTATTCAAAGCAATCATGCGAGCGTACAATACGTTGGTTAAAGCGCTGTAAAGATGAAATGGCGCGACTTAATTCACTTGAAACCACAATCAATAAAGAACAAATGCTATTTGGTATTAATCAAGGCTGTACCTATAACGATTTGCGTATAAACCATATGAAAGCGATTGCGGAATTAGACCTTGATGGTTATGCAATTGGTGGCTTAGCTGTAGGTGAGCCTGCAGAAGTTATGTATGATGTTATTGAACATGTTGAACCATATATGCCTAAGGATAAAATAAGATATTTAATGGGAGTAGGTACTCCTGCCAATATTCTTAACGCTGTTGAGCGTGGCGTTGATTTGTTTGACTGTGTAATGCCAAGCCGTAATGCTCGTCACGGGCATTTATTCACAAGTGAAGGTATTATTAATATTAATAATAAAAAGTACGAATATGATATGCGCCCAATTGATGAAAATTGCGGTTGTCCCGTTTGTCAAAGATATAGCCGAGCGTATATTCGTCACTTGCTTAAAAGCCAAGAAATGCTTTCTCAAAGGCTTTTGGTTATGCATAATTTATGGTTTTACAATCATCTAATGGAAGACATAAGAAACGCTTTAGATAACGGTACATTTAAAGAATTTAAGCGTGAAAAAGAAATTATTTATTCCAAAAGGATATAAATTATAAATTAATTGTTAAATATTTACTTGATACTTGCATTTTGTGAGATAATGCGGTATAATGTACAGGATAAATTTTTGGAGGAATTTTAAAATGAATTTTCAATTTTTAACTCTTGCTGATAATGCAGCAACTACCGGTAATCCAGCTGGCAGTTCAAGTATGATTGTAATGATTATTATCTATGCTTTAATTTTCGGCGCACTTTACTTCTTTATGATTCGTCCACAGAAGAAAAAACAAAAAGAAGAAAAGTTAATGCGTGAAAATCTTCAAGTTGGTGATGAAATTGTTACCATCGGCGGTATCCACGGTAAAGTAATTTCTTTAAAAGAGGATTCTATGGTTATTGAATCTCAGGTTGACCGCAGTAAAATGACTATTGCTCGTTGGGCTTTACAAACCAATTTAACAGTTCACGACCAACCTGCACAAAAGTAGTAATAAAATTTTTCTCTCCCGAATACACTTTACTGTTCGGGAGGGAATTTTTTTATGGATGAAAATAAAATTGGATATATTACGCTAATTAAAACAGCGCTTATTTTTATTGTGTCTTTTGTAGCGGTAGCTTTTCTTTTTGCGGTAGCACTTTATTATTTAGAAGGTGGATATGAATATTCCCCACTACTTGCAACCCTTGCTTTAAGCTTGGGTGGTTTTGCATCTTCACTATATTTAGGAAATTTTAAAGGGGAGAAGGGCATTTTATTAGGCGGTGCAGTGGCACTAGTTATATTTATTGTTACTGCTTTAATTACACTTTTAGTTAATAACGGCGCTGTTAGTATTCATTTAGTGTTAAGGTTTGTAATAATTCTATTATCATCTCTAATCGGCGCAATAATAGGTGTTAACAAAAAAGCAAATAAAAAGTTTATATAAAAAACGGTTCAGCAAAACTGAACCGTTAATTTTTTATTCTGTCACAATGCTTTCATAAACCTTTTCAAAGTTTTCTATAGCGTTATTAGATTCGGCAATGTTTTCGTTAATTTGCTCGCGAGTAGTAGCAAGAGAAGAAAGTAATGTATCAACCTCATTAATAAAGTTATCAGAAGTTTTTATTATATTAGCTCTTAGCTCGTTTAAGGAAGCGTGAGCTTCATCAATAGCCGAAAGGTTTTTATCTACTTCTTGCTGTGATTTTGCGTTATTTTCTTCGGCATTACTCATAATGGCCTGAGCGCTGCTTTGCGAAACTAAATACAACTTACCGATTTTTTCGGATAGCATTTCAATTTCATCTGCTTTTTTAATAAACTCGTTAAGCTTTTCGTTAATTTCATCTTTTTCTTTTGAAAGGGTTTCGTAATCCTTTTTAGCTATTTCAAGCTTATTATTAAGCTCATCAGTTTGTAATTTGAATTTTTTATGAGTTTTTTCTATATAATCAACAACATCGTTTTGATTAAATCCAAATAGACTTTTTCTAAATCCTATAGCCATTTTTTACTTCCTCTCAGTACATATATAACGATTGTAGAGTGCAGATAAAGTACTTTTTTCTACGTTTGAAGACCATTATAACACAGCCGCATATCAATTTCAAGTAGCAAATTTTTTAGTTGACATAATCAAGTTTTTGTAGTATAAATATATTACGCCTATAAAAATATTCTTTTTATAACGGCAAAAATAAAACGATGATATTTTTCAATCAAGAATTTTAGTTTACATAACAACATAACCACTTTATGTGGTTGTTGGACTGTTTTTAAAGCACTAAATATAGCTTGGAATATCTTGTCCTACGAATGCATAGTATTTCTTAAAGGTGAGTGATACAATGCAAAAGGGAAGAGTATTAAGCATAAAAAATTTTGGGATTTTAGAGTTTTTTAAAAATAATTCTTTTTTAATTATTGTAACTGTAATTTTTACTGTTGGCTTTTTTATTGGGATTTTCTCAATAAATAATTTTTCCTTCTTAAAAGGTTATTCTACTGACTATATAGCTGAATATATTTCTTTAAGAAGCGATACAAGTTTTGGAAGTATTTTTATAAGTTCTTTTTTTGGTTTTTTGTCGGAACTATTTGTTTTGTTTCTTTTAGGTGCATCGCTTTTTGGAATTATTACTGTTCCTGCAGCAATGCTTATAAAGGGAATAACGCTTGGTGGAGTTACTGCTTATTTATATTCTACATTCTCATTAAAGGGAATAGCCTTTAATGCAGTTATTATAATACCGCCAACACTTGTGTTTTTAATAATTTTACTTTTGTGTACAAGAGAATCGGTACGCTTTTCTATAAAGCTTTCAAGCCTTACTCTACCAAAAGGCCTACCAGTCAATTTGGCATTGGATTTTAAAGATTACACTATAAAATATCTAATTTTAGCGCTTAGCACAGTTGTATGTGCTTTAATTGATGCAATTATTTCTACAGGACTAATAAAACATTTTACTTTGTAAAACAGGAGGTGCAATATGGACTGCTTGAGCGAGTTTTATAACTATTTATCAATTACTAAGAATTCTTCTGCAAGCACGTTAGAAGCGTATGTTCGTGATGTAAAGCAGTTTGTTACATATTGTCCAATGGATTTCAAAATTATTGATACAAAAACGATTGAAAAGTATATTAAAAACCTTAATAAATCTGAGTCTACAAAGCTTCGTGTTTTAGCTTCTTTACGCTCGTTTTTTAAGTTTTTGTTAGAAAACGGTAAAGTAAATGAAAACCCAACAGATAGTATTAAACTTAAAAAAACTAAAACCCACGATTTAGGCGTTTTAACTGCTGATGAAATTGTGCAATTGTTATCGCAACCTGATGGTGATGATTTTAAAAGTGTTCGTGATAAAGCAATGCTTGAGCTTCTTTACGCAACCGGTATAAAGGTTTCTGAGCTACTTGCAGTAAAGCTTAGTGATGTTAATTTAACTATTGGTATTCTTCACCTGGAAAACGGCGAAAAAGAGCGTATAGTGCCAATTTATCCTGCGGCGGTAAAATCACTTACCGACTACATACAAAACGTAAGAAGCGCCATTGTAAGCGATAATGATAACGGTTATTTGTTCACTAATCTTACAGGTCTTCCAATGTCGCGCCAAGGTTTTTGGAAAATTATAAAATTTTATGCCAATAAAGCAGGTATTAAAAAAGAGATAACCCCCCAAACACTACGCCATTCCTTTGCGGCGCATTTGCTTGAAAACGGCGCAAAGCTTAAGGATATTAAGGAAATGTTAGGTCATAGTGATATCTCTTCAACTCAAGTATATGCTAAATTTGTAAAAGAAAAATATGCAAGTAAATATGCAAAATTTCATCCGCTTGCAAAATGAATTTATAGAATTAACGGTGCAACTTTTGATTAAGCTGCACCGTTAATTAATTTTAGTATTTAAATTGTAGTTTAAAAAATTATATCTCTAGCCATACACCGTTACTTTTTTCCGCGCTTATAAGGGCATCGCGTATACGCATTACTTCAAGTGTTTCCGCAGGATTAAAGGGTTCTTTATTTGTTTTAAAGAAATCCATTATTTTCTCTAGTAAATTAACAAAGAAATCAGATGTAATCTCTTTTTTGCTGAACTCACTATCGCTCATTTGAGCAGCTACGGAAAAGCTCAATTGAGGTGAATATATTATGCAAGATTCAAAATCGTTCAAGGTTTTAAGGTAGCAAATTTTACTAGCACCCATTGTTTCCACCTTTACGCTTGTTACTTTATCAGAAAACATTGTAACAAACATTTCAATGGGATGAATCATATATTCATGAAAATTACCGCCACCGCCTGTAATTATTGCGTTTTTGAGCCCTTTAAAAGTATCAAGCTCGTTGGCAAATCGTAGGGCGGAAGTTGAGAAAAATGGTGTATTGTATTGCTTTGCAATTTGAAAAATTTGTTTTGCAGTTTCATAATCGGGCGCAAAGGTTTTATCTATATATGTGGGCTTGCCAAAGGGAAGCACAGCTTTTGCATATTCAAGGTGTGTTTCAGGGTTTGAGGGTGCTAATATAAGAATATAGTCGCTTTTTTCACATAATTCTTCTATTGTATTGCATTTTTCTACGCCGTATTTTTCGCACCATTCATCTGTGGTTACATTATCGTTAGGGGAGACATCCTTTTGAGCCCATGCATAAGAAAGAACAAAATCAGTGCCAAGCTTTTTGTTTGCCATTTTTATCCAATCAGGATAATTGTTAGCGTGCCATTCGCTTATATAATAATCGACAAATCCAATTTTTTTCATAATTACAATGCAACCTCACTCTTGTTTTGTGCAGAGAGATAAAGTTTATCAAGCAGCTTTGCGCTTTCCAAAATATTATCAATATGATTTTTGTTTTTTACGCCTGTAATAACCGATTCGATGAACGCCTTGTCTTCGCAAAGGTACATATTGGGTATATCATATTCGGGAGTAATAGTTTCAAGGGTTGAGCCATCATATATTTCAAATTTTCCACCGTATGTAAGACGGGCGCCACATTTATCGCCAAGAAAGTCAATGAACATTTCGTTTTTATTTATGTTTTGAGCCCAAGCTCCATTGAAAGAAATACTTGCTTTGTTTGTACGGATATGACCTGTAATAAAGTCATCAACATCATTTGTACCGTTTTCAATATCGGCGGTATCTTCTGCCCACATACCATTGTATTTATAAGATTTCATATCCTTAGCCATTTCACAATATGCGTCACAAGTAACATTCTTGATTTTTGCACCGCCAAGAATGTAAAGTATTAAATCAAGGAAATGAATACCCCAGTCAATAAGAACACCACCACCTGATTGTTCTTTTGTTGTGAAAGCACCACCAAGTCCTGGGATGCTTCGGTGGCATCTAAACGAACAGTAAACATGGTATATATTACCAAATTTTCCTTCTTTATTCATTTCTTTGAGTAACTCAACAGATTTATTGAAACGGTTGCAAACGCCAATATTAAGTAAAAGACCGCGTTTATTTGCTTCTTCTGCCATTTTGCAGGAAAGCTCATAGTTTACGGTAATTGGTTTTTCACAAAAGACGTGCTTGTTTGCAGCTAATGCATCCATAGTAATAGTATAGTGTGAATAGTTTGGAGTAAGCACATAAACAATTTCTACCTCAGGATCACTTAGCGCATCTTTGTAATCTACAATGCAGTTTTCAATTATCGGAAAATCTTCCTTCATTTTTTCTGCTTTTTGGGGAATAATGTCACAAGCGTACTTTATTCTGATATTATCCATTTGGGTAAAAGCGGGGAAGTGTGATAATCTTGCAATTCTGCCGCATCCGATTACGGCAATAACTTTTTTATCGTTCATGATAAACCTCCATATGTATAAAAATTGTAAAGGTAATTTATACCCTAATTAAATTATATTTAGATCGTAAGTTTAGTAAATGTCATTTTTACACAAAATAGATGTCAATTTTTAATATTCGGCAATATTTCAGCAAATTTTGATGTTAATTTTCAACTTTTTGTGTTGACATTAATTGATTGGTGAAGTATTCTTATTTAAGGGGTGATAACTATTAGCAAAGTTGATTTTCATTTAAGTAGAGTTTACTTTTCCAATCCATTAAAGTTTGACAGTATTTTGCTTTTGCAAATTGGCAGAATGTTTTGTAAAGGCGATACCGTTATTGAGCCACATATTCATACAAATTTATATGAACTAACAATAGTAACTGACGGTAAAGCAATTATTTCAACTAACGATGTTCCAACTCGGGTAAAAAAGGGAGATATTTATCTATCCCACCCTGGTGATATTCATAAAATAGAGTCAGATAAGAATGAACCGCTCAAGTACGATTTTTTTGCTTTTAGACTTAATAACCAAGAGTTTATGGAAGCATTTCATAAAATTGCTCAGGATTATGCTCCTCCAAATACACGTCTATTCCATGACGACCGAATTCGAACCTTGATAGGCAATGCGATTACTGAACTTGATTCTGATGACCGATTCAAATATGAGCTTTTAAATTTACTTTTTAAACAAATAATGATATATGTTATAAGAGGTTTTGAAAATATTACACCTAAGAAAAACATTCCATATGCCAGAAAATCTGAACTTTTGTGTCAACGCCTTATGAATTATATTGATACCCATATATATTCAATTAAAAATTTGGAAGAAATATGCTCTGTATTTAACTATAGTTACGGATATCTTTCTTCCATATATAAAAAAACAACCAATAATACTTTATTTGATTATTTTCACGGAAAAAGGCTTGATGCAGCAAGATTATTATTAATGGAAAACAGGCTTTCAATTACAGAAATTTCTGAACTATTAAACTATACTTCTGTGTATTCTTTCAGTAAAGCTTTTAAGGAGTATTATGGCTTATCACCAAAGAATTATCAAATATTAAAAAATCAAAACACCGAGAATTGATTTTCTCGGTGTCTCATTTTTTAGTCTTTTTTCTTTTTAATTTCTTCAAGTATTTCTGCTAATAACTCTTCAGTAGTAGGAGCTTTTTCTTCTTCCGCTTCTTCTACTACTTCTTCTTTCTTGGCTAATGCTTTTTCGGAAAGCTCTCTTGCCTTAGCAAACATTTTAATAATAACAAATACAATAAAAGCAATAATCAAGAAGTCGATAATAGTAACAAGTAATGTACCAATGCCAATTGTTACTGCGGGTTCAACAACTGCGCCGGCTTCATCTAAAACCTCGGGCTTTAAAAGAATGTTAAGCTGGCTTAAATCAAAACCACCGATTAACCAACCAATAAATGGCATAAACACATCGTTTACAATGCTTGTAGTAATTTTACCAAAGGCACCTGCAATAATAACACCGACTGCCATATCAATAACGTTACCACGCATTACAAATGCTTTAAAATCCGCAATAAATCCTTTAGTTTTCTTAAACATAATCAACTCTCCTTAAATATTTTGATATTCTCCGTTTTCTATCATTTGGCCAATAGCCTTTACAACTAAATCCTTGTCTTCTTTATAGGTAACACCGTACCATTTGTCTTCTGCAACTAAAACATCAACAGTTTTTTCACCTGTTTCAATTAGTGAGGATACAACACTTGGGAGATAGTATTCACTTTTAGGAGTATTAATTTTTTCATCTAAAAACTCTTTGAAGCCTTTTTCTATGTAGTTAAAAATATCTGGCATAAAGCCCCAAAGGTTCATAGAAACAACAGTATCGGGTGCTAATGGTTCCCAAGTTTTACCATCATCTTCAGTGAATTTGCAGTCAATTATTTTTGTGCGTTCTGTGATAGATTTAAGGTGATTATCATCATCAGCAACACAAACACCGCGTGAAACATAGCCGTTTTCGGTGAGTGTATTTACTAGGCGGAAGCCTACCATACAGTAGTTATTGTCTTCACTTTGTAAATACACGGCAGTTTTTTGGAAAGCGCCTGCGCCGTAGAAATCGTCAGCATTAACAACCGCAAAAGGTTCTTTTACAACATCCTTGCAGCAAAGAATTGCATGTGCAGTACCCCAAGGTTTTTCGCGGTCTTCGGGGACTTTGTAGCCTTCAGGTAGGGCATCAATTTCTTGGAAAACATATTCAACCTTTATTTTCTTTTCAATTTTTTTACCAACAATTTCCTTGAAATCTTTTTCAATTGCTTTTTTGATTACAAAAACAACCTTGGTAAAGCCGGCTTTTATAGCATCATAAACCGAGAAATCTAGTATAACTTCACCGTTTTTGCCAATAGGCTCAAGTTGTTTTAGGGAGCCAAAGCGACTTCCCATACCTGCTGCCATAACAACTAAAGTAATATCTTTTTTCATAAATAACAACTTCTTTCAAAAGTTTTATCAACCGGGAGGCCAAGCTAAATTTCTGCGTGCTAGTAGGTGGAAATGTATGTGACCAACGGTTTGACCACCGTCTTTGCCGCAGTTATTAACAACACGGTAGCCATCTTTTAAATTTTCATTTTTTGAAATTTCAGCTACAGCTTCAAAAATTTTTGCAATATAAATACTGTTTTCAGCGTTTATTTCATCGGCTGATGAAATATGAACCTTTGGTACTATAATTGCATGGAAAGGGGCTTGTGGTTCAATATCTAGAAAAGCGTAAACATAATCATTTTCGTAAACCTTGGTTGAAGGAATATCGCCCTTAATTATTTTACAAAATAAGCAATCACTCATAACTTAACCTCACTTAATTTGGGATTGAACAACAGATACAACGCTTTCAAGAGCCGATGCAAGCTTTGTAATATCCTTGCCGCCTGCCATAGCGCTATCGGGCTTACCGCCACCGTTACCGCCTGTGAACTTAGCAATTTCGCGTACAAGGTTACCTGCATGTACACCCTTAGCAATAGCATCCTTACCGCAAGCAGCACAGAATGTAAGCTTTTCACCGTTAATACCTGCAAGCAATGCAACAGTATCGGGATTATCTGCTTTAATAATATCACACATTTTGCGTAATTCGTCAGCATTAACACCTTTAAGCTCTTTTGCGATTACGCGAATATCGTCTAAAGCAACAGCGCCGTCTAAAATACTAGAAAGCTTACTGTTGGCAAGCTGTGCTTCAGCCTTTTCTAATGCTTTTTGTGTATCCTTTAATTCGTTTATTACAATGTTTGCACGCTTAGCAATATCGTTGATATTAGCAGATTTTAGCGCATCAGCAGTATCGGTTGCTAGCTTGATGTAGTTTTCAATTACTGAAAGCACATTTGCACCTGTAACTGCTTCAATACGTCTTACACCTGCAGCAACACTTGATTCGGAGTTGATGTGGAACAGTCCAATTTTTGATGTGTTATCAACATGGGTACCGCCGCAAAGCTCAACTGATACACCTAAAGCATTTACAACACGAACAACTTCGCCGTATTTTTCACCAAACAATGCCATTGCGCCAAGTTTTTTAGCTTCAGCAATTGGCATTTCGGTATTTTCTACTGTAATAGCGCCAAGTATTGCATTGTTTACATTATCTTCAACTGCTTTAAGTTCCTCGGGTGTTAAAGCGGAGAAATGTGTAAAGTCAAAACGAACAATCTTATCGTTTACAAGTTGACCGGCTTGTTCAACATGGTTGCCTAGCACTGAACGTAAAGCAGCTTGTAAAAGGTGAGCGGCTGTATGATTACGGCGAATAGCAGCGCGTTTTACTGTATCAATTTGAGCCGAAACAGTATCCCCAACCGAGATAACACCACTTATGAGTGTGCCGTAATGTACAAATATTCCGTTTGTGGTTTTGGTAGTATCGTTTACTGTAAACTCTGCATTTGGGGTTTTAATAACACCGCTGTCACCAATCTGACCGCCGCTTTCAGCGTAGAAAGGTGTTTTATCAAGCACAATAACAACTTTTTGACCCTCAAAAGCACTTTCTAAATGCTCGTTATCAACAACTATATCCAAAACTTTAGCATTTGTACTGTTTTCTGTATAGCCAACAAATTCAGTAGCATCAATGTTTTCAAAGGTAATGCCGTCACTCTTCCAGCTTTCGCCATCAGATGCCTTACGTGCGTTACGAGCCTTTTGTTTTTGCTCTTCCATTAATTCCTTAAAGCGTTCTTCATCCAAAGTAATGCCTTTTTCGTTAAGAATATCTTTAGTAAGGTCGATTGGGAAGCCGTAGGTATCGTAAAGCTTAAATGCATCTTCACCCGAGAAGGTTTTACTGTCTTTTGTTAATTCTTCAAGCATTGAAAGACCTTGGTCAACAGTTTTGTTGAATGATGCTTCTTCGTTGTTTATAACCTTTGCAATTAGCTGTTGCTTTTCAACTAGCTCGGGGTAGCCTTGCTTGTTTTCATTGATTACAGTATCGCAAAGTTCCATAAAGAATGGGCGGTTAATACCAATAATTTTACCGTGGCGAACTGCTCTTCTAATAATACGGCGAAGAACATATCCGCGACCTTCATTAGAGGGGATAATACCGTCGCTAATCATAAATGTAGCGGCTCTTGCATGGTCGGTAATAGCACGAATAGAAATATCGGTATTATTGTCTTTACCGTATTCTTTACCTGAAATACGACAAACATTATCTAAAATGTTGCGAATGGTATCAACCTCGAACATATTGTCAACATTTTGCATAACACAAGCAAGACGCTCAAGACCCATACCTGTATCAATATTTTTATGTTCAAGTTCGGTATAAGTGCCATCACCCATATTGTTAAACTGCGAGAATACGTTGTTCCAAATTTCCATATATCTGTCGCAGTCACAACCCGGCTTACAGTCAGGAGAGCCACAACCGTATTTTTCACCGCGGTCAAAGTAAATTTCACTACAAGGACCGCAAGGACCTGTTCCGTGTTCCCAGAAGTTATCTTCTTTGCCCATTCTTACAATACGTTCTTCGGGTACGCCAATTACATCACGCCAGAAGTTATATGCTTCATCATCTTCTTCATAAACGGAAGGCCATAAAAGCTCAGCCGGAATTTCAAGTGTTTTGGTTAAAAATTCCCAAGCCCAAGTAATAGCTTCGGTTTTAAAGTAGTCACCGAATGAGAAATTACCAAGCATTTCGAAAAATGTACCATGGCGTGCAGTAATACCTACGCGCTCAAGGTCGGGGGTTCTAATACACTTTTGGCAAGTAGTAACTCGAACACTTGGAGGTGTAACTTCGCCTGTGAAGAACTTTTTCATAGGTGCCATTCCCGAGTTAATAAGTAATAAAGATTTATCGTTATTAGGAACCAAAGAGAAGCTTCCAAGCCTTAAATGGTCTTTAGACTCAAAAAATGAGAGATACATTTCTCTAAGGTCGTTAAGTGAAGTCCATTTCATAAAAAACATCCTTTTTTCTATATTTAAACATACAAATTAATTATATACTAATAGGTCTAATTTGTCAATAAAATTGGGGCGTTTTTCGCCCGTTATATATATTTTTGATTTATCGTTTTATCAAAAAAAATTCATCTTTAGAATTCTTGAAAAATTAATAAAAATGTGATATTATGAAAGAAAAATTTCTTTTGATTTTTTAAAGTTTCCATATAAAACATTCTTGTAAATCATATTTTTTTGGAAGGATATTTTTATGAAGCATTATATTTTAAAATTAATTAGTTTTTTACTTAGTTTTGCAATAGTTTTATCTGTTTGTTTCACTACTACTGTATCTGCAGTAACGGTTAAATCAACCATAAGCTATAAGGACTATATCGTTAATCGCGGCAATGGTCTTAAAAATACCTACGCTAAATTAAAAGCAGGTGAAGAAGTAAATATTTTTTACTTTGGTGGTTCGTTAGTTAATGGTACTACAGCCACTCCGGGCAATTGTTTTCGTGAGCTTACAGGAAAGTGGTTAGAACGTAATTTTCCAAACGCTACTATTAATAATTATAATGTAGCTTACGGTGGCACAGGAACTTGGCTTGGTCTTCATAGAATGTATGATGAAATTCTATCCAAAGAACCTGACCTTGTATTTATAGAATTCGCACTTAATGACCTTCATGAATATGTTTCACCTAAAGATGCTTCTATGCAGTTAGAAACAATAATTAGAACAATTCGAAAGCAAGCACCGGACTGCGATATAGTAAACCTTATTTCTACGCAAGAGACGGCAATTTATGACCTAATAACTGATGATTTACCATTTTCGCAGGCAATTGCTCATATTGAAATAGCTGATGCATATAATGTTCCAACTTTAAACATCGGTCACGCTTTGGCAGACCATTTGTACCAAGAAGCAGGTTATAATTATAGTGAAATTTGGAAAGATTATATGTATGATTCTTGTCATCCTCTTGATAAGGGCCATAAAATATATGCTAATGTTATTGAAGAATATCTTGAAAGTCAATTAATTAATGGTAATCATAACGGAAAAATTGTAAATCATACAATTCCGAATCTTGTAAATGATTATTTGCATGACGGCGATATGCAGTATATTGACGTTGATGAAAATTTAATTAATCAATCTTTTGCTTTTGGTGGAAAGGATTTTGAATATGAACAATTCAGTAATGGTATAGGTATATTCAAAGATGGGGCTGTCGGTGATCGTAGTACATCAAGGTTTGTTGTCAAGTTTACTGGCACAGAGCTTTCAATGTTGTATAAAACATCAACTAATTTTAACGGTTTTGTTGTTACAGTGGATGGCGAAGATTATTTTGCGGTTAAACATAAGAATGTTGCAGTTTTGGTAAGCGGTATAGAATATGGTGAACATACAGCCGAAATTCGTTTTAGCTATAAACAGGGTAGTAGTGATATAATGAATATTTATGCCTTCTATACCCGTAATGAAAATAAGGCTTCTCATAAACATAAGTATGACAACAAGTGTGATAAAAACTGTAATGTATGCGGTAGTGCACGAATAACTTCTCATACTTATAAAACCGTAACAACCAAGGCTACAACTAAAAAGAATGGTAGCATTGTTAATAAGTGTAGTGGTTGCGGTAAGACCACAGGAACCAAAACTACAATTTATTATGCTAAAAAAGTTAAGCTTTCTCTGCCAATCGTATGGCCCGACATTTGATCCCCAAGGCGGTAACTGTTGCCGACATTATCGGCTGTTGCGGTGGAGAGCTTCCCACCGAACCGGAAGTTCCGGAGGCTTCACCGCTGCC
>JAZSCF010000050.1:0-3758 GCA_045602785.1 Acutalibacteraceae bacterium
GTAGGCTTTAGTATAATCGACCCCACAGGCTCACAAAAAGTTGATGCATAACTAAATACTAATATAGAAAAAGAAGATACTCTGCGGTATCTTCTTTTTCTATGTTTAGCGACAATCGGAGTTTGCGTGACAACAATCAAGTATAATTATTATATCAAATTAGCGATCCCACAATCAATTCGCGATTGTTCCGAAATAGAACAGTTGAAATTGTTGAATGTGCTATAATGGTACACAAGAGGTGTTGCTAATGTTTGGCGAAAGATTAAAAGAAGCTAGGAAAAAGAAAAATCTAACTCTTGTTAATGTAGCAATAACATTAAATACAACCCATGCAACATTATCAAAATATGAAAACGAAAAATTAGAACCTAGTATTAACACTCTAAATTCATTATGTAAATTGTACAATGTTTCTGCCGATTATATTATAGGTATCATTAATGAATTCAAACCCCTTTAATCTATATATTAAGGCATAACCCTTGACCCGTTATATACAATAAATTTTGCATATTAAAAACAATTCCGCATTATGCATTACGAATTACGCATTATAAAAGTTGTCATTGCGAGCGAAGCGCGGCAATCTTAAAAATTGATATAAAGATTACGGACAGTCGGGGACGCCTGTCCCTACAATATATCCGTATAAATTCCTTGAAAACCAATTACGCATTACGAATTACGAATTACGCATTAAAAAAATCCCGCCGAAGCGGGATTTTTTATTTTTTGTGTTTTAGTACACACATCATCGGCGCCTTGACAGATACACTTATCTGTCATTGACAATGTGAGTACTAAAATCAGAGAAATTATTTTAACTCAATAATTGCCATTTCAGCAGCGTCGCCACGACGGGGAGCAGTCTTAGTAATTCTGCAGTAACCGCCATTTACATCCTTATACTTAGGAGCGATTTCGTTGAATAACTTGTAAACAACATCTTCCTTAGTAATGAATGCAAAAGCCTGACGCTTATTGTGAAGAGTATCTTCCTTAGCGAGTGTAATATATTTCTCTGCCATAGACCTAACTTCTTTAGCACGTGTTACGGTAGTTTCGATTCTGCCTTTTTCAAGCAAAAAGGTTACCATAGCACGAAGCATAGCAGTTCTGTGGTCGCTAGTTCTTCCGAGTTTACGGGTACCTGGCATTTTAATTCACTCCTTAACCAAGTTTTTATTCGTCTTCCTTCTTGAGAGTAAAGCCAAATGAATTTAATTTAGCAATAACCTCTTCCAAGGATTTACGGCCTAAGTTTCTTACCTTCATCATTTCCTCTTCGGTCTTGTAGATAAGGTCTTCAACCGTATTAATTCCTGCACGCTTAAGACAGTTAAAGCTACGAACAGATAAATCAAGCTCATCAATAGTTAAATCAAGAACCTTTTCCTTATCGTTGTCGCTCTTAACAGCCATAATGCTTTCAGTTTCGCTAATGCCTTCTGCAAGGTCTAAGAACAACTCTAAGTGTTCGATTAATACCTTAGCTGACATTGAAACTGCTTCATCAGCTCTTAAAGAGCCATCGGTCCAAACTTCTAAAGTAAGCTTGCCCTTATCGGTAACATTACCAACACGGGTGTTGTCTACTGTAAAGTTTGCCTTAAGCACAGGTGTGTAAATAGAGTCAACAGGAATCATATCAACTATATTTTGGTTGCCCTTGTTTTGGTCAGCCGAAACATAGCCTCTACCCCTGTCAAGAGTCATTTCCATATTGAGCTTTGCGTCTTCGCCCAAAGTTGCAATATGCATTTCGGGATTTAGAATTTCTACTTCCGAATCGGCCTTAATAGAAGCAGCAGTCACTTCGCATGGACCTTTAGCTTCAATATAAACCTTTTTAGCAGAATCGCCATGAAGCTTTGCAATAAGTCCCTTAATATTAAGAATGATTTCCGTAACATCTTCCTTAACACCGGGGATTGTTGAAAACTCATGTACAACGCCATCGATTTTAATGCCTGTTACAGCTACACCCGGGAGAATGGAAAGAAGAACTCTTCTCATACTGTTACCAAGAGTTGTAGCATAACCACGCTCTAATGGTTCCATTACGAACTTGCCGTATTTTCCGTCAGGCGTAATTTCGGTGGTATCAATTCTGGGCTTTTCAATTTCTATCATTTAAAAGCTCCGTTTCTCCGTACATAAATTTTTAATTTCACAATACTTAGTACGGAAAGTAAAGTGAGAATTCTAATTATTATTTTGAATAGAATTCGACAATAAGTTGTTCTTCAACAGGTGCATCAATTTGATCTCTATTCGGGAGAGCAATAACCTTTGCACTTAGTTGGTCGCGGTTAACATCAATCCACTGCGGAACAGGTCTTGCACCGTTTGCTTCAATGATAGCCTTGAACTTTTCACTGCCGCGGCTCTTTTCGCAAACTGTTACAACATCGCCAGCCTTAAGAAGATAAGAAGCAATGTCAACACGGCTTCCGTTAACTTCAAAGTGACCGTGACCTACAAGCTGTCTAGCTTCTGCACGGGATGAGGCGAAACCTACTCTGTAAACTACGTTATCAAGACGGCTTTCAAGAATCTTTAAGAGGTTATCACCAGTGATACCCTGTTTTCTTTCAGCAATCTCAAAATAATGATGGAATTGATTTTCCTGAACGCCATAAAAACGTCTTGCGGTTTGCTTAGCGCGAAGCTGCAAGCCGTATTCAGATGACTTCTTTCTACCCTGTCCGTGTTGGCCGGGAGCATAAGCTCTAATGCCTACAGAACATTTTTCAGAATAGCAGCGTTCGCCCTTTAAGAACAATTTTTGTCCTTCGCGGCGGCAAAGTCTGCAAACTGCACCGGTATATCTTGCCATCTTTTACACCTCCATAATTTCTGCAGTATATAACTGCTTTCAAAGTTTTTGATTAAACGCGTCTTCTCTTGGGAGGACGGCAACCATTGTGCGGAATCGGGGTAACGTCTTTAATCATGCTTACCTCGAGACCTGCTGTCTGCAATGCGCGGATAGCAACTTCACGTCCTGCACCTGGACCCTTAACATATACTTCAACGGTCTTAAGACCATGCTCCATAGCAGCCTTTGCTGCAGTTTCAGCAGCGGATTGTGCTGCGAAAGGAGTAGACTTTCTAGAACCACGGAAACCTAATTCACCAGCAGAAGCCCAAGAAAGAGCATTACCCTGTGTATCGGTGATGGTTACGATAGTATTGTTGAAGGTAGATTGGATATGAGCGGCACCACGTTCAATATTTTTCTTTTCGCGACGACGACGTGTAGATGTCGTCTTTTTAGCAGTAGCCATTTATTCTTCCTCCTACTTATTTCTTCTTGTTAGCGATGGTCTTCTTAGGACCTTTACGTGTGCGTGCGTTTGTCTTAGAGCGCTGACCTCTTACAGGTAAGCCCTTACGATGACGCAAACCACGGTAGCTACCAATTTCGATAAGTCTCTTGATATCAAATGCAATAGCGCGACGACGGTCACCTTCTACCTGAAGGTTGTGGTCGATATATTCACGCAACTTTGAGATATCATCTTCAGTTAAGTCCTTACATCTGATGTCGGGGTCGATACCGGTATCAGCAAGGATTTTTTTAGATGTAGTAAGACCGATGCCGAAAATGTAAGTAAGTCCGATTTCAACTCGCTTATTATTCGGAAGGTCAACACCAGCAATACGTGCCATTTATCAAAGCACCTCCATTTTTTTCTTGTCGGCGAAAATGCCAATTAACCCTGACGCTGTTTGTGCTTGGGGTTTTCGCA
>JAZSCF010000051.1:0-12494 GCA_045602785.1 Acutalibacteraceae bacterium
GAACTTTCTTATCTGCAAAATACCCTTAATATTACCCTTACGGTCAGTAACAGGTATACGCGAATGAACAGAATTTTTAACAATTTTTAAAATCTCAGGTGTTTTAAGCGCAATCGATATAACTTCGGTTTCTTCCCAAGGGGTCATAACATCGCGCGCGGTAGAGTTTGAAAACTCTAATGCCGATTTTACAAGCTCACCCTTTTCTTCATCAAAGCCGTCTTCTTCAGAGATATTTTCAACAATATCAGTAAGCTCTTCTTCGGTCATAGTAACCTGATTTTCGGTGTGCTTTTTAAATGGCTTTGAACACAATGTTGAAAGAGCAGTAAACATTAATGATAAAGGCTTTAATACCTTCATTAAAAATATAAGCGGTGCTGATGCAATTTCAGCAAATTTTTCGTTGCAAGCGCGCGCCAAGCACTTAGGCAAAATTTCCCCAAAAATAAAAATAACCACAGTTGCAACCACAGTAGCCACCGTAACCCATTTAGCGCCAAAAGGCATGGTAATAGCAGTAGCAAGCGTTGCGCAACCAATATTCACAATATTATTACCTATAAGTAATACCGACAAAGCCTCATCGAAATTGTCAAGTACATAAAGCACCCTATCGGCGCTTTTTTGACCCTTTGAAGCCTTGCTCATCATATGAATACGGTTAACTGAAGCTAAAGAAATTTCGGTTCCTGAAAAGTAACCGCTTAACAATATTAAAATTAAAAACAAAATAATACTGCCCGCCGGACCGTCGTCCACAAATATCAACTCCTATTATTTCAAAGTAAAGATATATTACTACATATTTAATGTTTTGTCAATTGATTTTTGTAAACTATTGCCTTTTTTTAAATAATAGTATATAATATATAATGAGTTTTTATGTTTTGGAGGTATGGCAGATGGATATAAGCATTGGTGACAAACTTTTAATGAAGAAAAAGCACCCTTGCGGCAGCAGTACATTTACCGTACTTCGAATAGGTATGGACTTTAGGCTTCGTTGCGATGGCTGCAATCACGAAATTATGATACCCCGCACAAAAGCCGAAAAAGGACTTAAAAAAATAATCAAGGCAAATGGTGATAATTAAATGTTTGATAAATTAGAAAATGTAGTAAACCGCTATGAACAAATTGGTATTGAGCTCACCCGCCCCGATGTAGCAAGCAATAACGAACTTTTTAGAAAGCTTATGAAAGAACATAGCGAGCTCACCCCAATAGTAGAAAAATATAAAGAATATCAAAACGCAAAAACTGCTGAAAAGGATGCGCTTGAAATTCTTTCAGAACCTAATCTTGACAAGGATTTTAAAGAGCTTGCCGAAGAAGAATTAAAAGAAGCGAAAGAAAATATTGAAATTTTTGCAAACGAGCTTAAAATTCTGCTTTTACCTAAAGACCCCAATGATGATAAGAATGTTATTATTGAAATCCGCGGTGGCGCAGGCGGTGAAGAAGCGGCTTTATTCGCAGGCTCGCTATACCGTATGTACACAATGTATGCCGAGTCTAAGCGTTGGAATATTGAAGTTGTTAACGCCAACGAAACCGAGCTTGGCGGCTTTAAAGAAATAAGCTTTATGATTGAAGGTAGCGGCGCTTACTCACGCTTTAAGTATGGAAGCGGCGTTCACCGTGTTCAGCGTGTACCCGATACCGAAACACAGGGTCGTATCCACACTTCAACCGTTACGGTAGCAGTTTTACCTGAAGCCGATGATGTTGAGCTTGAAATCAACCCTGCCGACCTTAAAATCGACACCTTCCGTTCGTCAGGCGCGGGTGGTCAGCACATCAATAAAACCTCATCCGCTATTCGTGTAACCCATATTCCTACAGGAACTGTTGTAGAATGTCAGGATGAACGCAGTCAGTTTAAAAACAAGGATAAGGCTTTAAAAATTCTCCGCTCACGCTTACTTGATGAAGAACAAAGAAAGCACGATGAAGCCATTGCGAGCGACCGTAAAAATCAGGTAGGTACAGGTGACCGCAGTGAGCGTATTCGCACCTACAACTACCCCCAAGGCAGAGTAACCGACCACAGAATAGGTCTTACCCTTTATAAATTAGACCAAATTTTAAACGGTGATATTAACGAAATAGTAGATGCACTTATCACCTACTATCGCGCCGAAGCATTAAAATCCGAGGAAGAAAATTAAATGGTAACCAAAAGGCTTAATACCGATGATATCGGTTTAGAAAACGCTTCTTCTATTCTAAAAAACGGCGGCGTTGTTGGTATTCCCACCGAAACGGTTTACGGTCTAGCCGCAAACGCCTATAATAGCGAAGCCATTGCCAAAATATTTAAAGCCAAGGGCAGACCGCAGGATAACCCGCTTATTGTCCATATCGCCACACTTGACACCCTTTACGAAATAGCAACCGATATACCCAAAAGCGCTCTTTTATGCGCCGAAAAATTTTGGCCCGGTCCGCTTACAATGGTGCTTAAAAAAACCGACAAAATACCGTCAAGCGTTTCGGCAGGTCTTTCTACAGTAGCGGTTAGAATGCCTAAAAACGAAACTGCAAGGCAGCTTATTATTAAAAGCGGTTTACCGCTTGCAGCTCCTTCGGCGAATACTTCAGGTTCCCCCAGTCCCACAACTGCAAACCATGTTATAAACGATTTAGACGGCAAAATCGATGCCGTTTTAATGGGTGAAGATTGCATTGTTGGGGTTGAATCTACCGTTATAACCTTAGCAGGCGAGCATCCTGTTTTACTGCGACCGGGCGGTGTCACCTTGGAGCAGTTGCAAGAAATTTTACCCGATATTACGGTTAGTGATGCAGTACTGAATCAGCTTAAAAAGGATGAAAACGCCGAAAGCCCCGGTATGAAGTACAAGCACTACGCTCCCAAAACCGAAACTTTTTTGGTTGAAGGTGAAAATTTTGCCGACTATGTAAACCAAAAAGAAAATGCGGTTGCGGTTTGTTTTATGGAAGAAGAAAAGGCAATAACTACCAAAAAAATTGTTTACGGCAGTTTTAAAAATCCCGAAAGCCTTGCAAAAAATCTATTTGATGTATTGCGCAGTGTTGACAATATGGGTGCTAAAACTGTTTACATACACGCGCCGACAAAGGACGGCATAGGTCTTGCTGTATACAACAGGCTTATTCGTGCGGCGGCATTTAAGGTGATAAAATTATGAGTATTATAATAGGCCTTACAGGGCCTACAGGCTCGGGCAAAAGCAGTGCTTGTAAGCTTTGTGAAAGCTACGGCTTAAAGCATGTCGACTGTGATTTGCTTGCCCGTAAAGCCGTGCAAAAGGGAAGCGACGGTCTAAAAGCATTAGTTAACGCTTTTGGAAATGAAATTATAAATCCGGACGGTACTCTAAACCGTAAGCTACTTGCTAAAATTGCATTTAGTGACAAGGCTAAGACCGAGCTTTTAAACGCTACAATTTTTCCTTTCATACGCGCCCTTGTGTTAGAAGAAACCAAAGACGGCAATATTTTATTAGATGCCCCTACCCTTTTTGAAAGCAAAATTGATAATATCTGTACAAAAACCATTGCTGTTTTAAGCGATAAAGAAATTAGGCTTAAAAGAATTATTGCGCGCGATGATTTAACCGAAGCAGAAGCGCTTACAAGAATTAGTGCCGGAAAAACTGATAATTTTTATAAAACATACGCAAACTATATAGTATACAACAATAAAACCGAAGAAGAATTTTTAAAAGAATTCAGCTTAGTTTTAGAAAGTATTCTAAAAGGAGAAAACTTATGAGTGACATCAAAGATTTGAAAAAAGAGTTATTTTCTACCCGTAAAAACGGGCTAAAATCAATTGATACTGAAACCGAGAAAAAAATAGCCGACTATTGCGAAGGCTATAAAGAATTTTTAAATAACGCCAAGACCGAGCGCGAAGCCGCAAAACTTGCTATAAAAAAGGCCGAGCAAAAGGGCTTTAAGCCTTTCGAAATTGGCAAAAAATATTCCGCAGGCGATAAGGTTTACTTTAACAACCGCGGCAAAACTGTTGCTTTTGCGGTAATCGGCAAAGAAACCGCTGACAAGGGTGTTAATATTACCGCGGCACATATTGATTCTCCTCGCTTAGACCTAAAGCCCAATCCCCTTTATGAAGAAATCGAGTTAGCGCTTTTTAAAACCCATTACTATGGCGGTATCCGTAAATATCAATGGACCGCTATTCCGTTAGCTTTACACGGCGTTTTTGCTTTTAAGGATGGTAATGTTAAAGAAGTAAGCATTGGCGAAAAGGATGATGAACCTAAGTTTGTTATAAACGACCTTCTACCCCACCTTGCAGCCGAACAAAACAAGCGCACTTTAGCCGAAGGCATTAAAGGTGAAGAGCTTAATGTTCTTATTGGAAGCAAGCCTTTTAAGGATGATGATGCAAGCGAGCTTGTAAAGCTTAATATTCTTAAATTATTTAACGAAAAATACGGCATTTGTGAAGACGATTTTCTCTCTGCCGAGCTTGAAATTGTGCCTGCATTCAAGGCTTGCGACATTGGTATAGACCGCTCGCTTATAGGCGGTTACGGTCAGGATGACCGCGTATGCGCTTACCCCGCGCTCACCGCTATAATGGATGTAGAAAACCCACAAAAAACCGCTGTTGCAATCCTTGCCGATAAGGAAGAAATCGGTTCAATGGGCAATACAGGTCTTGAATCCGACTTCTTACGCTTTGTAATAGGCGATATTGCAGATATGCAGGGTGTTAACCCCACAGTTGCACTTCGAAATTCAAAATGCCTTTCAGCCGATGTTAACGCCGCATTAGACCCCACTTTCCAGGATGTATCTGACCGCCGCAACGCTTCACAGGTCAACTATGGTGTAGTGCTTACAAAATACACGGGTGCGCGCGGTAAATCGGGTTCTTCTGATGCAAGTGCCGAATATATGGCTTATGTTCGCAATTTGCTTGATAATGCAAATATTATCTGGCATACGGGTGAGCTTGGTAAGGTAGATGCAGGCGGTGGCGGAACTGTAGCGCAGTATATTGCAAATATGGGTATTGATGTTGTAGATTTAGGCGTACCAGTACTTTCTATGCACGCTCCTTTTGAAACCACTGCAAAATTAGATGTTTATATGTGCCACCGCGCTATGTATGAATTTATGAAATAGTCGAGTGCCTCGACACGCACTTCCGCGTAGTTGAGGCGCTTCTTTTTATAGTTTTTACCTCGCGTTTTAAGGTCGACACTAACCGCTTACCACCATCGAGTGCCTCGACACGCATTTCGCGTAATCGGGGCGCTTCTTTTTTATAGTTTTTACCTCGCGTTTTAAGATTGACGCTAACCGCTTACCTCCATCGAGTGCCTCGACACGCACTTCCGCGTAATCGGGGCGCTTCTTTTTTATAGTTTTACACCTCGCTATCACCAAAGTAACACTCGTCCATGTTTAGCATATAATATTATTGACTCGGGTCAATTAAAATAAAGGTGTGGAAGTATGTTCGATAACAGAAGTACAGACACGGCTTATGAATGCACCTGTGCCGCTCGCTTTTGCGTTAATGCAGTTCTTTCCGTTTTAGGGATTGCTTTAGCGTTTATAGTAGGACTAATTGTAGGCGTTACCGCTACTGCAACTATTGTAGAAGCTTTAATTCCTTTAATAGTTTTTGCAGTAGGTCTTGCTTTAGCTATAATATTAGTGTTCTTCTTTGGCCGTTGCAGATGCCGTGCTAACAATTAGGTAAAAAAAGGGACTGTATCATTTTTTGTGATACAGTCCCATAACTTTATCCTTTAAGCCTATCTAAGAAATCGCGAACTTCTTTTTTATCATCAAGGCTTAAGCTTCTGAAAATAGTTACAAGTGCCTTTTCTTCGCTTGAACAAATAAACTCATCAGGAGTATATTTTACAACTGGCGGTGTTGGTGGGTCAAAGGGCGACCTACCCCTATCGGGCGACTCAACCGTTAAAAAATTACGATCAAGCGGTGTAAAATCATAATTTTTATTACCGTACAAAATATAATCCGCCGTTGTACCCAAAACCTGCGCAATGCATTCAGCCTCTTGCACGGATATACGCTTCGCTTCCTTTTCCATACGGCAGTAGGTGGTGTATTTAATGCCTAAACGCTCGGCAACCTGCTTTTTTGTAAGCTTTGCATTTTCGCGACATTCAGTAATTCTTCTATTAACCTCTAAACCCATAATTCCTCACATTTCCCCTTGACTGATAAGTCAATAGTTGGTATAATGTAATGTACGCTGGAGTGGCTCAGTTGGTAGAGCAGCTGATTCGTAATCAGCAGATCGTGGGTTCGAGTCCCATCTTCAGCTCCAACAGGAATCTCAACCAAAATATAAGGTTGGGATTCTTTTTTTACATTTTTTTTGTTTTTATTTTACCAAATTCGACAAAATTTGTCAAGCAACATTCAACATTAAAACCGCACAGCGATGCTATGCGGTTTTTGTTAGTTTTAAGATTCGACCTGTCTACCCAAAAAGGTCGCCGCTACAGATACAAGCTTCATATCAGATTCATTGGCTTTCTCCCCTGTGTCAGATTGCAGTAGCACCACCGCGCCGCAAACATCGCCTGCGGCGATTATCGGGCTTGCAACCCTTATTCCACGGTCAATACCCTCAAGCGCCACCAAATTTTCGTTTTCTATATTCACACTCTTGCGTTCATTTATAATGTTTTCAAGCTCGGGTGTAACCTTGCGTTCAAGCGCCTCTTTTTTAGAAATCCCCGCCGCCGCAATACAGTGGTCGCGGTCACAAATTATTATAGGCAGCTTTGTAGCCACGCCCAATGCATCTGCATATTGCGATGCAAAAACCGACAATTCGCCTATCGGCGAATATTTTTTAAAAATCACTTCTCCACCCGCATTTGTGTAAATCTCCAACGGGTCACCTTCGCGTATACGCATCGTTCTTCTTATCTCTTTAGGAATAACCACTCTCCCCAAATCATCTATTCTACGAACAATTCCTGTAGCTTTCATATATAAAAACTCCTTTTCACTATTTAATGGTGTGGAGTTAGTATGTGGAATATTGCCATTATTATACTCATTTGACACGATTCTCAGGATTTCTTTAACGGTCTGTGCAAGTTCTTCCTCACGCCACATTCGGTTTATGGTGCATCCTAATTGTTTGATTTCAAAGTCACTTCGTCGGTTTTGAATTTGCTGTATCGGAACATCATACATTTCGGAAATAAATGAGTCAGAAGCTTTTTCAAAAAGTTTTTCTAATTGGCTTTTGCTCATCCGAAAGAAATCTGCCGGAAAATTAGAAATCGTTACATGATGAAAACCCCGTTTTTTCAATTCATCTTTAATCCATTTTCCTTCTTTTCCTGAATAATCATAGTATTCTTCTTTATACATAGTCTATACCTGCCTTGATTTGTCCCTTCATAATATAAACACAACTGAAAAATTCAAAATATAGTCACTTTTTAAAAAATTTTTCAAATTATATTTTTCCACGTTAACAATTATATATGATTCATATCCCAATGTCATTGGCAAAGAATCGTCTTTTTATAGGCAAAACATAGGCACAAAATAGGCATACTTTAACAGATAAATACTCATTTTCAGAAAAGTGTAGAAAAAAGGCTATATTTGTGTTATAATTTTTTATAAATATAAAAAAGAGGTGTTGTTATGCCCGCTGATATGATTGAACTTACTAATTGTTTGTCAACCATGAAAACAATATATCTTGATGATCCTGTGGCTTCTGTGCGTGGTTCTAATTTTATTTTTCCTTTGCATCGATATTGCATTAATCAATTGATTAATGCAATAAATCCAGACATGAACTTGCAATACATACCTCTTAGTGATATGGTATGCCCTCGTGGCAATCCGCATTATCCGAGAGTAAATATTGAAGCAAATGGCCTACAGTTGATGCAAGAAGCTACCTTATTTGGATCACACAAAAACAAAGATGCAGATATCGTACTTTCACATTACGCTAATGGCCCCCAAATAATTATTGGTGTGCGTAGCCAAATGTCTTCTGTTGCTAAAAATCTTGAAAATTATTATGAAGGTATTATTGGCGAGTGTATTTCTCTTCATGACCGATTCCCGATGGCAACTATAGGATATGTTTATCTCTTGCCGACAGAACCTATTAAACCAGGGCTTAGAGAAGAGGTAAAACTTGATAAAGCAGAACACTTATTTGAAAAAATCACCGGAAGAAAAGATTGGCGTGATGCTCATGATAAGTATGAACATTTTGCTTTTTTAAAAGTTGATTTTACAAAAGATCCACCCGAAGTCCTTGATACACAACCAGCCTTGCAAATCCAAACATTCTTTGATAAATTGATTGCAACTCATAATGATCGTAATATTTTCAATCCTATAATTACACGATAGTGTTAAACCCCTGATTCGCATTTGAATCAGGGGTTTAATTATTTATTTACACTCTTATTACGACGGATATCTGGTTTTCTCCAAAATCGCAGATGTGAAACCGCAGAACGAATCAGATGAATTTGTGGGTCAGACAATCCTATAATGTTTTTTAATACTAATTCATCGCCCAGTTCATAGGCTGCCTGTATTCCTTTTGTTTTAATACATTCATCTATTTTAGAAAAAATTTCAGTTACATCTTGATCTGTTGTAATATTAGCTGTTTCTAATTTGTCAGTTTCGCCAGGTATAAGAACTAAAACACCACCACCCAAAGAATGAACATTTAATTCTATCGATAACAGCGTAAGACTATTATACCACATACATACCAAATGTTCTGCAGAAATATCAGACACTCTACGTCCTGCAAGAAGGCTATTCGATACAACGTAATTACCGCCATTAACGATTAGCTTTGGCGTATCACCAAAGACTGTTAATATTAAATCGGGAATATCTGTGCATGGCGTAGTATACCAAGGGCTTCTCTGTTGACACTTGTATCTTAGATTTACGCCCTTTTCGACTCCATGTTTTATATATTTCTTGTCTGCTTTTGTTATTTCTTTGGGTAGATATAATTGACTGCTACACTGCCCAGTAGTAACAACCGCTCCAACGCCCGTTCCTCCATTAATCTCTTTCGCGTTACTAATACAAGGAACCAAATTGCTTGCTGGCAAGTTGAAGCTTTGTCGGATATCTTTTGTTGGATGGAAATATTCTTTATCTGCACAAACATACCCTATGTTAAATTTGCAATTGTTGATTAGTGGTACAATATTATTGTTGTTGCGTATTTCTTGTAGCAAATTTCGCTGTTCATTGCTTAACAAAGCAAGAACAAAGGGTTTTTTTCCATGAGTAATATCCGATATTGCTATTTGTGTTTGAACAGATACTCCTCCGCTTAGCATAGAGTCTGCACTGTCATATATTAAGTATTCTACTGAATTTGTATTTCCGCCCTTATTATCAGCAAGCAAAATAATAGTTTCTACATCAACATCCGGGAAAAAATCTTCATGTATTCTAATGATTTTTAAACTCCCAAAATTATTACTTAAATAATTCCACAAAGGGAAAGCATACTTAACATATGTAAGTTCAAAAGGCAAAACAAACGCCAATCGTCCTCCATTAGAGAGCATTGTTGTTCCGTGAATAATAAACGGCATCCATAAACTGCCACTTGTGAGCATTTTAATCTTATTTTTTGCAGAGCAGTCTATAGCAGTTGCTCGATCTTTTTCATCTAGATTGCGCAAGCTTACGTATGGAGGGTTGCCCACAATAGCCGAAAATTTTTTATCTGTTTGATAGGTTAAATAATCTTGACAAGCACCGTTGATAAAATCAGGTGCAGTATCCATATATTTATCATAGACTGTAGGCTGTAATTCAACTCCTAAAATATCCGGATTATTATTTCCTAATTGGTTATATCGTGCAAGAGCAGCATCAATAAAGACTCCGTCTCCAAATGATGGCTCTAAAATCGAATCATTAAAATTTTGTATTGCCCAATTAACCATATACTGTGCTATTCTTTTTGATGTATAGTATGAACCTGTTAGTCTGTTATTGTCCATAGCCAATCTCCTTAAATCATCTTAAAATGGGAAAATTATTTATCAATAGTTTTGGTTGCCTTTATGTATTGTCTTATCCAGGCACCAATTTCAACGGAAGCAGTTTTTCCTTCGCTTGAAATAAGTTCCATAAATTCTGCTTTAATATTCGGCTCAAGGACAATCTCAATTTTAGCTGTCTTTTTTCTACCGGCAGGGCGTCCACCACGAGATTTAGTGTATTCCATTTGTTTCCCTCCAATTCTTACCATGATTTTATATGAATTATATCATATTTTTATCATGATGTAAACTATTTATTTGAATTTTATAGTAAATTTAATTGTTCTTTGTTTTTGATAAACAAAAGACCGGATGAGCATCGACGCTCACCCGGCCTTTTTATGTATACATAGGGTCTCTCTTATTATGTAAAAAAACGCTCAAAACCATGTTTTTAGGGGCTTGTGTTCAATAGGGCAAACTAGTGAAAATCCCAGTGTTTATGCAAGTTTCAAGCGGTTTGCCCTATTATAACACAAGCCTCTATTCTACGAACTATTCCTGTTGCTTTCATATATTTTACTCCTTTTCTCTACTCTAAAAATGTGCCAAAAGCCCAGTATTTATGCGGGTTTTCAGCGTTTTTTCAATGACCACTCTACCAAGGTCCTTATCTGGGATGAGTTGTTGTTTTTGTTCTTAGTTAGTATCACACTTTTTATAGAAATTATGAGCAGATTTTCCATTACTTTTAATTTTGTGAAAGAAAAAGAGATTTTTTAGTATTAAGAGAATATGTATAATAGGACTGTTTTTAATTTTTTCTTGTTATAAATGTGATAACATTGCAATAAACGAATCATTCAATGATTCATCTTTGTTGGCATAGGAAACTCTCACTTTTGAATTTCCTACACGGAAGCAATACGGATTCTTTACTTGATTGATATAACTAATAATCCGTATTAATTGCGGTTTGCTTCTATCAATTTTCACCTCCCGAATATCCACCAACTCCGAAATATCAAGCTCATCTGTATTTGTTTCTTTGACTTTTCGCATAAGTTCCAACGCAGTTAGATATTGCTTATACCATTTAGGAGTCAGTTTGTATTTTTCGCCGCAGTATTCTATGATTCGGTATCCCATTTTCATCACCTCCTTTCAGAAATAAAGGCGATGTTTATCGCATCGCCTTTAAAAACTATTTAAGTTTTGTAATTATAAAGTCGTAATTATCCGCCTTATGCGGTAGGGTGCAATCAGAACAGTCCTTTACTCCTTTTTGGGTGAATGTATAATTACCTCCGCAATCCTCTAAATGATATAACGGGCAGTAGCAAAACAAACAGTTAAAACCATCGGTATCGACCATCTTATGACACGGAAATTTATCACATTCAAAGTTTCTAAAAAATGAGGATGAATTTTTCACTGTGCTGTTTCACACCCTTTCTTAATCATAAACGTACATACTGAAAAATGGTAATGCACCCTCTTTGTAATCATAAACCATACCGCATTTCTCTGCTAAGTCTTTGACGTAAATACAGTAAGCGGACATGCAAGAATACCGTTTATTTGGAAATTTGCAGGGCTTTCCTTCAATAATGAGGCAAGGATTACACAAAGCGCACCCCGAAGCGCCAACCATAAAACCCATATGCTCTTCCTTTTCCATTTGTTCAATAACGCTTATCGTATAGGCATTATGTTTCTGCTTTGCGGATTTTATAAGGCTGCTATCCTTAAAATCATTGATATCCCAAACTGTTCTCAGCACCAAAGCGTGTTTATGTTTTTGAACCCGCTCTTTCATTTCTTCGGGAGTGCCGCAATCGGGAGGACAGGAATAATTCGCACCGTAGCAGCCGCAGAGATTTTCTTCGCAGTACGGGCGGAAGGAAACGTCAAATACAATGTCGGTAGTATCAATGATTGCCGCATCCGCAAAACCTTCTTTGGTTGCAATTTCAACGATTTTTTCGTTTTTCATCAGTTTTCCACCAATCCGTATTTAACCTTAATCCGATCCATTTTTTCAAGCATTGGTTCAGCGGCAAGCATAATAAAGAGTGCCGTTCCAAATGCGTGAACAAGATCCATCGGCAGTCCCGTTACATAATAGGCAAACAGAGTCTTTAAGGTGATCGTTTCTGCCGATACCATAAATGCGGCGGCAGGGTTCATGATTCCGCCGTAGATAATAATTGCAGTAAATGCGCCGAATACTGCAAGAGATACACGGGTTCTTCTAAGCCATCCTTTTTTGAAAAGTACACCGGCAAGAAAGCCGATGATACCCATCGCAAACATCTGCCAAGGAGCCCATGGGCCTTGAGAGAAAAGCATATTGGATGTGAGCATCGTAACGGCTCCAACCAAAAAGCCCGCTTCTCCGCCAAAGGCAACGCCTGCAATGATGGTCAGCGCAAGCACGGGTTTGAATTGCGGAAGCATAAAGAACAG
>JAZSCF010000052.1:0-2067 GCA_045602785.1 Acutalibacteraceae bacterium
GGTCTGCCCGAGCGCAACAACAGCAACCATTTCGGCACGATGGAGTGGTGTCTCACAACGGCCCTCGGCGAGATAGAGCGTATCATCGGTTACAACACCTGCCAGGAGGCGAAATACGACAATTACGAACTCGGCAGCTTCTCCGAGGGGGCAATGCACGCTTGGCGCGATGCCCATTGGGAGGAGGACTTGCAAAAGGCCTACGATGCAGGTCGCAAGATGGCGGAGCAGTAAAAGGTTGTAGTTTGGAGATAGAGAGAAAAAGTTTCGGCTTTTTCTCTTTTTTTTATTGCCGATTGTCAGAAGTTGTCAAAAACTAGGGGTTACTTTGTCGCAAAGTAACCCTTAAATTTGTTTGTTATGTCACTTTGGGATTGGCTGCTTGCAGCGTGGATTTTTGAAGAACTGTTCGATGATGACTCGGACAACTCCTCGCACGACAACTCTCGCGACTATGATTCGTCATACGATTATGATGATTATGAGGAGGATTATTGATTCAAATAGTGTATGTTTTGGATAAATACATTCTTTTGAATTGAAATAGTTATTACCTTTGTGTAGTAAAATGAAGAATATAAAATCGAAATGTATTTAAGACCCATTGTAACCCCGAATAAATTATGAATATTGGAATCCAATTTGAGCAAGAGTGCATCCAACGACTTAAACTATTAGGTTTTGAAAATGTTATGGGCACACCAATAAATGATTACGGTGCTGATATTATAGCCTTTTATAACAATTATAAATATATTTTTCAATGCAAATACCACAAGCGTAAACAGGGCGTATCTTCCATCCAAGAAGTTTTAGCCGCAAAATTATACTACGATGCTCACAAATGTGCTGTTATATCGCACATGGGTTTTACTAAGCAAGCGTATAATTTAGCTGCGCCAAACGGTGTTATATTGTTAGATTCATCCAAGTTATTTTCTAGTAAAAATATCGCAGATTTATTAGAAGGAATTATAGCAACAACGGACTGTGTAGAGTGTGAAAATACAACCATTTTATCTTCATACGAAGAAATTAAAACAAAACTTGGGAGAACACCGACTATATCGGATCTAGATAAAACATTAAGATATAAAATTTATAGGTATTATAAAAATTACACTACTTTCTTGCTAAGTATAGGGGATAGCAAGCATAGGTGTAAGCCCACTAACGAACAATTGAAATCAGAATATCTTCGAATTCGTAATCTTTTAGGGAAAACCCCATCTGCTAAAGAGATAAAATATTGGGCCTTAATCCCATATAATTCATTTCATCAGTATCCTTTAACGCAATTGCAAAAAGAGTGTGGGGACATTCCTTTATGTGATAGGAGTATCTCGAAAGAAGAGTTGATACAAGAATATTTAGAATTAAAAAAACAATTGGGACATTTCCCGACAGGAAAGGAAATAGACAAATTAGGGAAGCATAAATCTCATCAATATAGAAGAAAATTCGGATCACTTGAACAATTTTACAAATTACCACAAATTAATGTTCCTCAAAAAACCGCATTGACCTCTCTAGAAATAGAAGTAATATATACTCTACTCGATCTTTGCCTTGAATTAAAACATGAAAATTTATCATATCAAGTATTAAGAGAACTGCCGCAAGGCCGCAAAAAGATTTTAACAACAAACCAAATCGAACACAAATTTGGAAATTATTCCAAGTTTATAGAGCGAATAAATACTAAGGAAACACTTGTAATTCTAAGAAAACAACTGAAAGGATTGATTCAGCAATACATAACAGAGTTATAATCCAATTGTTGTTATAAACACAAAAGTTATGCGTAAAAATTTTGGATCGAAAAGTTGGCTCTATCCGATGCCGGTGCTGATTGTGGCGGCGTATGATTCGGAGGGCAAGCCCAATGCAATGAATGCGGCGTGGGGCGGGATATTTACCGATGACCATATCGGCATTTGCATTTCGGAGGGCCAATTGCGTGGAAAAAAGTTCGGCAATCGGTTGAGGATCTACCATAGAAGCTTGCTCGGCAGTAATTAAATTCTCGGAAAGCAAGCGTTTTATCTCCTCATCCACCGCTTTTAC
>JAZSCF010000053.1:0-4801 GCA_045602785.1 Acutalibacteraceae bacterium
ATTTACTATATTTAATAAAAATAATATATAATTTTTTATCTTTACTACTTAGTAATAAAAAATAGAAAAATAGTCATCTGATAGAAATAATTTTAACATACAAAGTATAGTAAGAAAAATTTCTATCGCCTGAGAAAGAGCGAAATTTTTTAATGTATATAAGGGAAATCATTAAATTTAAACTTTTACATATATTACAGTATTTTATAACTAATATTAGCAAATCATTACTAAAGTCATATCATAAATTGAAAAACAATGTTATTAGATTAATAATTAATTATAACTGCTCAATTAATTTATAAAAAAGACATATTAGAACTATGTTTATATATTTTCCATACTTGCCTTTGAAGAAAAACAAAATATATTTAATTTAAATAAGTAAAATAGCACTATTTGTTAAATATTTAACAAATTTATATTCCCTAAAAGAACGATACCTGACCGCCTAGTAATTTTATTAACAATACAACAGTTGCGATAATAACAATAATAGCAACACTAAAAGTAATTACGCTCTTTGTTTTGTTAGAATTAGCGTTTGTTTCAATTGTTTTTACGGCACCTGCTTTTTTCAGCACTCCCCTAACGGGTTTATAAATAGCAACTGTTGCCGCGGCATTAATAAGTGCTTTACATAGGTTGAATGGTAATAATAAGGTTGGTATCATTTTAATTACTTCACTTGCTGTAACGCCCATATAATATGGTGTAATTAGAATATTAGCAAGCATCATAACAGAAACAACACCTATTATTGAAAAAAATACTGCTAAAATTGCGCCTTTAAAAGTACGGTTTAACTTATAAATAATACCTGCAATAAATGTAAATGTAGCGCTAGAAATAAAGTTCATTATAAGACCGTAAACACCGGTATCACTAACGGATAAAAATTCTAAAAATGCGACAATACCTGCAGAAACAACACCGTAAATCGGACCGTACATAAGCGAAATCACCGCTAAAATAGCATCCTTCAGATCAAAGGATAAAAAGGCTACTTTAAAACGTAATACCGTAGTTAAAATAAATGCTAATGCGCAAAATACACCCGTAACGCTTATTTTAGTGATTTTTTCTTTCTTCAATTAAAACACCTTACCTTACTAAAAAAATTACGCCCTTATTGTTTAAGGGCGTAAAAACATACTAAACTATGCTTCTTCTTTCATCCGGACTATACCGTCGGCTTTGGATTTGCACCAAATCGGCCAATAAGGCTTGCGGGCTTTTGTTTAAACAATTACCGCCGGTGAGGAATTACACCTCGCCCTGAAGAATATATATTGATTATATGCTTAAATTATAAGAATGTCAACTATTTAAAATACATAAATAACTGGCATTTTATCATACCGTTATAAAGCTTACGGCGTTTATCAGCTTCTTTACCGTAAAATTTTTCAAATTCATCATGAGGACTTATTACATAATATTTTTGACCGTCACCAGATAAAAAGTGTTCACCCATTATTTTATAAAGGTCTTCTGCAGCTTTTACATCTAATAGTCGCTCACCATATGGCGGATTTGTAACAGTAATACAGCGTTCTTTAGGTGTTGAAAAATTCCTAATATCCCCTACTGCTGCCTTTACATACTTTTCAACACCTGCTTTTTTAGCATGTGCGAGTGTAAGTTCTACACAAATCGGGTCAATATCAAACCCTTGCGCCCTAAAGTCAACATTTTTAATAATTAAATCCTGAGCACGCATACGCTCATTTTGCCAAATTTTTGGGTCCAAAAAGCCAAAACGCTCGGCAGAAAAAAATCGCCTTAAACCAGGGGCCGTTTTTGTTGCCATTAAAGCAGATTCAATAAGTATTGTACCACTGCCGCAAAATGGGTCAAAAATTTTAGTATCTGGGTAAATTCTTGCCAAATCACACATTGCTGCTGCTAATGTTTCTTTAAGTGGTGCATCATTAGAATTACGACGGTATCCGCGTTTATGAAGACCTTCACCCGAAGTGTCAATCATCATTGTGACAACATTTTTATGAATTGAAAAACGTATTTTATATTCTGTTCCGGTTTCTTCAAAATAAGAAATTTTATATTTCAATTTTAAGCGTTCAACAATTGCTTTTTTAATAATTGACTGACAATCTGGAATACTGAAAAGCTGTGAATTAATACTCCAACCATTTACGGGAAACGCATCATCTTTACCTATAAAATCTTCCCAAGGAAGTGCTTTAACACCGTCAAATATCTCTGTAAAAGTAACGGCGCTAAATTCACCTACATTGATTAAAATTCGTTCCGCAAAGCGTGAGCAAATATTAGCACGCGCTAACATATTAGGCTCGCCTTCTAATAATACACGGCCATTCTCAGTTATAATTTTTTCAAAACCCATACGGCGAAATTCATCTGCCGCAATTTTTTCAACACCAAATAGACACGGTGCAACTAATTTTATGTTATTCATTATTACTCCTAAAAAAAGCGAAACCAAAAGGCTTCGCTTAAAAATTTATTTTACTGCGCGACGCTTACTGCGTGAATTATCAGGATTTTTTCTTTTAAGATCTGAAAACTTTTCGTCACTTGACTGTTTAAAACGATTCATCATTTCTTCAAACGATGCAGGCTCGCTTTTCTTTGGAGTCCATGTATAAGAACCGTCAGGCTTAGGTTGAGTATAACTTTTCCGTTCTTTATGAGTATTTTTGGGGCGTTCTTCCGCCTTTTTAATACTAAGAGCAATCTTTCCATCATCGCCAATGTTTAAAATTTTTGCTTTAACGGTATCTCCTACCTTGAAAATTTCGTTAATATCGGTTACGTAGGTGTTAGAAAGTTCCGAAATATGTACCATACCGGATTTACCGTCGCCCATATCAACAAATACGCCAAAGTTTGTAATGCCTGTAATTTTGCCTTCAATAATTTCGCCCACAGTGAGTTGCATAGATTGTAAAAATCCCCCTAAAAGTGTTTAATTGCCTGAAATATCGATAAAAATCTGCTCATCAGAATAAATGTAACCTAATCTTTCTCGAGCCGCTTTTTCGATAATTTGTTTATTAGATTCATCTTTAAGCAATTCTTTTAATTCTTCAATGCTTTTTTGTTCGTCCGAGTATAAAAGCTTTAATTCTTCAAGCTCTTTTTGGCTTTCATCAAGTGTAGACCACAGATTTGACAATGTGGCAACCATATAAACACAAAAAGCCAATATAAGAAGCTTTAAAATTATACTTCTTTTTTGTTTAGGCTTGCGCTGCATAAATACTCCTAACAAATTAAATTGATTTTCTATTAGTATACAACAAAGTAATAAGTCTTTTCAAGCCTTTTTTAAAACATTTTAAAGTATTTTTTAAAAAAATTGTAATTAATAAATCTAATTTTCCAATAATTATGTAAAATCCTTTTAAAATTAGATTAATAAAATTAAAAATCAACTTAAGAACAAAGGTTAATGCGATAATATAATACTTTGAGATAGTAAAAATAAACAATAAAAATCCAATTAATATACCTACTAAAACATATGCTCGTATTTCACCGTTTGTGAGCGCTAATAAGTATATAAAAGTAACTATTGCGGTTATAAAAAAATATAATAAATCTTGTAAAAATACTGAAAATGCTGTTTGCGGTTTTACAATTCTAACTGCACGAAAGAAATCATAAAACAAAGCATATATAATCCCTAAAATAATCGAATATAAAAAACTTACTGCTTGCGAAATATTACTTATTTCCCACATATATTACCTAAAAATTTTCCCCAAAAATGATTCTTTCTTATCATTAACCGTGTAAGCAACCGCATGTATTCTACCTTCTGCCGTAAGTTCGCCTGTGGCAGTATTAAAGTTTTGAATATGAAGTCCACTGCCTTTAATCGTTAGTTTCCCTAGCTTTGTATCAAGTAATATTGTTTCATCATCAAATCCTAAACATTCACTAACACCTGATAGATTAATTAATTTACGGTTTTCTATAATAATGCTACTACTAACTATATTATTTTCTTGCACAATAAAACACCCCTTAAATTTATATTTAAAGGGTGTTGTTATTATTCCTCAATACTATACATTAAGGATGCATCGTTTTTGCCTATTGTTTCGGTAATAAGGGTTACTTTTGCTTTAAAAATGCGTGTACCGAAAGTAATTTCAAGTAAATCGCCAACCTTAACATCATAGGATGCGCGAGCTATTTTTCCGTTTACTAAAACCCTTCCATTATCACAAGCCTCATTTGCAACAGTACGCCTTTTTATTATTCTTGAAACTTTTAAATATTTATCTAATCTCATAATAGCTAAATTATAAGCCGCCCTAAATGGACGGCTTATTTAAACCTTAATTATTTAATTGCGTTCTTAAGAGCTGCGCCTGCTTTGAAAACAGGATTCTTAGAAGCTTCAATTGTGATAGCTTGTTTTGTTTGAGGATTAATACCCTGTCTTGCAGCGCGTTCGCGAACTTCGAAAGTACCGAAGCCAACGAGTTGAACTTTTTCGCCAGCCTTTAATTCAGCAACAACAGTGTCAACAAAAGCAGCAACTGCTTTTTCAGCGTCCTTTTTAGTAATGTTTGCTTTTTCAGCAATAGATGCAACTAATTCAGTCTTGTTCATTTTTAGAACCTCCAAAATATTTTTTAACGACTTAATTGTTTTAATACAAAATGGCAATTAAGCACATTATTACCTACTATTTATACCACAAATTTAAATAAAAATCAATAGAAAATACAATTTTTATTAAAAACGGAAAATTGTGTTAATACAATTTGTGCAAATGGTATAATAAATTGTAGAATTATTT
>JAZSCF010000054.1:0-3884 GCA_045602785.1 Acutalibacteraceae bacterium
CTAAGACTTTTGAGTTCTCTTCACACTTGTTAAAATATGTATCAGATACAGCTGAAGCACAGGTTAGAACTGAATTGATTACTTCAAAGCAAATGTCAACTGCCTTCTCCAAGATTGAAAATCAGGTATCTAATGCTGTTAAAAAGGTAAACAAATCTGTACTGAAAGTTAAATAATAAATTTTCGGTGATTTTTCACTATTTTTCGGTGATTTTACAGTAGATGTACAATGCTGAAAAATATATAATGTCCTTAAGAATAGGGGTGTTTTAATTTTGTTTAACACCCCACATAAAACAAGGAGGAGTTTTTATGAAAAAACAGCATTTTCTCAAGTTTTTATCATTGGCAATTTCATTATGCCTATTACTCACATCCCTTTTTACAGGTATGGTGGTTTGGGCAGAAGATACTGCTACAGATGTATGGGACGGAACTACAGCATCTGAAGCACTTTCGGGAACGGGTACTTATGCTGACCCTTATCTCATCCAGTCAGGTGCAGACCTTAAGTATTGGTCAGATAAAGCGGCTGCAGGAAGTTACTTTGCTAATAACTATTTCCTTTTGACTAATGATATTGACCTTAATGAAAAACAATTCCCGATGATTTATAAATTCAGTGGAATTTTTGACGGTAATGGTTATGAAATTAAAGGTTTGTATGTACATACCACCGTGAATGATGTCGGTTTCTTTAGATATTTAGATGGTACTGTTAAAAACCTTACTCTTACTGGTAATGTAACTGCATACGGAAAAACTAATGCGGGTGGATTTACAGGTAATATATCTACATCGGGTGTCTCATTAATTAATTGTATTAATAATGTTAATGTAACGGCAAATGCGAATGCAGGCGGATTTATAGGCAATGCATATCCAAGTAGCGCAACAACAGTTAAAATCTTTAATTGTGTAAATAATGGTACTATTAAATCGAGTTTATCATCAGGGAATGCTAACATAGGCGGTTTTGTTGGTTATACATCCCCTAATGTTACAGAGTTGAATATAACTTATTCACAGAACAATGGTGATGTTACTAGTAGTGTACTTTACGTTGGTGGATTTCTTGGTAATTCAAATGCAGTAAAGCTTACTTTTAGTCACTGTGTGAATGCTGGTGAAATTACAGGTGCTTCATCAACGGGCGGTATATTAGCTATAAATTCTAATGCTTCGGCAACCGGTACGATTACTGATTGTGTGAACCTCGGCGACATTATTACGGTAAGAACCTCTGGTTCGACAGCATCTATTGGCGGAATAATGGGATATTATGCTGCTAATGCTACAAAGATAGAGGCAACAAATTCATATTATTGTGAAGATAATATTAAATATGGTTCAGCAGGTAATGCTCAATCAAGTAACACTCCCAAAGGTACTGCTAAAACCGCAACTGAATTTGCAGATGGTACCGTAAAGAATGCTTTAGGTTTCTTCTATATTCAGGGTGAAGATGGTCTTGAACTTCGCGATTATAGTAATGGTAGAGGTTCTAAGGCTAATCCCTATGTGCTTACCACAAAAGAAGATCTTATAATGCTATCACAAATAATTAATGTAAAGCAGTGGGCAGATTATCAGGATGGTTTCTTTATTCTCGGCAATAATATTGACCTTGAAAATGATACCCGTTTTGTTGGTATCGGTAACGGTTACAAATCATTCAAAGCCGATTTTGATGGTAAAGGTTATACTGTTTCAGGTTTGGATTTAAATCATGCTCACCTACAGGGTCTTGGCTTCTTTGGTTTGATTGGCGGTACAAATGAGCGTAAAATAACAAACCTTAATGTTAAGGGTAATGTAATAAGCACTGCTACAACCAACACTCATGCTATAGTTGGCGGTCTTGTTGGTAAAAATTCAGTTAAGCTTACAATTTCAAATTGTAGCTTTGAAGGTACTGTTTATTCTACTTTCACTACAAATGGAAACTATTCTGCAGCTTCCGGTATTATTTGTGAGGTTGCAGGTGCGTTGGATATGACAAACTGCTATGTTTCAGGTAAGATTGATGGTTTCGGCAGAGGCGGAAGCCTTGTAGGATCACTTAACGGAAACTATGCTGTAAATATTACAAACTGTTATTCAGTTGCTGAGGTTACCGGTATCGGTGCTAATAAGTCAACTACAACTCCTACTGCAGGCGGATTAGTAGGTTATGTTGATGTAGGTGTACTACGTTTGACAAATTGTTTCTTTGCAGGAACAGCTCCTGCTGCACGTGCATCAGGTTATGCAGGTCCTATCGTTAACTGGAAACAGGGCGGAACTATAGAATGCGAAAGTGTTTATTATGATTCGGATAAAAATGTAGCAGAACCTGATGCATATGCTTTTGGTTTGGGCAAAACCTCAGAAGAGTTTAAGAATGGTACAGTTTTAGCGCTTCTTAATACAAACGGTATCGTTTTTGCACAGGGCGAAAATTATCCTATACTTATGACAAAGACTTACGATGTGGCTGATCTTACAGCAGATGGTATTGTTGATACAGCAGATGCAGTTATCATTTTACGTCATATTGAAGATGTAGCAGAGTTAAGCGAAGATGCTATATCCTTTGCCGATGTGAATGGAGACGGAAGTATTACAGAGGCTGATTATTTCACAGTTAAGTACTTTGCACTTGTAGGAATCGTTGTTGATGAGCCTGAAGCAACAAGCTGGTCAACTTTAGGTTGATTATAATGTTTGATTAAGGCAGGCAATAGCCTGCCTTAATTTGCACTTTTACATTTTTAATAGATGGAGATAAATTATGAAAAAAAGATTACTTTCGATTGTACTTGTAGTAGCAGTAATTCTATCAGTTTTATCTGTTGCTATATATGCAAATGCATCTTTAAACGGTAAATATACCGTTTCGGTTTCCTCTGCGATTACAAACGGTAATATTATAGTTAGTGATAATGAAGCTAACGAAGGAGAACTTGTTGAGGTAACTATTAATCCTAAAAAAGGTTATATCACAAAAGCTGGTTCAACCGTTTATACATACTCAGACGGCGGATTGGTTTCAAACGCTCTTGTAAATCGTGTGAGTGAAAATGCGGTAGGCAGAAAGCTTTATTTCACTATGCCTGCTAACAATGTTACTGTTTATGCTGAATTTGTAAGCGTTGCAGAAAACAATTTCTCATTTGATATAGTAGCATCTTCTGTTAAAAGCAGTGATGAGTCATTTACTACGGGTTCATTTAATGCTATGAGATATGTTTCTCGTCTTTATTATCAGTCTTCTTCGCGCAACATTGAAACAGGCGCTATAACCCTTTTGAAGGATGGGGAAGAAAAGCAGGTTTCTGAAATCGGAACCCTTTATGCAAATACTGAAACACTTGGCGCAACAAATGATCTTGTTTTGGAAAATGTTGGTAGTAACGGAATTTTTAAGTCTTTAGCTTACGATTCCGCCAATCCTTTAGAAGACAAATTCTCAGATATTACACACGAATATCTTGATATTAAAGCAGAATTTGCAATTGATGACAGCACAACCGACTATACAGTTAAATCTTATATCAAGTTTACAGATGATTCTGTTGTTTATTCTTCTGAACGCACTGATTTTGCAGATAATGTAGCAGCAAGACTTGGTCTTTGCGAAACCAATGGTAGTAATGTAGATGAAACATTAACTCTTTCGAATGCTGCGGTTAATACAAGTTTCGAAGGCTTTGGAGCAGTTATGTATCCTTGGACTACAACCTGCAGACAGGAAGGCGTTAATGTTACTCTTGCGACAATTCAGGCAAAAAAAGAAGTTCGCTTAATGAGCGAAGCTGGAATTAAAAAAGTAAGACTTGTTGTTCCGTCTTTCCCTATAGATTATTATGATTTGGTAAATAAAAAGGCGGTTACACTTACAA
>JAZSCF010000055.1:0-24316 GCA_045602785.1 Acutalibacteraceae bacterium
GTTGAAATTGATGAAGATCGCCCTGTTTTAGTTGATAAATACATTCAAGGTAAAGAAGTTGAAGTTGATGCTATCTGCGATGGTAGAGATGTATTTATCCCCGGTATTATGGAATTGGTTGAGCGTACAGGTGTACACTCAGGTGACTCTATAAGCGTTTACCCCGCATTCAGTATTTCTAATAAAGTTAAAGGTACTATTTTACAGTATGCTAAGAAATTAGGTCTTGGCATTGGCATTGTAGGTCTTTACAACATTCAGTTTATTGTTGATAAGGATGAAAATGTATTCATAATCGAAGTTAATCCCCGTTCTTCAAGAACGGTTCCGTTCCTTTCAAAATCCACAGGCTACAGCCTTGCAGATATTGCTACCGAAGTTATTTTAGGTAAATCCTTAAAGGAACAGGGAATTTTCGACATTTATCCGCAAGAAAAAGACCGTTGGTATGTAAAAGTACCGGTATTCTCTTTCAATAAAATTCGCGGTCTTGATGCTTATCTTTCCCCCGAAATGAAGTCTACAGGTGAAGCAATAGGCTACGACGACAAGCTTAACCGCGCACTTTCTAAGGCATTACAGGCATCAGGTATGCGTGTTCAAAACTACGGTACTGTATTTGCTACTATAAGCGACAAGGATAAGGAAGAAGCTTTACCGCTTGTTCGCCGTTTCTACAACTTAGGCTTTAATATTGAAGCAACAGCAGGTACTGCTAAATTCTTAAAAGCAAACGGCATTAACACCCGCGTGCTTAAGAAAATTGAAGAAGACCCTGATGAAATCCATGATGCATTACGCCAAGGCCATATCGCGTATGTAATTAATACCCGCGATATTGAGTCAAGCGGCACCGCTACCGACGGATTTAAGATTAGAAGCTACGCTACCGAAAATAACGTTACAATCTTTACAGCACTTGATACAGTACGCGTGCTTTTAGATGTTTTAGAAGAAACTACACTCACAATTTCTACTATTGACGCATAACTAATTCGGAATGCTTAATGCGTAATGCGTAATTAAATGTGTTTTGCTTTGCAAAACGATGTATCATTCACTATTCATTATTAATTAGGTGATAACTTATGACAACACAAGGAATTTACGAAATTCTTTATAACTTTAAAATTGCTCCCGATGTTTACAGTATGGTGCTGGCAGGTGATACTTCCTCCCTTTTAGCACCGGGACAATTTGTAAACATTAAACTTGAAGGTAAGTTTTTGCGCCGTCCTATCTCGGTTTGTGACTACAATGAAGAAACCATAACCTTAATATACAAGGTTGTAGGCGACGGTACAGAGCAAATGTCCAAAATGAAAGCCGGCGAAAAATTAGATGTTTTAGTAGGTCTTGGCAACGGCTTTAACCCAGAAAAAGGCGGCGACAAACCCCTTTTAATAGGCGGTGGAGTTGGTATTCCGCCCCTTTACAATCTTTGTAAAGAGCTTTTGAAAATGGGCAAAACACCTACAGTTATATTGGGCTTTAACAAAAAGGAAGAAATCTTTTATGAAGATGCTTTCAAGCAGTTAGGCGTAAATGTTATTGTAACTACTGTTGATGGCTCTTACGGTGTAAAAGGCTTTGTAACCGATGCTATGGATATAGAATATTCCTACTTCTTCACATGCGGACCTATGCCAATGTTCAAAGCAATTGAAAGCAAGGCGAAAACCAGCGGTCAGTACAGCTTTGAAGAAAGAATGGGCTGTGGCTTTGGTGCTTGTATGGGTTGTAGCTGTAAGACCAAATACGGTAACAAGCGTATTTGTAAAGACGGTCCTGTACTTTATAGGGAGGAAATAGTATGGTAGATACAAGTGTAATCCTTTCAGGAATTAAAATAGATAACCCCGTTATCCCCGCAAGCGGAACCTTTGGTTTTGGTTATGAATTCGCTTCCCTTTATGATATAAACTGCCTTGGCACCTTTTCTTTTAAAGGTACTACACGCGACGAGCGTTTTGGCAACCCCACACCCCGTATTGCAGAATGTGCTGAGGGTATGCTTAACTCAGTAGGTCTTCAAAACCCGGGTGTTGAGCGTGTTATAAGTGAAGAGCTTCCAAAGCTTAAGGAATGCTTCCACAAGAAAGTAATGGCGAATGTAAGCGGTTTCTCAATTGAAGACTACGCATATACCTGCGAAAAACTAAACGACCAAGAACAGATAGGTTGGTTCGAAGTTAATATATCCTGCCCTAATGTTCATGGCGGTGGTTTAGCATTTGGTACAAGCGCTAAGAATGCTGCCGAAGTAACAAAGGCGGTTAAAAAGGTTACAAGTAAGCCTGTATTTATAAAGCTTTCCCCCAATGTCACCGATATTGTGGAAATTGCAAAGGCTTGCGAAGCCGAGGGTGCAGATGGCGTAAGCCTTATAAATACACTTCTTGGTATGAGAATAGATTTAAAACGCAGAAAGCCTATTTTGGCTAATAAAATGGGTGGCTTTTCAGGTCCTGCTATTAAGCCTGTAGCACTTAGAATGGTATATCAGGTTTACGATGCGGTCAAAATACCAATTATCGGTATGGGCGGTATTTCTACTGCTGAAGATGTGATTGAAATGATGCTTGCAGGCGCCACTGCAGTACAGGTTGGCGCTGCAAACCTTGTATCCCCCTTCGCTTGCAGAGATATTATAAACAATCTGCCAAAAGCAATGGAAAAATACGGAATAAACAGTTTAACTGAAATTATAGGAGGCGCTCATAATGGGTAAGGACGTAATTATCGCTTGCGATTTCGCAAGCAAGAAAGCAACAATAAACTTTTTAGACAAATTTACAGATGTAAAACCTTTTGTAAAAATCGGTATGGAACTTTTTTATGCCGAAGGTCCCGAAATTGTAAGAGAAATTAAAGCAAGAGGCCACAAAATCTTCTTAGATTTAAAGCTTCACGATATTCCTAATACTGTTAAAAAATCTATGGCAGTATTATCTCGATTAGATGTTGATATGACAAACCTTCACGCAGGCGGTACAATTTCTATGATGGAAGCCGCTTTGGAAGGGCTAACCCGTCCCGACGGCACAAGACCGCTTTTAATAGCAGTAACTCAGCTTACTTCTACCGACCAAGAACGTATGGAAAACGACCTTTTAATAAAAGAACCTATTGACAAGGTTGTTATGCACTACGCTAATAATGCAAAAGTTGCAGGTCTTGACGGCGTTGTTTGTTCACCGCTTGAAGCAGGTAAAGTACACGATACTTGCGGCAAAGAATTTTTAACCGTAACACCGGGTGTTCGCTTTGCCGACGGCGATGTTGGCGACCAAAAGCGCGTTATGACACCCAGTGAAGCTAAGAAAATAGGTAGCGATTATATAGTAGTAGGCAGACCTATTACCGCAGCAGAAGACCCCGTTGCAGCATATAAGCGCTGTTGTAACGAGTTTATAGGATAAACTCGTTACAGTGAAAAATGAAAAATGAAAAATGAAAAATTGTGGTGTGCCTTCGGCACGATTTATATTGGTCGGCTACGCCGACACCGAAATTATTCACTATTCATTATTCATCATTCATTATAATCGAACAAAGGAGAATAAAAATGGAAGCTTATAAAAGAGAGTTTATTGAATTTTTAGAAGGCGCAGGCGTTTTAAAATTTGGTGATTTCACCGCTAAATCAGGCAGAAAAATCCCTTATTTTATAAATGCAGGCGATATTAAAACAGGCGAACAAATTTGCAAATTGGGTGAATTTTACGCTAAGGCTTACTTTGAAAAAATAGGCAATAAAAAGACTGTACTTTACGGTCCCGCTTATAAAGGTATTCCGATTGCTGTATCGGTAGCGGTAGCACTTGCTAAAAACGGTCTTGATGTTCCCTTCTTCTTTAACCGTAAGGAAGAAAAGGACCACGGCGAAGGCGGTGTTTTTGTAGGCTACAAGCCACAAGCAGGCGAAGAAATTGTTATAGTTGAAGATGTTATCACAGCAGGTACCGCTATTAGAGAGAGTATGGAAATTCTTTCTAAAATAGAAGGTACAAAGGTTGCCGCTACATTCGTTATGGTAGACCGCAAGGAAAAAGGCAAAACCGATAAAAGCGCTATGGCAGAAGTAGGCGAAGAATTCGGCTTCCCTGTATACTCGGTAGTGGATGTTTACGATATTATTGAATACTTAGAAGAAGACGAGAAAAACCGCGAAAATGTTGAAAGAATCAAGAATTATCTTGCTATCAATGGCGCAAAGGAATAATCTGAAAGGATTTTTAAAATGAGAAGTTTAATAGATATTGCTGAGCTTTCTTTACAAGAAATTGACAGCTTGATTGCAACCGCAAACGATATCATTGACAATCCAAAAAAATATGCTACCAAATGCCAGGGCAAAAAGCTTGCAACCTTGTTTTTCGAGCCTTCGACCCGTACAAGATTAAGCTTTGAAGCCGCTATGTATGAATTAGGCGGAAATGTTTTAGGCTTTTCGGAAGCAGCTAGCAGCTCTGCTGCAAAGGGCGAAAGTATAGCAGATACCGCAAAAACAGTTTCCTGCTATGCCGATATTATTGCTATGCGCCACCCCAAAGAAGGCGCACCGCTTGTAGCAAGTATGAATGCAAGCATTCCTGTAATTAACGCAGGCGACGGCGGTCACAACCACCCCACCCAAACTTTAGCCGACCTTTTAACCATTAAGCGCGAAAAAGGCAGCTTTGATAACCTTACGGTTGGCCTTTGCGGCGACTTAAAGTTTGGCAGAACGGTACATTCACTTATAAACGCACTTAGAAGATATAAAAATGTTAAGTTTGTGCTTATCTCCCCAACCGAGCTTCGCATTCCCGAATATATTAGAGAATCGCTTAAAAAGGATAACTTCGAAGTAGTTGAAACCACCGATTTAGAAGCCGCTATGCCCGAGCTTGATATTCTTTATATGACACGCGTTCAAAGAGAGCGTTTCTTTAACGAAGAAGAATATTTAAGGCTTAAAGACAGCTACATTTTAACAACCGAAAAATTAGCCAACGCTAAGCAAAGCCTTTCTATTCTCCACCCGCTACCGCGTGTTAACGAAATAAGCGTAGCTATTGACAACGACCCACGCGCTTGCTATTTTAAACAGGTTTTAAACGGTAAATATATGCGTATGGCGTTAATTTTAATGCTTTTGGGGGTAGAATAATGACTATTGATGAAATTAAAAACGGTATAGTAATAGACCACATTACCGCAGGTCTTGGTATGAAAATTTATTCCCTTTTAAAGCTTGATAAGCTTGATTGCTCGGTAGCGCTTATTAACAACACTCCAAGCAGCAAAATGGGTAAAAAAGATATTATTAAAATTGATGCAGATATTATACTTAATACCGATATTTTAGGCTATATAGACCCTGATGTAACCGTAAATATTATCAAAAACGGTAAAACGGTTGAAAAGAAGCGTATTGCTTTACCCGAAAAGCTTACCAATGTAATTAAGTGTAAAAATCCGCGTTGTATTACCACAACCGAACAGGAATTACCCCAAATCTTTAAGCTTACAGATAAAGAAAACCGCGTTTATCGCTGTCTTTACTGCGAATCAAAAGCGAAATAAAAGCAAAAAAGGTAAGAAAAATCTTACCTTTTTTTATTTTTTTTGCAATAAAATGCAGGCTTTGGACGTTAGTATAATAGCGACAGTGTTTTTATTCGTTATTGATGGTTTAGAAATATCAATTATCATTGAGAAAATCGCTATTGTTTCCCATATTTTTGCTATGTTTAAACCGCTTGACAATTCACTATCCGAGTGCTATACTATACAATGAATTATAAGGCTTTTTGCCACGTTAAAAACACAAAACGTTTAAAACTATGACGCTAATTTGTTTTAGGGGAAAGATTTTATGAATAATATAAAGGTTTCGATAATAGTTCCGGTATATAATGTTGAATTGTATCTTGAAAAATGTCTTGATTCTCTTGTAAATCAAACATTAAAAGAAATTGAAATTTTAGTTGTTAATGATGGTTCTCCTGATAACTCTCAATCAATTATCGACGACTATGCAAAACGTTATCCCGAAAAAATCCGTCCATTTATAAAACAAAATGGTGGCTTATCGGATACTCGTAACTTTGCTATTAAACACGCCAAAGGTGAATATATTGCCTTTGTTGATAGTGATGACTACGTTGATATTGATATGTACGAATTAATGTACAACAAAGCAGTAGAAACCGATTCCGATATCGTTAACTGCGCTTACAGTAATGTAATTAATCGCACTATTCATAGAAATTATTACGGTAACAGTATGCAATACTTTGGAAAGAGCGTTGCCGCTTCACCAAAAATTTTAAGATACGCCAACTCTATTGCATGCAATAAAATTTTCCGAAAAGCATTTTGGGACAGAAACAACTTTAAATTTCCGGTTGGACAATGGTTTGAAGACAGCGCCTTAATTTATAATATATTATGGTGTGCCAATAAGGTAGAGTGTGTAAATATACCCTTCTATTACTATGTTAGAAGCCGTGATGACAGCATAACAAATACTGTTGATGAACGTATTTTTGATATCTTTAGATCAATGGAAAATATGATATCCTTCTTCAGGCAATATCCGCAAACACCTGAGCTTGTCGAAGAAATCAACTACCTTTGCCTGCGTCATACCTTAGCTCGTGTTTACAAACTTAACCAATTTGAAAGTAAAGCTCTTGCTAAAAAGTTTTTAAACAAATGTTATGCCTTTTATAATAAAAATCTTGTCAACTGGAAAAACAACGACTTTTTAAACGCTTCCAAGAATGCAAAACCAAAGGAGAAACGAACCTGCTTAATTGGTCGTCATAAGCTACTTGCAAAATGCTATTATATTGGTTCTGCACTACAAAAATTAGAGCAATGGTACGAAGAAAAGTATGAAAATCCTCCTCAAGTTGTTTTAACTGCCCAAGAAAGACTTGAAATTGCAAATGAGAAAAAGCGTCAAGCTATACAAAAAAACGGTATCGCTATTATCGCTTTAGTTCAACGCCTTTTAAAAGAAATCGGTATTGAAAGCTTTGCAGACTTTGGTACGATGCTCGGAATTATTCGTGAAGGCAAGCTTCTTTCTCACGACTTAGATATTGATATGGGCGTTATTGTCAAAGAAAAGGTTGATTTGGACAGAATTCGACTGCATTTAGAAAAATTTGGTTTCAATATTTGGAGACAATATTTCTACGGCGATATGATAGTAGAAGAATCGTACCGATTTTCAAACCTAAAAATCGACCTTAACTATTATAAAATCTCTGATACAGATAGTAAAACTTGGTTATTCTACCGTGAACCCGATGTTGAATACCCCGACAATCTACGCAATATCGTAGAGATGACTTATTCTCCAATTAAAGAATTTACAACCGTAGAATTAGCAGGCGAGCAAATTCGTATCCCCGCTAACGCAGAACAGCTTTTAGTGGAAAAATACGGTCCTACTTGGAGAACCCCTGATAAAGGTTGGATATATTGGCTCTCTCCTGCTGCGGAAAAAATCCCCGAAATGGGTTACTATATTGATTACCGATATAGAAGAAATAATATTGTTAATGAAGAATGGTTCGCTAAAGTAAATGCGAAAAAAATCAAGAAAACCAGAAATTATCAAAAACAACAGCTTAAAATATTAAAAGCCGTTTCTAAAATTTGTAATAAACGCAATATTACTTTCTATCTTGGAAACTCAACTCTTAGATATGCCCAGCACTATAATGGATTGGCTCCTTGGACTTCCAATATGTTTTTAATGATGGAACTTAAGGAGTACAATAGGTTCTATAAGTATGCTTCTAAAAAGCTTCCCGAAAAGTTTGTTTTACAGCATCCTAAAACAGTTGAAAATTATTGGTCACCATATATGACAGTAAGACTGGCAAGTAACGAAAAATTCCATTATCCAAAATTAGCAAAAATCACAGAGTTTAACGGTCCTTGCCTACACATATTACCCTTATGCCCTGTGCCAGAAAAAACTTCTCCTGCTCAGGAAAAACAAGCTAAGCAGTACCAATATTATAAAAATTTATTAAAATATAAATCAGGTATTAAGACACCCGATACAAGACAAGAGGCTCGCATTCTTAAAAAAGCACAATCATTAAGTTACAAGCAAATTCACAAAAGAATTAATGCGATTTACAAACTATTTGCAAATCAAGAGTGTGACTATCTCGTAAATTTAGACAATAATACAAATATTGAAAAAATTACCTATCCTAAAGAATATTTTGGCGAACCAAAATATATCGAATTTGAAGGACTACAAATGCCTGTTCCCGCTAAATCTCATGAGCTTTTAACCCAATGCTACGGATATAATTACCACTTATTAAGCTGGAATAAGCGCAAATTTAGCAAGGGCATTAAAAAAACCAAAAAATAATCCTTAATAAACCAAGACACCCCAAAAGCAATCATGCTTTTGGGGTGTCTTTTGGCTCTTTTAGTTTTCATAAAATACGCTGTGGTTGAATACTTTCTTTTCGCCTGCTTCCAGTTTTAGTATGCCTTCTTTTTTAGTAATATCGGTAACACCGCCGTTAGAAGAGCAAATGCCTGCCCAAGGCTCAAAGCAAATATATGGGGCCCCCGGCTTATGCCACAAAAGCAAATAATCAAAGCCTTCGTACTTAATCGAAGCAGTTTCACCTGTTTTGCGGTTGCGAAGGGTTGCATAACGGGATTTAACATCCTTAAATATTATAGAATCAATATTAAAATAATGCTCGTAAAGGGGTAAAACATTGCTGTCCTTTAACATAATATTTCTTGTACAGGGTACGCTTTTATCCTTATATGTAACATTATAAAGTGTTTCTTTATGCTCGAATATAATGTCGTAATCCTCTATACCGCCTTCACAATAATAGCTCTCGTGAGCGCCCACCGAATAGTACATAGTACTATTCGATTTATTTTTAATTTCATAAGCGGTATCAAGACAATTGCCGCGAATAGTGTAAGTAACTCTAAATTCAAAGTTCCAAGGATATTGCTTTAATGTTTCTTCGGAATCTTTAAATAAAAAGGTAGCCGACAAATCTGTAGCGCACTCTACTTCGGCAACAGTGTCTTTTACAAAGCCGTGCATATCCATAGAATATTCTTTACCGTTATAGGTATAATATCCTTCACGCAAGCGGCTGCAAATTGGGAAAAGCACAGGCGATACATCGCCCCAATACACAGGGTCGGCGGTCCAAACGCGGTTTTTACCGTCACACAAAAGCTTGCGTACTTCGGCGCCCTTTTCTTCTATTTCAACATATAATATCTCATTCTTTAGAATCACCATACAAAACACTCCTTTTTGTCATTATAACCTTTATTACATTATATTTCAACCAAAATTTAACCTTTTTATCTCTCTTACATAAAATAGTAAGAGGTGATTTTTTTGGATAAAGATTTATTGGAAAAATATAAAGCCGAGATGCTTAAAATGCATAATTCCGTAAAGAAAAGTACACCCACGATAGCCCCCATAACAACTGAACCTTTAGAGCCGCAAAGCACAACCACAGGCAGTCTTATAGGAATAGCCACTGCAATTCGAAGCCTTTACCCCATAAGCAATGCCAGAGTAACTGTTTTCACGGGTGACTATAACGGTGATATGCAGATAATTGACAGCAGCCTTACAGATAATAGCGGGCGGACTAAAATCTTTAATTTACCCACCCCCGAGCTTGCTTTATCGTTAGATGAAACCAACACACAAATACCCTATTCACTTTACAATATGTTAATTGAAGCCGACGGATATATAAAAAACATACACCTTAATATCCCTGTTTTCAGTAATGTAACATCACTAGCGCAATCTAATTTAATTTTGGAAGAAACCGCCGGCGTAGATAAAGGTCCAAATATATTTGATGAAACACAAAAATACAACTTATAAGGTGATAATATGCCTGAAATTTTATATCCCGTAATCCCCGAAACTATAACTGTACATTTAGGCGCACCGGGTAGTAATGCTAAAAATGTTACTGTTCCTTTTACAGATTACATTAAAAACGTAGCATCAAGTGAAATATACCCCACTTGGCCCGAAAACGCCCTGCGAGCTAATATTTATGCAATTATTTCTTATGCATTAAACCGCGTTTATACCGAATACTACCGCTCCCGTGGGTATGATTTTGATATTACAAACACCACCCAATACGACCAAGCCTTTGTAGAAAACCGCGAAATTTTTGAAAACATAGGTTACATAGTCGATGATATTTTTAACGATTATATTGTCCGTCAAGGTAGTATTGAACCGCTTTTTGCCGCCTTTTGTAACGGTACCACTTCTACTTGCAACGGGCTTTCTCAATGGGGTACAGTAAGCCTTGCCGAAAGCGGCAGAACCCCGTTTTCTATTTTGCAAAACTACTATGGCGAAGATATAGGCATAGTAAACGATGCACCTGTGGCTTTTACCGAAGAATCCTACCCCGGTGTTCCTTTAAGGCTTGGTGACTCGGGCAATAATGTTCAGATTATTCAAACACAGCTTAATCGAATATCGCGCAACTACCCTGCCATACCCAAAATAGCCGAAGTAAACGGTATTTTTGGGGTAGATACCGAAAACTCTGTGCGCAAATTTCAAGAAATATTTAACCTTACAGTAAGCGGTCAGGTAGACAAAGCAACCTGGTATAAAATAAAGCAGTATTACAATGGGGTTAAAAGTCTTTCCGACCTTGTAAGCGAAGGCATCACCACAGCGGAAGCCACAGTACCTTTTCAAACCGAGTTAAACGAAGGTGACAGCGGTATACCCGTTACCACAATACAGTATTATTTAAGCATTATCGCCTATTTTAACAACGCTTTAGAGCCCGTACCACGTACCGCATATTACGGCGGTGAAACTGTGGCGGCGGTAGAGCGTTTTCAAGAGTTTTACGGTCTTCCCGTGACTGGCATAGTAGATAACGATACTTGGAATACAATAAGCCGCATTTACACCGAAACGGTAGCTTCTTTACCCGAAGGCTACCAAGGTACTAATGCAAAGCTATACCCAGGGTATTTTTTAACTGAAGGTATGCGCAATGAAAGTGTTCGCGATTTACAAAGTTACCTAACATTAATTTCGCAAACCATACCCGAAATACCACAGGTTTCTATTACGGGATATTTTGGTGAACAAACTGAAAATGCCGTGCGCGAATTTCAGCGGCTTTTTTCTCTTCCGGTATCGGGAGCTGTTGGTCCTGCCACCTGGTCTGCTATAGCCAATCAGTACGATTTCTTTAATAATCAGTAAAATTTGTTTTATCTCCTTGCATTTTTAAAATTTCGCAGTATAATATATAGTATGTATTGTTAAATTTTTATTTAGGAGTTTTAAAAATGTCAGAAAAAACAAGCGGTTGTTCGGGCAATTGTAGTTCTTGCTCACAAAATTGTAGTTCTAGAACTGAGCAAAGCCTTTTAGAGCCAACAGGTGAATACAATAATATTAAGCACGTTATCGGTGTTGTAAGCGGTAAGGGCGGTGTAGGTAAATCACTCGTTACTTCTTCCCTTGCAGTACTTATGCAAAAAATGGGCTATAAGGTTGGTATTTTGGATGCTGATATTACAGGTCCTTCCATTCCAAAAACCTTTGGTATAAATAGCCGTGCTATGCAAAACGAAATTGGTATTTTACCTACCGAAACCAAGACAGGCATTAAGCTTATGTCTATAAATCTTTTACTTGAAGATAAGGAATCCCCTGTTTTATGGCGCGGTCCCGTAATTGCGGGTGCTGTAAAGCAGTTCTGGCACGATGTTGTTTGGGGCGACCTTGACTATTTATTTGTAGACTGCCCACCCGGTACAGGTGATGTACCACTAACCGTTTTCCAAAGTCTACCGCTTGACGGTATTGTTATAGTAACCTCCCCACAAGACTTGGTTTCTATGATAGTTAAAAAGGCTTATAATATGGCTGATATGATGAAGATTCCCGTACTCGGTCTTGTTGAGAATATGAGCTATGTTGTTTGCCCAGAATGTGGTGAAGAATTTAAGATTTTCGGCAGTGGAAGTGAAAGTATTGCAGAAGAATTAAATATTGATTTACTCGGCAAAATGCCTATTGATATAAGCGTTGCCAAAATGGTTGATAACGGTAATTTTGAAATGTACGACAACCGCTATTTAGCCGATACCGCAAAGCAAATTGACAAAAAGGTTAATAAATAATTTTAAAGACTCAGGATACACCCTGAGTCTTTTTACTTTAAATACTTTCCTATATTCGTGTTAATTTCTTCAACCAAGCTATGCTCGTTTATTTGATGCTCTACTGCCGCGTAAAAACTTTCTGGCAGGCGGTTTAAATTAGGGGTTATAAAAATTTTAGGGTTGGTTTGCTTTACTGCTTTTAAAAACTCCAAATATTCTGAATTTAAGGCACAAAAATCTACAAATACATCGGATAAAGTTTTTCTTTTTACAGGCTTTTTAAGGGAAGAAAGCCTAAAATTTATATTATTAAATTTGTTGCAAACATCGGTTAAAAATTCCTTTGAATAGCCGTTTAAAGCATTATAAAAAGCGTTGTTATTTAAAAGCAGGGACGGGTGCATACCGCCTATAATACTCCAAAAATACATTTGGTTATAAAAACAACTAAATCCATTATTTAAAAAAGGTAAAAAATAGTTTGTTATAAGCACATTCCCCACCATATTTTTAACACCAAATATCGCATTAGTATAGCGGCTTTCATATATGTAATGAAAAAGGGATTGCTGCATTACAGGATAGCCCGAAAGCGCTTCAAATTTTATACGCTCGAATAAATTTATAAGTCCCGAATTTACGCGTAAAAAATCCTGACAGAAAGACAGCGGCTGTTCACCATTTTTAAAGGTTTCGTTAAAGCTTATAAATTTTTGATAGTAGCCCTTTAATTCATCCTTAAAATAATTTCCTAAAACCGCAGTAGTACTATTTACCGATTTTGTAAGCGAATTTATATGCTCAGATATATTTTTGCTCCAAAAAATTGCGGTTTTTCGCATAAGTAACGTAGACCTTTCGTTATCGCAATTTATAAAATTCATATAATCACATCCTTACAATATATTTGTATGCCGATGTGTTATAAAAAATAATATAATTTACTCCTTAAAAAGCATTGATATTTTATTTTAAATTAAGTATAATATAAAGATAGATGTATTTAATATAAAATTGGGGGTAATTAGTTTGGATTGCGTACAATTTTTTGAACAAATAAAGGGTAAAAAAATCGCGATGTGCGGTATTGGTGTTAGTAACACCCCACTTATTATGAACTTTTTAAATAAAGGGGCACGCGTTTTTGCTTGTGACCGCCGTAGCCGCGAGATGTTAGGTGAAATTGCCGATACTTTGGAACATGCAGGGGCAGAGCTACGACTAGGTGACGGATACCTTAATAATTTAGAGGTTGATATGATTTTCCGCACCCCTGGTATGAATTTTCATTTAGAAGAGCTTGATGATGCGCGCAAAAAAGGTATTGCCGTTACAAGCGAAATGGAAGTATTTTTCGATTTATGCCCTGCTACAATTTTTGCTATAACCGGTTCTGACGGTAAAACCACCACCACTACCCTTATTGCCAAAATGCTTGAAGCAGAAGGCAAAAAGGTTTTTGTAGGCGGTAATATTGGCGCGCCGCTACTTCCCGAAATTGAAAATATAACTAAGGATGATTTTGTTGTAGTTGAGCTTTCTTCATTCCAGCTTATCTCTATGCGTAAAAGTCCCGATGTTGCAGTTGTTACCAATGTAGCGCCCAACCATTTGGATGTGCATAAGGATATGGATGAATATGTTGAAGCTAAAAAGAACATCATTCTCCACCAAAACGCTTTTTCGCGCACCGTACTTAATAAAGATAACGCAATAACCGAAGGCTTTAAGGACTATGTTCGCGGTCAGTCGCTTTCCTTTAGTATGGAAACTCCCCTTAAAAACGGCGCTTGGCTTGCAGATGACGGCATTATTCATATGTCCTACCGCGGAATTGATGCGCCTATAATGCACCGCGATGAAATTGCCATTTTAGGTGACCACAATGTTGAAAACTACCTTGCAGCAATTACTGCTGTATGGGGTTATGTTGGTATTGATTCCATTAAAAAGGTTGCAAAGGAATTTATGGGCGTTGCCCACCGTATTGAGCTTGTGCGTGAGCTTAACGGCGTTAAATATTATAACGATTCTATTGCATCCAGTCCTACAAGAACCATTGCTTGCTTAAAGGCTATGCCACCAAAGGTTTGGTTAATAGCAGGCGGTTATGATAAGCATATACCTTACGAGCCTATGGTACCTTATGTACTCGAAAAGGTACAAAAGCTTATTCTATGCGGTGCTACTGCCGATAAAATTAAAAAAGCAGTTACAGATGATAAAAATTATAAAGGTCACCCCGAAATTATAGAGGTTTCCGATATAAGTGAAGCGGTAAACTATGCTTATAAAAATGCAACCGAGGGTGATATTGTAACGCTCTCCCCTGCCTCTGCAAGCTTTGACAGTTTCCCCAACTTTGTAGCCCGTGGAAACTACTTTAAAGAACAGGTGAATAAGCTTTAATGAATATAAAAGAATTACTATACACTTTGTCGGAGCTTAACTCAATAGGTTCTATAACCGAAGCTAGCGACAAGGCTTATGAAATTTTATCGCAATATGCTGATACCAAAAAATACGATACTTTAAATATTATTGGCACAATAAAGGGCGAAAGCGATTATACAATTATGCTTGATGCTCACATTGACCAAGTAGGTTTTGTAGTAACCGATATTGATGATAACGGCTTTTTAACGGTAGCAACTGTTGGCGGTATTGACCTTCGCGCGTTACCGTCAAAGGCGGTAACCGTTCACGGTAAGGAAAAAATTACCGCGGTATTTTGCGCTATTCCGCCCCATCTTTCAAAAGGTGAAACCGAATATGAAGATATTTCTAAATTAAAGCTTGATACCGCTTTAGGTGAAAAGGCTAAGGATATTGTGTCGGTTGGCGATTATGTAACCTTTTCGGACAAATGCTTTGATTTAGTAAATAATAAAATTTGCGGTCGTTCTTTTGACGACCGTGCAGGTATTGTTTGCCTTTTAGAGCTTGCAAAAAGACTTAGCGGTAAAACGTTACCAACTAATGTTGTTTTTGCATTATCTACAGGTGAAGAATTAGGTCTTAGGGGTACCACAACCGCTACATTTACCGTAAACCCCGATGAAGCTATTGCTTTAGATGTTGATTTTGGCGATTCGCCCGACATTTCTAAAAATGATAGCAGTCCTTTAGGTAACGGCGGTATTATAACCTATTCGCCAATTTTGGATAAGGGTATAAACAAAAAGCTTGAACAAATTGCAAAAGAAAATAATATCCCCTACTCTACCGTTGTGTTAGGCGGAAGAACCAGCACCGATGCTGATATGATTTCTATTTCGCGAGAGGGTGTAAAAACCGGCGTGCTTTCAATTCCGCTTCGCAATATGCATTCTTCGGTTGAAATTTTGGATTTATATGACCTTGAAATTATTTGCGACTTGTTAGAGAAATATATCCTGAAAGGCGGTGTTTTTGGTGCTTGATATATTAAAAAAGCTCTGCCTTATTGATGGTATTTCGGGTGACGAAGGCGCTGTCAGAGATTTTATAATAAACGAAATAAAAGATTATTGCGAATATAAGATAGACAACCTTGGTAATATTATTTGCTTTAAAAAGGGCAAAAAAGCACCAAACCGTAAAATTATGCTTGATGCCCACACCGATGAAGTAGGGCTTATAATCTCAAGTATCACCGAAGATGGTTATTTAAAATTCAAAACCGTTGGAGGTATTGATACCGCGGCTTTATTGCTTCGTCGAGTTTTAATAAACGGCAAAGTGAACGGTGTTATAGGCAGTAAGCCTTTCCATCTTTTAGATGCCGATAGCCGTAAAAAGCTACCCAAAAAAGATGACCTTTATATTGATATTGGCGCCAAAACCCGAAAAGAAGCCGAAGCTTTGGTTTCTTTTGGTGATAGCGCGGTAATGACAAGTGATTTTGAAATTTTGGGCGAGTGTGTAAAATCAAAAGCACTTGACGACCGTATTGGTTGCGCAGTTTTAATTAAGCTTTTAAAAGAATACAATAAGTACGATTTTTATGTTAGCTTTAGTGTGCAAGAAGAGGTTGGGCTTCGCGGTGCTAAAACCGCCACCTTTGCAGTAAAGCCCGATTTTGCAATCGCACTTGATTCTACAACCGCCGCTGATATTGCTGGCACACCAACAGAATCAAAGGTTTGCATACAGGGTAAGGGTGTTGCGGTTTCGTTTATGGATAACGCAACCGTTTATGATAAAGAGTTATATAATGCCGCCATAAACAGCGGTATTTTATGCCAACCCAAAGCCGCTGTTGCAGGCGGTAACAATGCAGGCGGTATACACTTAAGCGGTACGGGTGTTCGCACCTTGGCGCTTTCTGCTCCCTGCCGTTATATACATTCGGCAAACAGTATTGTAAGAATAAGCGATATTGACAGTATGTATGCCCTTTCGGAATATATGCTTGAAAATATTGCAAACGAGAATATAAAATGATAACTCTTGTAAACGAAATTCCTTTTCTTAATTACCTTTCGGCAGAAGCGGTGAAAATAAACTGCCTTTACGAAAGCTATAAAAACGATAGCTCGGTTATGTTTTGGGTGCAAAATGAAAACGATGCATTTATTTCTATGACCGACGGGAATATGATTATTCTGGCTATCAATCCCGATTATAGCGAGCTTTGCCATTTTGTAAATGTATTAAACCCCGCTTGTGTTTTCAGTGATAGCCAAACGCTTAAGGAAATAGGCAAAAATCCGCCCGAAAACATAAATATTATGTACCGCAGGGCAGATGTTTTGTCCACAATAGAAAGCAATACCCTTACAAGCAAGGATTTATACGAGCTTTTGGATGTTAAGGGGCTTTCTTTACCGGAATATCCCTATTTTGCGGTGGACTATTGCAAAAGATTAAACAAAGGTAACGCGCACTATTTTGCGCTTAAAAATAAATGCGCCGCAATTACCTTTAATTGTGGAAAATACGCTATAATAAACGGTCTTGCAAGCAAGGAAAAAGGCTTTGGCAGTGTAGCGCTAAAAGGTATTTTAGCTAAAAACTACGGTAAAGAATTTTTAGTATGCTGTCGTGACAGCGTTATGGGATTTTATTTAAAAAACGGATTTGAAAAATTATACAATGCAGGATATTGGGTGAAAAATAATGAGTATAAATGATTTTTTTAGTATTGATTCTTCTCTTCTAGAACTTGATAAAAAAGCTTTAGCTATGTGTGAAGAAGTATTTTCAGAAATTGATAATACCACAGAATATAATCAGTTAAAGGTTTTAAAGGCCTTTATAGAAAATGGGGTTAGTGAATCCTATTTTACACATTCCACAGGCTACGGCTACGATGACCGCGGCCGCGAAATTTTAGAAAAGGTTATGGCAGACTGTATGGGTGCAGAAGACTCACTTATGCGCCATACCTTTGTTTCGGGCACACATACTTTAACCGTTGCGCTTTTTGGTGTACTACGCCCGGGTGATAAGGTTTTAGTGCTTACAGGCAGACCCTATGACACCATTACAGGTGTTTTTGGTATTGATGAGAAAACCGACGGCTCACTTAGTGATTTTGGTGTAGAATATGCCCAAGTAGAGTTAAAGGCTGACGGCACACCCGATATTGATGCAATAAAAGAAGCTCTACAAAGCGATAATTATAAAATGGCTTATATTCAGCGTTCACGCGGCTACAGTACACGCCCCACGCTTACTATTGATGACATTGAAGTTCTTTGTAAAACGGTTAAGACTGTATCACCCGAAACTGTAATTATGGTTGACAACTGCTATGGCGAATTTGTAGAAAAAAAGGAACCTTGTGAAGTTGGTGCCGACCTTATTGCAGGCTCGCTTATTAAAAATCCCGGTGGTGGTATTGCGCCTACAGGCGGATATATTGCAGGCAGAAAGGATTTAGTTGAAAAATGCTCTTACCGTCTTACCTGTGCAGGTGTAGGCAGAGAAGTTGGCGCCACTTTAGGTCACTCAAGAGAGTTATATTTAGGTCTTTTCTCAGCTCCGCATGTAGTAGGCGAAGCTGTTAAAACTGCTGTTTACGCTTCGGCACTTTTTGGCGCCTTAGGTTACGAGGTTTCACCAAAACCTAACGATAAACGCGGTGATATTATCCAGTGTGTTACCTTAAATACTCCCGAAAACCTTGTGGCATTTTGCCAAGGTATGCAAAGCGGTGCCCCTGTGGATGCTTTTGTTGTGCCTGAGCCTTGGGATATGCCGGGTTATACCGACCCCGTAATTATGGCGGCAGGTGCTTTTACCTTGGGTGCTTCTATCGAGCTTTCTGCCGATGGTCCGTTGCGCCCACCATATGCCGCTTGGATGCAGGGCGGGTTGAACTTTCACAGCGCCCACGCAGGTGTGCTTTTAGCGGCACAAAAAATGATGTCACAAATTAAAGGAGAGTAATCAATGAAACAGCTTTTCGAAGGTCAGGTTTACGAAATTCTCTCAATACCTAACGGAATAATGTTTTCGTACTGCAAGGAAGCTTTAGAAGACCATGTTGTAGTTGGATATAAAATGGTAAGCTTCGATAACGGACGTATGACTGATGTTGCAAAAAATGCATATTTAGGCGCAAAATACGGTAACAATTATCAAGAAATAATTAAACAATGCGAGCATTATATAACCGATAGAATTATACATTTACAAAATGAAAAAATGCTTATATATTCTAAAAACGGTGTATTAAAGCTCTTAAATCCCGATACTTCGGTTTTATGGCAGGGTGCTCTTTCCTATAGAAACTTTTTCGCATCCGATTTTGTTATATATAAAAATGTACTTTGGGCGTGCTTCCCTGAATGCGATGTAATGCTAAGGTATAGCTTAAGCACCATGCGAGAAGAGTTACGTATAGGCGGCAAAACATCTCCTTTTAATAAACCGCGTAGTATGTTTTTAGAAAATGATGATGCCTATGTTTGTAATGTTGGCTCTAAAAAAATTGTAAAAGTGGACCTTACTGACTATACAGTAAGCGAATTTTTAGAATTCCCCGAAGAAGTTTATCAATATGTAAAATCCGATATTTACGGGTTTGCAATTTTAAAATCGGGTCTTTATATGGTATAAAGTAAAAACTGTACTAACTTACGGTTAGTACAGTTTTTTTATTCCTTATTATTAAATATTCGCTTTCTTAATATGTTTGATACAAAAAATGCTATTACTGTAAAGAAAATATCCTTTAAAAATATTAACGCATACATTAAAACCGCTACCGAAACTGGATTTTTGGTTACAAATACATAATAGGCTATTCCTACTATATACATTACAACAAGCCCTAAAACACCAAAGGATATTTTTAAAATTTTATTTTTAAATTTATGTGAGACGGCACAAAAGAAAACAAATATTGGAAATGCTATTATAAAGCCACCTGCAGGACCTGTTATATGGTGAACACCGCCGCAAAATCCTGAGAAAACAGGGGCACCCACAGCACCTAAAAGAATATAGGCAATAATAGAAAAGAAAGAATATTTAATGCCTAAAATATAACCGCAAAGCGCTATTCCAAATGTTTGCAGCGTTATTGGAAACTCGTGCGTGGAGGGTGGAATTTGTGCAAAGACCGCCATTAATGCAGTAAAAAGTGCCGCCGTAATAACATTTACAGTTTTACCTTTTTTAATATTCATAATACACCTTTAATTTATAATTTATAAATACATTATACTATAAAAATTAAGCTTTGCCAACAGTTTTAATTGAAATAATAAATTTATTATGGTATAATACAGTGTATTTATTCACAAGGAGAGTTACTATGCTTGATTTAAGCTCTTACAACCTTTCTTCTCTAGAAGAAAAGGTATTTTATTATTTTAGCGAAATTTCAAATATTCCGCGCGGTTCAGGTAATATGGAAAAAATCGCCGATTATTGCGAAAGCTTTGCTACAAAAAACAGTCTTAAATATTTTCGCGACAGTGCTAATAATGTTGTTATTTTTAAAGACGGTGCAAACGGCGGCGAAAATGCCGAGCCTATTATTCTACAGGGTCATTTAGATATTGTTTGCCAAGCTAACGAAGACCGTAATATCGACTTTTTAAACGAAGGTCTTCAAATTTTACGCGATGGTGACTTTATTAAAGCAAACGGTACTACTTTGGGTGCAGATAACGGCATTGCGGTAGCCTATATTATGGCAATACTTACTTCAAACGATATAAAGCATCCACCCATTGAAGCCGTATTTACTACCGATGAAGAAATTGGCCTTTTGGGTGCAGGCGCGCTTGACTGCTCTAAATTAAAAGCTAAGCGAATGTTAAATCTCGACTCCGAAACGGAGGATATTCTAACCGTTTCTTGTGCAGGCGGACAAGATGTAACAATACGTCTTCCAATCAAAAAATCCGAAGTTAAGGGCAATATATTAACCATTAGTATTAAAGGTCTTTTAGGCGGACATTCGGGCGTAGAAATTAATAAAAGCAGAACCAATGCCAACATTCTTTTGGGTGCAATACTTCGTAAAATTCAACAAGAATATGATTTTAATATAATTTCTTTAAACGGTGGCACAAAAACTAACGCCATTCCGCAAATCTCGGTAGCAGAGCTTTGTATTAAAAACACCAAAGAAATACTTAGCCTTATTAAAAATATTGAAACCGAGTATTCTAAAACCATTAAACCTATTGAGCCTGATTTTTATATTGAAGCAAGGCTTGGTGAAGTTTTAGAATATAAAGCCTTTGATAATGAAACTACTGCCGATATTATAAACTTGTTAAACGAATTACCTAACGGTGTTATTAAAATGAGTGAAGAAATAAGCGGACTTGTTGAAACTTCACTTAATTTAGGTATTTTAACAACCAAAGATGAAAATGTTTCGTTATACTTTGCACTTAGAAGTAACAAAGAAGCCAGTCTTCACGCTTTAACTGATGAAGTTTTAAATATAGGAAAAAACTACCTATGTGAAACTGAAACTTCGGGTTTTTATCCCCCATGGGAATATAATCCCGATTCTCCCTTGCGTGAGCTTTACAAAGCCTGCTTTAATAAGGTTTTCAAAAAGGAAATCTGCGTAGAAGCAATACACGCTGGTCTTGAATGTGGCGTATTTGCAAATAAAATTAAAGGGCTTGACTGTATATCGGTAGGTCCTAACCTATTTGATGTTCACACTCCTAACGAAAAGCTTGATATTATATCGGCTATCAAAACCTTTAACCTTATTTTAAAAGTTTTAGCCGAAATTATAAACTTTAATTGATTTTTATAATAAAATATGGTAAACTCTAATTTGTATGAAAAATAAAAAAGGAATGGACTAAATTATGGAAAACAAAACTGAATTCAATCCCTACATTCCGGCAAGCAAGGTAACCCCCGAAATCACTGTAACATCTATTATTTTAGGTATGTTGCTTTCGGTAATTTTCGGTGCTGCTAATGCTTATCTCGGTCTTCGTGTAGGTATGACTGTTTCGGCTTCAATCCCCGCGGCAGTTATCTCAATGGGAATTATACGTATTATATTAAGACGTAATTCCATTTTAGAGAACAACATTGTTCAAACCATAGGCTCTGCAGGTGAATCCTTGGCCGCAGGCGCAATATTTACTCTTCCCGCACTTTTCTTGTGGGCAGCAGAAGGTAAAATGGACAAGCCTGACATTGTAGAAATCACTTTAATCGCTCTTATCGGCGGTCTTTTGGGTGTTTTCTTTATGGTTCCGCTTCGTAACGCTTTAATCGTTAAGGAACACGGCACACTCCCCTATCCTGAAGGAACCGCTTGTGCAGAAGTTCTTTTAGCTGGCGAAAAGGGTGGTGCAAGCGCCGCTACCGTATTTATTGGTATGGGCTTCTCGGCAATTTGCAAGTTTATAATCGACGGTCTTAAAGTAGTTTCAGGTGAAATTTCGGGCCGCGTTAAAGGCTTTGCAGGCGAAATTGGTACCCAAATCTATCCCGCTGTAATGAGTGTAGGTTATATTTGCGGTCCGCGTATTTCTTCCTATATGTTTGCCGGTGGTGTACTAAGCTGGTTAGTACTTATTCCACTTATCGTTCTTTTTGGTGAAAACAGTATTCTTTATCCAAGCGTTGATGCTACAATCGGTCAAATGTTTGCAGAAGGCGGCGCAGGCGCTATTTGGGGCTCCTATGTTCGCTACATTGGTGCAGGTGCTTTGGCTGCAGGCGGTATTATAAGCCTTATTAAATCACTACCGCTTATTATTAAAACCTTCTCGGGCGCTATGAAGAGTATGTCAAGCGCAGGCGCTACTTCGGATGAGCGCACCGCTAAAGAGCTCAACATAAAGGTTGTACTTATTGCAATTCTTGTGCTTACTATTCTTATTTGGATTATCCCTGCTATCCCTGTAAACCCTGTAGGTGCAATCATAATTGTTGTATTCGGCTTCTTCTTTGCAACCGTTTCTTCCCGTATGGTTGGCCTTGTTGGCAGCTCTAACAACCCTGTTTCCGGTATGGCTATTGCTACTGTTTTAATTGCAACCCTTATTCTTAAATTCACAGGCAGCACAGGTATTAAGGGTATGGTTAGCGCTATCGCTATTGGTTCTATTATTTGTATTGTATCGGCTATCGCAGGTGACACTTCACAAGACCTTAAAACAGGCTATATTTTAGGCTCTACTCCTAAAAAGCAACAATACGGCGAAATTATCGGTGTAGTTGTTGCCGCTCTTGCTATTGGCGGAACCTTGTTCTTGCTCGATAAAGCTTGGGGCTTCGGTAGTGATGCTTTGGCTGCTCCGCAAGCAACCCTTATGAAGCTTATTATTGAAGGTGTTATGGGTGGCAATCTGCCTTGGGCACTCGTATTCACAGGTGTATTTATTGCCGTTGTTGTAGAAGTTATCGGTATCCCTGTACTTCCGTTCGCTATTGGTGTATATCTACCTGTACAGCTTAACGCTTGCATTATGGTAGGCGGTCTTGTTCGCTTACTTGTTGAAAAGATTACTAAGAACAAGAAAAACAAAGAAGCTATCGTTAACGAAGGTATACTCTTCTCTTCAGGTATGATTGCCGGTGAAGGTCTTGTAGGTATTCTTTTGGCAGTATTTGCAATTGCAGGTATTGATAAGGTTATTGACATTTCGGGCTTTGTTCCTACCGCAGTTAAGAATGTTGGCGGACTTCTCTTATTCGGCGTTATTATTTTAGCAGTTTTGAAATTCACAATCTTTAGCAAAAAAATGAAGAATGATGAAGAATAAAGCAAAAGACAACTATCTTGAAAAAATACCTTGCCATAAGGAAGGCTTAGCTTGGTCTAAAAATGAAAATGGCGAGGTTACAATTGAAATAGAAAACAAAGGTTTATTCAACCGTATTTTTCAATTGCTTCTAAAAAAGCCTAAAATCACCTATATTCACCTTGAAGAAATGGGTAGCTTTATATGGCCTTTGATAGACGGACAAACCGATATTATAAAAATTGGTGAAAAGGTTAAAGAAAATTTTGGCGAAAAAGCCGAGCCTTTGTATCCGCGTCTTGTAAAGTATTTTGAAGCTTTACAAAACTGTAAATTTATATATTTTAAATAAGGGTATTGACAAATTTATTTGTTTGCCCTATAATATGAAAGCAGTAAGGACTGTATTTTCCCGCTTAGAAAATGCAGTCCTTTATTTTGCGTAAAAACCATAAAGGAAGATTAAAATGGCTAATTTAGGGAAATACGACATAGCAATAATAGGTGGCGGTATAGGCGGTCTTATGGCGGCTTATCGCTTAAAAGAAAATTGCCCCGAGCTTAAAATTGTAATTACCGAAAAAGGAGACGAGCTTGAAAAAAGGCACTGCCCCGTAGGTAGAGATAAAACCTGTGTTCACTGTAAAATTTGTTCAATAACAAACGGTTATGCAGGCGCAGGCGCTTTTTCGGACGGTAAGTTTAACCTTGGTACTGCTTACGGTGGTACTTTGGGCGAAGAATTAGGCGATACTCTTGCAAACCAATATATAGATGAAGTAGACAAAATTCTAGATAAATACTGCACATCCGGTAAAGTAAAGGTTTATAAATCTAACGAAGACCTTAAGCTTAAATGTCTACAAAACAATCTTCGTTTGCTTGATATGAATGTTAAGCACTTAGGTACCGATAAAAACTTTATCACAATGCAAAACCTTATTGCCGCTTTA
>JAZSCF010000056.1:0-41982 GCA_045602785.1 Acutalibacteraceae bacterium
AACGGATTTTTGCTTTGCGCCTGCCTTTATTTAATAGTTTCATTAACCTACTTTTTAAAGCTATACATAGTAGGCTGTATAATTTCGTTATTTATTGTTTTTTATAACATTAAAACTTCGCGCGAACTACAAAAGCGTTCCATTAAAAAGCTTGTTTTCACAAGCCGTGTAAAACGCCTTTATGTTACAGGTGTTTTGCTTTTCGCTCTGCTTATAGCGTTTGCTGTTTTAACTAAAGCAGGCTTTTTAAACCGCCTTTTCATAAGCGCAGTTTTACTTTTAAGCTATGTAACCCCACTTTTAACCTTAGCTCTTTGGGGTATTATGGTGCCAGTTGAAAAGCGTATTGCAAAATATTATGTAGATGATGCTAAAAAAACACTTGCATCTATGCCTAAGTTAAAGGTTATAGGTATTACAGGCAGCTACGGTAAAACTACCACAAAGTTTATTTTAACCCGTATTTTAAGTGAAAAATTCAATGTAGTTTGTACACCGCAAAGCTTCAATACCCCAATGGGCGTTGTAAGAACAGTACGTACAATGCTAAAGCCCCAAACCGAAATTTTCGTTTGCGAAATGGGCGCCAAGCAAAACGGCGATATTAAAGAAATTTGCGATATAGCAAACCCACACTACGGTCTTATTACTTCGGTAGGTCCCCAACACCTTGAAAGCTTTAAAACGGTAGATAATGTATTCTCCACTAAGTTCGAGTTAGCCGATGCCGTTAAGCAAAATAATGGATTCACCTTTGTAAACGGTGACAGTAAGGAAATTATAAGCCGTATTGGTGATGAATTTAAGGTTTACGGCACCGATAAAAGCTTTGATTTTTGCGGCGAAGACCTTTCTTACGGCAGAAACGGCTCGCAGTTTACAGTAACCCTTGACGGCAAAAAGGTGCCATTTACTACAAAGCTTTTAGGTCTTCACAGTATTATTGATATTATCGGCGCGGTTTCATTAGCATATACTTTAGGTGTACCCGTTGCTGATTTACAGTATGCGGTAGCGTCACTCAAACCTACCGAGCACCGCTTAGAAATGAAGCCCTTTACAAACGGCTCGCTTCTTATTGATGATGCATTTAACTCAAACCCCGAAGGTTGCTTAGAAGCAGTTAGAGTATTAGGTTCTTTCACCGATATGAAAAAGGTTATTGTAACCCCAGGTCTTGTAGAGCTTGGCGAACGCGAATACGAATGTAACTACGCTTTAGGTAAAGAAGCGGCAAAAAACTGCGATGTTATAATTCTTGTAGGTATTAACCGCTCCGAGCCTTTGCAGGACGCTATAATGGATACCGATTTTGATAAGAAAAATTTATTTGTTGTGGCAAGCTTTAAAGAAGCGATGAGCATTTATTCCCGCTTTGCCGACAGCAATACCGCCGTTTTGTTTGAAAACGATTTACCCGATAATTACCTTTACTAAGGAGAGAAAATAATGAAAGTTAATGTTGCTGTATTTTATGGCTGCCGTTCGGTTGAACACGAGGTTTCTATAATCTCTGCCGTTCAGGCTATGCGCGCTATTGACCGCAAAAAATACGATGTTACACCCGTTTATGTTGATAAGCAGGGTGAAATGTACACAGGTGACAGCCTGTTTGAAATTGAAAACTACCGCAACTTACCCACTCTTTTAAAAGAGTGCCGTAAGGTTTATTTTGCAAGAGAAAACGGAAAGGTTTTAATGAAGAGTATAAGCAATAAGCTATTCTCAAAGCAAAAGGATGTTCAAATTGATGTTGCTTTCCCAATAGTTCACGGCACAAACTGCGAAGACGGTACAATTGAAGGCTTATTTGAATTTTTAAATTTACCTTATGTTGGTTGCGATATTATTTCTTCAGCTGTTGGTATGGACAAAGCAATCTTTAAGGATGTGCTTAAAAACGCAGGTCTTCCCGTACTTGATTGCGTATGCTTTAGAGCAAAGGAATATATTGCAAATAAAGATACAGTTACCGAAAATATAAAAGCAAAAATTGGTTTTCCGCTTATTGTAAAGCCCGTAAACTTAGGCTCAAGCGTTGGTATTACTAAGGTTAACACCGAAGCCGAGCTTGACACTGCAATTATGCTTGCTCTCTCTTTCACTGATAGGGTTTTGGTTGAACACGCTATTGAAAATCTTCGCGAAATCAACTGCTCGGTTGTGGGCGACTGCGATGATTGTGAGCCAAGTGTGTGTGAAGAGCCTATCGGTAATGATGAAATTTTATCTTATGAAGATAAATATCTAGGTGGCTCTAAAAATTCGGGTGGCAGTAAGGGTATGGCTTCTCTTGGCAGAAAAATCCCTGCCGAGCTTGACAATAATACCGAAAAAGAAATACGCGAGCTTGCTTGCAAGGTATTTAAAGCTATAGGCGCTAACGGTGTTGTAAGAATTGACTTTATGATTGATACTAAAACAAATATCGTTTATGCTAACGAAATAAATACTATCCCGGGCTCTCTTGCTTTCTATTTATGGGAAGCTACAGGCGTTAACTACACCGCCTTAATAGATAGACTTATTGACCTTGCATTTAAACGTTCACGCACACGCGACAATATCACCTACACTATCGACACAAATATTTTGGCAGGCGTTTCTTTCGGTACAAAGGGCACTAAAGGAGCAAAACTCTAATGACCGAACTTTTAGTAAGGCTATTTGTCAAGAATTACAAAAACACTAAAGATAACCGCGTGCGCGAGTGCTACGGTAATTTAGGCAGTATTGTTGGCATTTTGTGTAATTTATTGCTTTGCATTTTTAAAATTACGGTAGGTACTATTACAGGCAGTATTTCCATTACAGCCGACGGCTTAAATAACCTTTCGGATATGGGCTCTTCGATTGTTACAATGCTAGGCTTTAAGCTTTCAAATAAGCCTGCCGACAGCGACCACCCCTTTGGTCACGGCAGAATTGAATATATGTCAGCCTTTATTGTAGCAATACTTATTATGCTTGTAGGCTTTGAGCTTTTTAAATCCTCTTTATCGGCTTTTATAAATAACACAGCTGCACCCAAATATTCAATTATATCAATAATTATTTTGGCGATATCCATTCTTGTAAAGCTTTGGATGTTTTTATTCAACCGTAAGCTTGGCAAAAAAATTGATTCCGATTCGCTTATCGCCACCGCGCAGGATTCTTTAAACGATTCTGTTGCCACAACCGCTATTTTAATTGCCGCAGGGGTTTCTTACTATGTTCCCCTACCCTTCAACCTTGACGCAGTTATGGGTATAGGTGTAGCGGTATTTATCTTAATTTCGGGCATTAATTCCGCTAAAGATACCATAAACCGTATTCTAGGCACACCCCCCGAAAGAGAACTTATAGAAAGCATTAAGGATATAATAATGTCTTACGAGCCGTTTGTCGGCATACACGACCTTATTGTACATAACTACGGTCCCGGCAGACAGTTTGCTTCTGTCCATGTTGAAGTTCCGCAAAATGTGGATATTGTAAAATGCCACGAACAAATAGACCTTTGTGAAAAGGTCATTAACGAAAAATTGGATGTTCAGCTTGTAATACACATGGACCCCATAGATGTTAATAACGAAATTGTAAATCACGCTAAAGCAGAAATTAGCCGTGCTATTAAGATTATTGATGATAATCTCACGCTTCACGATTTTCGTATGACCCCTGAGTGCGATACACGCACCAATCTTATTTTTGATGTAGTTATCCCGTCAAGCTGTAAAATCAGCGAAAAGGATTTAAATGTAAAAATATGCGAAATTGCAAAGCTTATAAACCCAACCTACTGTTGCGTTATAACCTTTGATAGAGATTTTATTGGTGCATAAAACATTAAAAGGATGTTCAAAACGAACATCCTTTTTTCATTTAAATATTAAAAATTAATTACCAATTACCAAACCGCAAAGATACAGCGTTAACACAATTAAACCTGTAATTACCGCATAAATTACTGCCGATACCCACCTTTTTTGTTTGGCTATCCATTCACAAAGAACAATAGGCAAAATAAGGGCTATTATTGATACAACACAGGTTAGTGCTAAATTTCCGCCTGTATAATATGCGGTTTTCGACATTTTTTCAAAAGAGAACCCATCAATACCGATTACCGAAAGCTTGATAAGTGCACCTGAGATAATGGAAAACAATACAAAAATTAGTTGATGATAATACATAGCATAACGGGTGCCACGTCCTACTCTGACAAGCGCTTTACTGTCTTTCAAATACGGCGCTAATGAATAGGCTATACCTAAAAAGAAAACGGTTGCAATTATAGGTGACACCACCGCCACCCAAAAACCGTCAGGTACGGTTATAGAGATTAGTTTCATATCGCGGACATTTGTAACTATCTTGTAGTTACTAAGTCCCAACCAGGTTGCCATAACCGCAAAAACAACAATTGAAGTTTTATAGTTTAAAAAGCGTTTTAAGTATTTTTCACCGAAACTATGGTAGCAAACCCCAAGCCAAAAGAAAAACATTAAATACCCTAGCCGTAATGCCGCATTATAATATTCGCCACGTGTACCTTCGTGGTCGTAAAAAGGCTTATAACAGCAATATAAAGAAGTTACAAAAGTAATTGCAAGGAATATAACCTCGGCTTTTTTATTGGTAATACGGTCCATAAAGCACGCTATAATCTCTATTACCACAAGCGCGAATACAAACCAAAGCGATACATTTATGTAAAACTGATAACCTGTTGTAAACGGTGTTATAAAAAGCGATTTAAGTGATATATCCTGCCCGTAGCTTGCAAGAGAGAAATGCTTTATGCACATTGAAAAAATGCCACAAGCAAAATTGACTATAAATGCGGGTAAAAGATGGGTTTTTACCTTTTTTAAAATGTATTTATCTATCTTATCGGTGCGGTTAAAGAAATACCCCGAAATAAATATAAAAAACGGCATATGCCACGAATAATACGGAAACGCCAAATTTAAAAAATTAGGTATATCACTTCCGCCAATATCCGCATGGCCAAATACAACTGCAACTATGCCAATGCACTGCAAAATAAGCATAGAAGTATTATATTTTGCAGGTGAAGATGTAGCCATAATAAAGCTTCCTCCAAAGTTATAAAAACATCATACTATCATTTTAAAATCAGTTAACTTCTTGGTTGAATCTTAACGTATTTTCAAGTAATTTAATTATTTCGTTATAGGTTCCATCATCTACAGTTTTCTTTATTATAAGCTTTTTACCTTCGGGATATTTAGTAAACTTAAAATCGTAAATTTTTTCACCTAAAAGCTTTATAGTGAAGGTTTGTTTTTTGTTCTTTTTATATTTTTGCAACAACACAGAATTAGCTTCATCGTTAAAGTATAGTTCTATATACTCTTCAAGACCGCTGGAACTACCCCAAAGGTGTTCTATATCCTTTTCGTTAATAACTGTGCTTCCGTCTGCTGATATTATTTCAAGTATACCTTTGTAGCTATCAACCATTTTTTTGTTTTTGCGGTTTTGCGCTAATAACCACGAAAACATTTCTCTATCCTTATAAGCATAATCCCACGCGTTATGAGCCACACCCTCTAAGGTAGTAAATTTAACATTTTTGCCGCCTGCATTTATAATTGCTTCGTAAGTTTCAAGCGAGCTGTTATATGGTACTGTAGGGTCGGCGGTGCCATGATAAATCCAAATAGGAGTATCTACAAACACCTGGTGCGCATAATTACCGCCGCCACCGCAAACAGGTACTGCCGCCGCAAAATAGTTTGGATAAGTTTCAAGTATACTCCAAGTAGCAAAGCTACCCATTGAAAGACCTGTTACATAAATGCGGTTAGTGTCACCGTTATATTTTTTAACAATACTATCTGTCAACCGTTTAGCAAGTGCCAAATATCCGGTTTGCGCATTTGTTTCATAATCAAATACACTCCACCATTCAGGCGTTTGCGGACAAATAATAATAGCACCGCTTAGTAAATCGCCTGCTATACTAAAGCCTTGTGAAAAATTGTTAAGGTGTTGGTTGTTATCGCTGCCAATCTCACCTGCGCCGTGCAAAAATAGTATAACAGGGTACTTTTTACCGCTTTTGCGATTTTTGGGAAGATGCAGTCTATAAGGCATACTCTTGCCCGATAAATCATCGGTATATCTTTCATATCTAAATACCGCATCATCACCCGATATATCGTAGTTATACTTTTTAACTATTTCAATACCATAGTCATCGGTTTGAGTTTCACTTTCTTCTGAAGACTCAGCTTTAGAAGAAGTATCCTTTTTAGAAGATGTATTCTTTTTAGAAGTTGTATCTTTTTTGGAAGATGTATTTTTCTTTGAAGAAGTGTTTTCTTTTGAAGAAGTTTCAGGCTTTGACTGTATCGAAGAATTGCTGCTTTCTTGTGAAACAGTGCTTTCTTGCGAAGCGGTTACTGTGCTCTCATTGGAAGACACATCATCATTAGAACTTGTTTCGGTTTTTTGTGGTTTACAAGAAACAAGCATCATAAAAACACATAGTAAAACCAAAATATTTATTAATTTAAACTGTTTTTTTGCCATAATTTTCTCCCCTTTAAATTATTTATATACAACCGTTTCGCTAAGCGGTTTGCAAGCATAATGCATATCCGCAGGCTTTGAGTCACTTGAGGGATAACCCATAACCAAAAGCGCAACAGGAACAACATTTTCGGGAATTTCAAAAGTGTCTACTATTGACTTTGGGTCAAAATACATAACCCAAGTGGTACCTACACCAATATTGTGCGCTGCAAGCATTAAGTGAGTAGTAACTATTGACGCATCGGCAACACCGCAGCTTTTGCCGTCGTACTTGCGGCGCCATACCATAGATTTATCGTAACAAACAATCATAGCATTAGGCGCATCAAAATGACATTTTGTGCAATCCTTTAATTTATCTATTGCTTCGTCCGATTTTAAAACATAAATTTTTTGCGGCTGATTGTTACACCCTGTAGGTGCTAAATTGCCCGCGTTTAAAATTTTTTCAAGGTCACTGTCAGTAACTTTTCTACCGTCAAATTTTCTTACAGAATAGCGCTCATTTATAAGGTCAAAATATTCCATATCGTCTTTCACACCTTTCTTTTTATCATTCTACCATATATTTTTATAGAAATAAAGTGGTCAAAATAAAAATTCCAAGAAAAAGTTTAAAAAAATATAAAATATTTCTTGACAACTAGCTACAACTGTGGTATATTATTTAGGCGCTTGAAAAAATGCTGGTGTAGCTCAGTTGGTAGAGCAGCTGATTTGTAATCAGCAGGTCGGGGGTTCGAGTCCGTCCACCAGCTCCAGCGCTTATGAGTCTTTAATCGGACTCGAAGCCTGAGAGATTAGCGCTTAATTAAATATGGGAGTGTTCCCGAGTGGCCAAAGGGGGCAGACTGTAAATCTGTTGTCTTCGACTTCGGTGGTTCGAATCCACCCGCTCCCACCAAAAAGAAACGACAATTTTCGACAGAAGATTGTCGTGTCTTTTTGTTCTCTTAACTTTTCTCTTTTCATTCTTCTCTCTTCTCTTAAATTGTCGTTTCCAGATAAAAGATAAGAGAGAATAGATTAGAGAAAATGTGCTTTGCTTCGCAAAGCGTTGATTTAAAGAGTGAATTATGATATAATTAATTTAGAGGTGAATATAATGAATAGTCCGTTACTCGAAAAATCACTTGATTTTGCAATAAAAATCGTCTTATTTTATGAAGAATTTTCTAAAACAAAAAAAGATACAACAATTGCAAAACAATTACTGCGCTCTGCTACAAGTGTGGGTGCCAATATAAACGAAGCAATATACGGCAACAGTAAAGCCGATTTTATATCAAAATTACATATTGCTCTTAAAGAAACAGGTGAAAGTATTTATTGGCTTAAACTTTTAAAAAGAACAAGTTTAATTGATTATGATTTTGAAGATTTGCTTTCACTTGCTGAAGAAATAAAAAGAATGTTGATAGCATCACTAAACACCGCAAAGGAGAATAGCAAATGACAATTTGCGAAATATGTGATGCATTAAGAAACAAACTGTTTAACAATAATTTTGAATATGGTTTTGTTATAAACGGAAAAAAGTATAAACCAAATATACAAAACGGTTTCGACAATGAATATTATCATCTTTCAAAAACAATTTATCTTATTCAGGAGCCAACAGTAACATTAAAAGAAAAAATCGGCACTTGTATAGACATCGTTTTAGTAATGAAATCAATACTTGATGAATTTAATGTTCCATGTAAAATATGGTTAATATACAATAAGAATAAAAACAAGGCACATACCATACTAACTTTTTCAGCAGAAAATAAAATTACATATTTAGAACTCACCCCACAATTTTCTAAATCTTGGTATGGCAAAGAAATCATATATTTGAACGAACAAGAACTCTGTGCGGAGTACGAAAAAAATGGCTATGAAATTTGCAATGTGACAGATTCAATTATAATTGGACAGCAGCCATACTTTTTGTTTAATAAATTAAATTTATAAATTCTAATATCTATAAGATACAAATCTCATATTATGACTATAAAATATGTAGTGGTTCAAATCCATAATATTAAAACTCAAAAGGCATCTAATTTGTGCTATCTTTCCAAACAACAAAGAGACTTGCTACGGCAAGTCTCTTTTGTTTGGTGGAATGAAGCGTTCCCTCGGATATGAAGATGCTTTCGCTAATGAATAATTCATTTAATCTACAGTTTTTGCTATAATCAACTCCTTTTTAGATAATTATACCATTTCAAAAAGATGTCGGTGAATGTCGGTTTGGTTATCCGTTATAATACTTACCGAAAGGATGTGAAATAATGGATATGCTTGAACAAATGATTTTGCAGGCAAAAAACGGCACTGGTTGGAATCCTGAATTTGCTGAAAGCAAAAATTATAAATTTTGGAAAGCAATACTTGATATAAAAACTTGTAAACCTTGTAGAGATAATCATGGCAAAATTTGGTTAGTGGCAGAAAAAGTAAATAAAAAACCGCCATTGCATCCAAACTGCAGATGTAGTATAATACCCTTGCAAACAATAAAAGCAGGTACTGCGACAACAGCCAAAACCAATGGCGCTGATTGGCATTTAAAATATACTAATCGTTTGCCGAATTATTATATCAGTGAAAACGAATTAAAAGAATTAGGTTGGGAAAGAGGGAATAAACCTTCAAAGTTTGTTCTAGGTAAAATGCTACACAAAGACTACAAAAATAAAAATAATCATTTGCCTGACAGTCCTAATCGTATTTGGTATGAAGCGGATATTAACTATACCCAAGGTAAGCGAAACAGCCAGCGCATTTTATGGTCAAATGACGGTTTGATTTTTGTTACCTTTGATCATTACGAAACCTTTTATGAAATTGTATAAGAAAGGAGTTTTGAAAAATGAGTAAAAAAACAGCAATATTGGATTTAACAGGATGCAAATACTTAGGCGAATTACACCAACGCATCAAAGAAGCGTTGGATTTTCCTGATTATTACGGAGAAAATTGGGATGCCTTTTGGGATTGTATCAATGTGGATTGTGACGTTGATATTGTTACTATAAAAGGCAGCAACCAAGTTTCCGTGGAACTAAATCCTGATATTGCGACAATGATTGAGCTTTTAGAAGAAAACAAACAATATTGGGCTGGCGGTAATCGTCCCTTTGATTACGAAATAGTAGATTAATACAGTGTATCACTAAAATATGTAGCAGTTAGAACATATATGTCAAAACTTAAAAAGGAAAATATAATTTAAAAACAATAAAATTAGCACCTGATTCCATACTTGGTTTCAGGTGCTTTATTTATTTCACTTCGCTATTTTCTATTGCATAATCAAGCAATATATTGATGAGTTCATTTCTTGAACGATTTGTTTCTTCCGCCAATTTATCAAGATCAGCAACCGTTTGATCCTTGATTCTAATAGAAAAGGTTTTATATCCGTCTTCTCCTTTTAAGGCCTTTTTGTTTATGATTAGTTTTTCTTTCATATAATTCACCTCACCAATATTATGCCTTGACAAATGTTATAGATATATGTTATAATTTATAACATACTATTTATGGAGGTGTTTTTTTGGAATCGGTATATGTAATTGTTGCTCTATTTATTATCTTTTTGATTTGTACTAATCCATGGCTTTTAGCCATTCTTCCACTGGTGATTCTGTTATTCATCAGTTTAGCTATATCTGAAAAAAACAATAACAATAAAGTAATAAATTCTACGGCATTTAAAGATACGTTAAATATGGATTTGAAGTTGATTTCACTTTTTAAAATCTGTGCAAAAAAGTGTGATGGATTTACGTTAATTATGTTAAATCGCGAAGATATGGCTGACACCAAAAGTTCTGATGAAATTTACTTAAAGGTCTTTTTAGAACATATAGATGGCATATCAATACTGCGCGATTTTTTGGATTCGGAAGAAGTCAAAAATCGAATCTGTTTGAATTTGTTTGATGAAAACATTGCAAAATTAAGATGTATGTTCGACATAGACAGCTTTATCAACCAAATCCCATTAAATGATGGTTCTTCAATGACATATTATCACGCATTCAAATGTAGCGATGCTCTAAAAGGCAATAAAAGAGAAATTTACTTAAAGGAAATTAAAAGAAATATGGGGGATTAATATGAGTAAAAGTTATTATGGATTATGTGGTTCTTGCAAATTTTGCGAATTAGGAGACGGATATACATATTTGTATAAAACTAAATTTAAGTGTTCTAAAACAGGTTATACCGTCGCCGCTGATGAAAAACCTTGCAACAAATTTGAACCCGATTTAGTAAGGACAAATGAAATTATAGCTCACTACGATAAAACATAACCTAGATAGTATGTATTTTATGCTCAGTATTGCTTTGTTAGTTCACTTTTTGTGATTTTTAAGCAAGATAAAAACTACGAGTAAATTATATAGTTTATCGGAATATAAAAAACAATTTGGCATCATAATGGTTCGTAGCAGCCAAAACGAAACCAACCCGAACGGGTTGGTTTTTCGTTTTGGTGGAATAAATCGTTTGCGTCGTGAACATTGAGCCGCCTTAAAATATTCTGCAACACCGAAATATCAATACATCTTGTTTAAGCAACATCTTTATGCTATAATTAGATTAAAGGGGCGTTTTGTATGAATGTTAAACTTAGAAGATTAATTGCTTTTATAATAGATTTTTACATATCAATTCTTCCGCCAACATTTATATTCACGTTCCTAAGCACATTTTTACAAAGCGAAGCTTTAATTACTATTATTTTGTTTTTAACTATAATTTTTGCTTTGGGCGCCTTTATAGCACGGGATGTTATCTTTAAAGGTCGCAGCTTAGGTAAACGAATTTTAGCTTTATATGTTTACGATAAAAATTCTTTGACTCAAGCAAGTAAAAAACAATGTTTTTTGCGAAATATATTTTTATGCATATACTTAGTTGACGGTATAATATTACTTGCAACAGAAAAAACCATCGGTGACCGTGTTGCCGGTACATTGGTAACATCCAAACAAGGATTAGATTCCTATACTAACAAGATACAAGATAGCTTCCCTACTCCAAAACAGAAAAAAGTTACAAAAGTAGTATTAGTAATAGCAATAATTATTGTAGCTTTGGCTATCTTTTCAGGACTAATTCAGACTGTTTTGAACGCTCAAAAAGATACTGAAGAATATAAAGTCGCATATAGTTATTTTGTTAAAAGCCAAGCTTTTAAAGAATTAAATGCCGATGAATCAAAAATTCGTTTCAATAAATATTCTTCAAGTACACATACGTCAAAAGACAGCGATTCTATTACTCAAACCATTAAGATTGGTTTTGTTGTGAATTTTCAATCTTTTGAAGTTATATGCCACAAAGAAAATAATGTTTGGCAAGTATGTGATAAATGTACCCTTTTTGAATAAAATTTTATTTTCACATAGAAATTAGGTGTAAATTATAATGAATTTACTGGAAAAAATGAAAAACGGCGAGCTTTATGATTGCTCGCTTGAAGCAATTCCCGAAGAGCTTAATAAAAAATTGTACGAATGTAAAGAGCTGCTTCATGATTTTAACCTTTCTCGCCCAAGCGAAACCGAATACCGCGAAGAAATTATCCGTAAGGTTTTTGCAGAAGTAGGCGAAAATTGCTATATTGAGCCCCCATTCCACGCAAATTGGGGTTGTAATATGCATGTTGGTAAAAACTTTTATTCTAACTTTAATCTAACTGTTGTGGATGATGCAGATATTTATATTGGCGACAGCGTAATGATTGCGCCCAATGTTACTATTGCAACCGGAACACATCCCATCTGCCCCGAGCTTCGCGAAAGGGTTTACCAATATAATCTTCCCGTTCATATTGGCAACAGGGTATGGATTGGTGCAGGTGCGGTTATTTTACCCGGTGTTACTATTGGTGATGATTCGGTAATAGGTGCAGGCAGTGTTGTCACTAAGGATATTCCGTCGGGTGTGGTAGCAGTTGGAAATCCTTGCCGTGTTTTGCGTGAAATCAGTGAATACGATTATGAATACTACCGTAAAAATTGCAAAATCGGATTTAAGATTGAAAAAGACTAAAAATTCAAAGCGGTGAATTTATGATTAAAAAAATAATATCATTAGTTATTATTATTTTGATACTTACTTTAAGCGTTGGTATTACTGCCTATGCTGAAAATTTAGATACTTCCTATCCCCTTTCTATAACCACTTTGCGCGCCGGTGGTGGCGGCGGTGGAGGTGGAGGAAGCGGTGGCGGCGGTGGTAGTAGCGGCGGCACTCACCACTACTCAGGCACCGAACGCCCACCAACACTTTTTGAATCTATTCTTGAATTTATTTTGTTGCCGTTTGTGTTCTTTTCTTCATCAATTATCTTTTATATCAAACTTACTAAGCGTTCAAGAAAAGCCAAAAAACTTATGAAGCAAATACAAAAAAGCGACCACGCTTGGAAATATAAAAATATTAGCTGCATAGTAGAAAAAAGCTTTATTGCTATTCAAAACGCTTGGGCAAATTTAGATATGGCACCTGTGGCACAATATATGTCGGACGAATTGTACGATAATTTTCAAACAAAATTAAACTGGATGGCTTACAGGAACGAAAAAAACATTTTGGAAAATATACAGTTGTTGGAAGCACTCCCTGTAGCCGTGCACGATGATGCCGATAATTCGCGCGACTTTATTTGGTTTTACATAAAGGGCAAAATGGTTGATTACACCATCAATACCGAAACTCAATTAAAAATAAACGGCAGCACCGCACCTTCATCCTTTGTGGAATATTGGCAATTTACAAGAAAAGAAAACACTTGGGTTTTAAATAAAATTTTGCAAAAAGATGAAACCGACCAAATCCCATTTGCCGACTAAATAATTTTTTAACCCCGTACAAAAGTACGGGGTTTTGATTTTAGGCAAAATCGCGCTTATACTTGCTTTTCAATAAGCAGGGTGATATAATTAATTGGCTATAAAACTACTATAAAGGCGGAAAATAAATGAAAACCTTTTGTTTTACAGTTGATGATAACATTCGCTTTTTAAAAGAAATAACAGAAAACCGTTATAAAAGTATTTTCGAACATCCGTATCTTGCTATGTACAAGCGTTTGCACGAAAAATATGGTTTAAAAGTACAATTAAATATGTTTTATCGTACAAGCGGTTTTGACCTTTCTTTAATGAGTGACAGCTACTACTCAGAATGGGAAGAAAACAGCGATTGGTTAAAGCTTTCTTTTCACTCGGAATACGAAAACCTAAGACCTTATGAATTTTCGGGCTACAATGAAGTATACGAGCACTGCAAAACCGTGCAGGAACAGATTATTCGTTTCGCTTCAAAAAAGGCATTAGCCGAAACTACAACCATTCATTTTTGTCGTACCACGGAATATGGGCTTAAAGCACTTAAAGACAATAATGTAAAAGGCTTATTAGGTCTATTCGGTACTGAAAGCGAGCCAAGAAGTTCTTACGGTATAAAAGAGCCTACCGCTACACAAATAAGAAACGGAAATATAGTAAATGAAAATGGTATTGCCTTTGCTCCTATAGATATTGTTATGAACAATTTTTCTAAAGAGAGTATACAAAGTCAACTTTCAAATTTATCGTATAGAGAACACATTTGGGTAATGATACACGAACAATATTTTTATAAGGATTATAAATCCTATCAGCCCGATTTTGAAGAAAAAATAGCCAGCGCGTTCTCTTATTTAAGTAATAACGGTTATAAAAGTTATTTATTCGAAGAATTAATATAAAAGGGGAATATTTTATGGGATCAAAAGCAAAAAAGAACGGACTATTTATACTAGGCATTGCTATATGCTTTGCGGTAGCGACTTTATCGGTATTTTTAGAAGAGTTAATCCCAGGCGGACTATTGGGTGCTTCAATAATTGCCTTGTTTTTAGGTACAATTATCAACACCTTTTTTCATCCCGATTGGGTAAAGCCTGCGCTTAAATTTACCTCAAAAAGAATACTAAAAGTTGCGATTATACTTTTAGGCGCTTCGCTTTCAATAAAAACAATTATGTCGGTTGGTAAGATGACCTTCTTTGTAATGATTTTCACCTTTGCAATGTGCTTTGGCGGTGGTTACTTTGTACGCAAGATTTTTGGTCTTAATTGGAAGCTTAGCAACCTTATTTCTGCAGGAACAGGTATCTGCGGCGGCTCGGCAATAGCAGCTATTGCCCCCGCTATTGATGCCGAAGATAAGGATATCGCATTTGCGATGTCCTCTACCTTCCTTTTTGATATGGTAATGGTAGCGCTTTATCCACTTATGGGTAAGGCTCTGGGTATGACCGATATTGCCTACGGTATATGGGCAGGAACATCGGTTAACGATACCGCAAGCGTTGTTGCATCGGGCTATGCTTTTTCTGAAATCGCAGGTGATTTTGCAACAATGGTAAAGCTTACCCGTACTATTGCAATTATTCCAACTGTATTGGTTTTTGCATATATAGGCGCACGCTTAAAGCAAAAGGAATTAAAGGCTGCAAACAACGGTCAAAAGGTCAATATTGTAAAAATTATTCCTTGGTTTATTGGCGGTTTTCTGCTATTAGCAGTTATTAATAGTGTTGGTTTTATTCCCACTACCTTATCGGGTGTTATGAAAGGTGCCAGCAAATTTTTAATGGTTACCGCCCTTGCGGCTATCGGCTTAGGTACAAGTCTTTCCGACTTTAAAAAAGCAGGCCTTAAACCAATGTTTTACGGAATAACAATAGACACCTTGGTAACCTTAACTGCCCTTTGTGTTATTTGGTTTATGGGATTAATGTAATTATATATCAAAAGGATTAATACTATGGAAGCTATAGAAATTATCGCTCAATGCATTGGCATTGTGGCTATGCTTTTTAACATACTTTCCTACCAAGGTAAAAGCCAAAAAGCAGTAATTACAATGCAGTTATTTGGCGCTTCGCTATTTGCAATAAATTTTTTAATGTTAGGCGCTACCGTTGGCGGTTTGCTTAATATTTTAGGTGCTATTCGTGCTTTTGTTTTCATTTTTAAAGAAAAACTAAAGACTGACCGTTTACCTTGGTTTATTGTTTTTGTTTCGCTATATATCGCAGTATATATACTTAATTTCACCCTTTTTGGCAAAGAAGTTACTTTATTTAACCTTATAATCGAGCTACTACCTGTTATTGGTATGACCGCTCTAAATATCGGTTACCGACTTAAAAATGCTGCAGATGTTCGCCGCTTAGGTATGGTAAGCTCGCCCGCGTGGTTAATTTATAATATCGTGGCAGGCTCGTGGGGTGCCATTATATGCGAAACGCTTACCTTAATTTCTATTTTCGTTGGTATACTACGCCACGATAAGAAAATTAAATAGCACATTTTGATTGAAAGAGCGAAAATTATATAGTATAATATAATCACCTTAAAAAAAGGATGGGAAATTTTATGAAAAACAGCATTAATTATTCTTACGAAAGTTTAAAAAAATTCTGTACAGATGCATTCTTGAAATTTGGCTTTAATAAAGAAGAATGTGATATTATTGTTGATGTGTTACTCACGAGCGACCTATATGGTATTGAATCTCACGGTATGCAGAGATTGGTACGCTATCACAAGGGTATTGAAAAGGGTCTTATCAAAGTAGATGCTAAACCCGAAGTGGTTTTTGAAACACCTGTATCTGCCGTTATTGAAGGTAATGACGGTATGGGTCAGTTACTCGGTCACAAGGCTATGAGTATGGCTATAGAAAAGGCTAAAAAAACCGGTATGGCAATAGTTTCGGTAAGAAACTCTAACCATTACGGAATTGCAGGCTACTATGCAAAAATGGCTTGTAACGAAGGTCTTATTGGTATGTCTATGACCAACTCCGAAGCGATTATGGTACCCACCTTTGCTAAAAAAGCTATGCTTGGTAGTAACCCAATAGCTATTGCAATGCCTGCTAAGCCTTATGATTTCTTCTTCGATGCTTCTACCACCGTTGTAACACGCGGCAAGCTTGAAATATACAATAAATTAGATAAACCGCTCCCTGATATGTGGGCGCTTGATGCCGAAGGCAAAAGCAGTACCGACGCTTCAGTTGTACTTAAAAACATTGTTGCTAAGGCAGGCGGCGGCATAATGCCACTTGGCGGCGAAACCGAACAAAGCGGTAGCCATAAGGGTTACGGTTACGGTATGCTTTGCGAAATTTTCTGTTCTATTTTATCAATGGGTCTTACTTCAAACCATACACACATCGGCGGCAAGGGTGGTACCTGCCATGGCTTTATTGCAATCGACCCTGCTGTTTTCGGCGATGCAGATGCTATTCGCGACCACCTTTCAACCTTCTTAGCTGAGCTTCGTGAAGCACCCAAGGCAGAAGGTCAGGAGCGTATCTACACCCACGGTGAAAAAGAAGTTTTCGCTTATAAAGACAGAATGGAAAACGGTATTGATGTAAATATAGGCACCGTTGCAGAAATGGTCGACCTTTGCAAATATCTTAATATGGACATAAAAGAGTATCTTGGCGAAGAAGCGTTAAAGCTAACCCTTCAAAAAAGCTCATACGATATGTAAATTTTAAAAAGACCTTGTCTTGCGACAGGGTCTTTTAAGTTATGGCTATAATATATCTTGTCCCTTATTTAGTTTTCTGCTATAATATAAAAAAGGAAGTGAGCTTATGCATAATTTTTTTGTTAGTGAATCTCAAAAACAAAATAACCGTTATCTAATTACAGGTAACGACTACAACCATATAATCAATGTTTTACGAATGGATATAGGTGATACTTTTCTTGTAAGCAGTGATAAAAAAAGCGATTTGTGCGAAATCGAAAACTTTGATAACGAAACCGTTACCGCTTTAATTGTTGAAGAAAATTATCAAAATACCGAGCTTCCTTTAAACATTTATTTGTTCCAAGGGCTTCCCAAAGGCGATAAAATGGAATTTATTATTCAAAAATCGGTAGAGCTTGGGGTTTTTGCCGTTATCCCTACCGAGATGAACCGATGCGTTGTAAAGCTTGACGATAAGAAAAAGAAATCTAAAGTTGCGCGTTGGCAGGCTATTTCTGAAAGTGCCGCAAAACAAAGTAAGCGTAACTATATACCCAAGGTTTTTGATGTATTATCGTATAAGCAAGCGCTTGAAATGGCAAAAACGCTTGATTTACTTATTGTTCCTTACGAAAACGAAGAAGGTATGCTTGCAACAAAGAAAGTGCTGGATGATTTAAAAAACTGCAAATCGGTAGGAATTATAATAGGCTCTGAAGGCGGTTTTGATGATAGTGAAATAACACTGGCTAAAGAGATGGGCGGTAAAGTGATTTCGCTTGGTAAACGTATTTTGCGTACCGAAACTGCCGCTATTACAAGTGTTGCAATGTGTATGCTAAGTACTGAAATGAATTTTAAGGAATAAAGTCATGAAACAACTACCACCCGAATATATAAAAAGAATGCAAACGCTTTTAGGGGATGAATATTCCGAATACGAAAAAGCGGTTAATATGCCACCCGTAAAAGCCTTTAGAGTTAATACCGATAAAATTTCATTAGAAGATTTTTCTAAACTTAATATTTTTTCAAATGAGAAAATACCCTATGTAAAAAACGGATTTTACCTTGATTATGAAAAGATAGGTAACCACCCATTCCACCACGCAGGAATGATTTATGTGCAAGAGCCTGCCGCTATGGCACCCGCCGAATGTATTGACATAAACCCCGAATGGACTGTGCTTGATATGTGCGCAGCACCAGGTGGCAAAAGCACCCAACTTAGAAACAAATTAGAAGCCTCAAGCGTGCTTGTTTCTAACGAAATTATACCATCGCGCTGTAAAATACTTACAGGCAATATTGAAAGGTTAGGTCTTTCAAACACTGTAACAACCTGTATGGACTCGGGCAAAATTGCAAAAAACTTTCCTAATACCTTTGATTTAATAATGGTTGATGCCCCCTGCTCAGGCGAAGGGATGTTTAGAAAAGAAGAAATTGCAATTAGTGAATGGAGTCCGCAAAACGTAATAAAATGTGCCGAAAGGCAAACCGAAATTTTAGAAAACGCTGTAAAGGTTTTAAAAAACGGCGGTTATATTATCTATGCCACCTGCACATTTTCCTTAGAAGAAAATGAAATGGTAATTGATGCATTTTTACAAAACCACCCAGAATTTGAAATTTCACCTGTAAAGGACGTAGTTAAAAACCACACCTGTGACGGAATTTCTTTTGACGGTTGCAAATGCGACAATATTCATTTTGCAAGGCGCTTTTACCCTCACAAAGCCAAGGGCGAAGGTCAGTTTATGGCGGTTTTGCATAACACAAACTCCCCCGTTTCAAACAAAACAAAAGAAACTAATAATAGTGTTAAAATTGACAAAACAATCTTCCATTTTTTAGATGATGTTCTAAAGTCTTATAAGCAAGAAAACGTTACAATATATAACGGCAATCCCGTTTATTTTACGAATGACTTTAAAATTAAGGATGGTACGGCTTTTTCTTGCGGAATCACAATAGGCGAGATTAGAAAAAACTATATTCAACCCCACCACCAATTTTTTATGGCATTAGGCAAATTATTTAAAAGAAAAATTGAACTTAAAAGCGACAGCGAGTTGTTACAAAAATATCTTCGCGGAGAAGAAATACCCTGTGACTTAAATAACGGCTGGGCAGTTGTTATGGTTGAAGGCTCCACCTTAGGCGGTGCCAAGGTTGTAAACGGTGTTGCCAAAAATCATTATCCAAAAGGATTAAGAGCTTTTTAAATTTTAAAAACCTTAACACAATTTTGTGTTAAGGTTTTTCTTATTCGTGAAAATCATCCTTTGGTGATACCCCAAAATGCGCTTTATAAGCCCTATAAAAAGAGCTATATTCCAAATATCCGCATTTTTCACTAACGATATTTGGACGCCATCCATTAATAAGCATATCCTTTGCGGCAATAAGCCTTTTTTCAACAATATAATCCCATACGGTAGAGCCTGTTATCGCCTTGAATTTGCGGTTCAAGTGGGTTTTGCTTATGTAAAAATGTTCGCAAATCTCATCTAAAGACGCAATACTCATTAAATTACGGTTTATATATTCAATAAGCTTTTCTTCTTTAGTGGCAATAGCACTTTCTTCTGTTTTGTTTATATTTTTACAAAGCTCATTTAATAATACCGTAAGATATAAACGCTTACTGTCAAACGCTTCTTCGTTAACAATTTTTTCTAAATAATACATCCAAGAATTCTTCTCAAACTCGTTTGAAGGTATTCTACTCGACTTACCAAGGGGTTTTCCATCTATTATAGAAAGTAACACTTCCCTTTGAGGCGAAAGTAAGGCAGCGGCGTTAAAATTAATTACATAACGTGAATATGGAATAACCTTATTTATAAGCAGCACATGTGTTTCGGATTTTTTGATAATTAAAATATCATTCGGTTTTAAATCGTATATATTACCTTCAACAAAATACTTTGCATCGCCCGATAAAAAGCAAAAAATCTCATAATTATCGTGGGTGTGTTTTTTAAATAAATTCACATCAGGCTTTTCTGTATAATTCTTGTTAGCGTGTATAATAGGCTCCATATTTTCACCTCAATTACTAATATACTAAAAAATGTTTATATTTGCAATAGTTTTTGATATTTTTTGTAATTTACTTAAAATATAACCTTAATTATACTATTTTATGGAGGTATGAAAAATGCAAGATATTAAAATTTACGCTTTTTCGGATGAAGCAAGTCCGAATATTGATAATCAAATTCAAGCGCTTCTAAAAAACCGCTTACAAGGTATGGAAATACGCAATGTAGACGGTACAAATATTTCCGATATCACAAAAGAAAAGGCAAAGGAAGTCAAATCAAAGCTTGATGCAAGCGGACTTAAGGTTTGGTCTATTGGCTCCCCTATTGGAAAAATTGGTATTACCGATAGTTTTAAGGAACATTTAGAAAAATTCAAGCACACACTACAAATTGCCGAAATTTTAAATGCTAAAAACCTTAGAATGTTTTCTTTCTTTATCCCTAAAGATAAATCGGCAGACCTTTACACAGAAAAGGTTTTTGAAAGAATTGAAAAATTTGCAGAAATAGCAAAGGATTACGATGTTGCCCTTTGCCACGAAAATGAAAAGGGTATTTACGGCGATAATGCCGAGCGATGCTTAGAAATTCATAAACAATTCCCTACAATAAAAGCCGTATTCGACCCTGCAAATTTTGTTCAGTGCGGTGTTGACACCTTAAAAGCGTGGGAGCTTTTAAAGAACTATGTCCACTATTTACATATTAAGGATGCTTTAGCAGACGGTTTTGTGGTGCCTGCCGGTAAGGGAATTGGCAATGTGGAAAAAATCACAAAGGACTTTATAGCACGCGGCGGCAAAAACTTCACAATTGAGCCGCACCTTACCGTATTCAGTGGTTTTGAGGTACTTGAAAACGGTGAAGAGCTTAGAACACACTATAAATTTTCAAGCAACGATATTGCTTTCGATACCGCTTGTGAAAGCTTTAAAACACTTTTGTGAGGAGAAAGATAAATGAAAATAGGTGCACAATTATTTACTGTAAGGGATTTTTGCAAAACTACAGAAGATTTTGCAGAAACACTTAAAAAAGTTGCCGATATAGGATATAAAACAGTACAAGTATCGGGCACTTGCGATTATGACCCTGTGTGGTTAGCGCAAGAACTTAAAAAGAACGACCTTAAATGTGTTATTACTCATATAGCTAAGGACAAATTAATCGATAACGCGACCGCGGTTGCCCTTGACCATAAAGTTTTTGATTGCGATTGTGTAGGTCTTGGCTATTACGCTTTTAATGGGCCTAAAGAGGAACTTGAAGAATTTATAAAAACCTTTATGCCGGTTGCAGAAAGTATAAAAGCACAAGGCAAATACTTTATGTACCACAACCATTCAAAAGAGTTTCAAAAAATTGATAACACGGTTATTTTAGAGCATTTGACAAATCGGTTCCCCATAGACACAATGGGCTTCACTTTAGATACCTATTGGGCGCAGTTTGCAGGCGCCGACCCTGCTTATTGGATTGAAAAATTGAAAGGTCGCGTACCCTGTATTCACCTAAAGGACCAAACCTTTGATCAAAAAATGGCGGTTATAGGTGAAGGTAACATAAACTTTGACCGCGTATTCTTAAGCGCCGAAAAAGCGGGTACAAAATATATGCTTGTAGAACAGGATAACTGCAACGGTGAAAATCCGTTTGATTGCCTTAAAAGAAGCTATGAATTTTTAAAATCAAGAGGGTTTGAATAATGAAAAAAATTAAACTTGGGATTATTGGAATTGGTAATATGGGCTCGGCTCATGCAAAAAATATAACAGAAGGCAAATGCCCTGAAATTGAGCTTTGCGCTATTGCGGATATCGACCCTAAACGAATAGAATGGGCAAAACAGCAAGGCTATGGTGAAAGTGTAGCCTACTTCAGCGATGGAATAGCAATGTTAGATAGCGGTCTTATTGACTCTTGCTTGATTGCCGTACCGCACTATGACCACTCTTCCCTTGCAACCGAGTGTATGAAACGCTCAATACATACAATGCTAGAAAAACCTGCAGGTGTTTACACAAAGCAGGTGCTTGAAATGAACGCTGAAGCCGAAAAACACACCGAGGTTGTGTTTGGAATGATGTTCAACCAACGCACCAACCCCGTTTATGTAAAGCTTAGAGAATTAGTTAAATCGGGTAAATACGGTGAAATTCGCAGAACCAACTGGCTTATAACAAGCTGGTATCGCCCTCAGGCTTATTATAATTCGGGCGGATGGCGTGCAACCTGGTCGGGCGAAGGCGGCGGTGTTTTGCTTAATCAATGCCCACATCAGCTTGACTTGTGGCAATGGATTTGCGGTATGCCTGTAAAGGTAGATGCCCATATGCACTTCGGCAAATGGCACGATATTGAAGTTGAAGACGATGTTACCGCTTATGTTGAATACGAAAACGGTGCAACAGGCGTGTTTATAACCACTACGGGTGATGCTTTAGGCACCAACCGTTTTGAAATACAAATGGATAAGGCTAAATTTGTTGTAGAAAACAATACCCTTACTATGTGGGAATACGAAATGACCGAGCAGGAATTTTCAAAAACCAACACCGCCCCGTTTGGTTGTGTTGGCACCAAAAAAATTGAGGTTGAAACCAAAGGCGAAAACCTTGCACACGTTGGCATATTAAACGCTTGGACCGATGCGATTTTACATAACGGCGAGCTTATTGCCCACGGTAAAGAAGGTATTAACGGCCTTACCCTATCAAATGCAATGCATTTATCAGCTTTTTTGGATAAAGAGATACTTCTGCCAATAGATGATGAACTGTATTATACTGAACTTATGAAACGCGTTGCATCTTCCAAGAAAAAGGACACAGTATCTTGCGAGTTTGCAGATACATCGGCTGTAATGGGCAGTACAAAATCATAATAATTAACAGGAAAATCCGCTCTCTCAAAAGGGCGGATTTTTTCACAATATTCATAACAAACAATTGATTCTAAATATAATTAATGCTATAATTATTACAATCCAACCAAAAAGGAGAATTTGTATGCAAAGTAGATTTATGAGATACCCAAACGGAAAAGCAAGAGCAGTTACCTTTAGTTATGATGACGGTGTACCGCAGGATAAAAAGCTAGCGGGATTATTTAATAAGTACGGCATTAAAGCTACCTTTAACTTCACCTGTTCGTGCTTAGAAAAGGGCAACTATAATAAAGAGCAAATTAAAGAGTATTTTCTAAATCCCGGTCACGAAATTGCTGTCCACGGGGCTTATCACAGAGCAAACGGCAATTTAAGACCAATTGAAGGTATTCGCGATGTGCTTGATTGCCGACTAAAGCTTGAAGAAATGTGCAACCAAATTATTCGCGGTATGGCATACCCCGATTCAGGTATAAACCAAATGGGAAACTTTAGCAGCTACCAAGCAATAAAACAATATTTAACCGAATTAGATATTGCTTATGCTAGAACTCTTGGTGGGGATAATAATTCTTTTAAATTACCCGAAGATTTTCACGCTTGGATGCCTACTGCACACCATAACAACCCCAAAATCTTTGAGTTTGTTGATGAATTTTTGAATTTAGATATTTCCGAAAAAGCGTACCACGCAAAGCGTATTCCAAGGCTTTTCTATATTTGGGGTCATAGCTATGAATTAGACCGTGACAACAATTGGGAGCATATGGAAAAAATATGCCAAAAGCTAAGCGGTAATGATGATGTATGGTATGCCACCAATATTGAAATATACGATTATGTTGAAGCGTATAAGAGTCTTCGTTACAGCGCTAACGGTCACACCGTTTACAACCCGACCTTATTTACCGTTTGGTTTGATGTTGACAGTAAGCTATATAGCATAAACCCCGGCGAAACCATTTATATTGATTAACCAAAAAGGAAATGTTATGATTATTTTAATTACAGGTGCTTCGCATACGGGCAAAACTGCGCTCGCACAAAAACTACTTGAAAAATATAAATATCCTTACCTTTCTATAGACCATTTAAAAATGGGGCTTATTCGCAGCAAAAACACAATGCTTACACCCTTAAGCGATGATAACGCTTTAACCGAATACCTATGGCCGATAGTGCGCGAAATAATTAAAACCGCTATAGAAAACAAGCAAAATCTTATTGTTGAAGGGTGTTATATTCCGTTTTGTTGGGCAAAGGATTTTGAAAAAGAATATCTTAATGATATTAAATATTATTGCCTTGTAATGAGTGAAAATTATATACGCAACAACTTTCTAAACATAAAAAAATATGCAAGTGTTATTGAAAAGCGGTTAGATGATGACTGCACTTTAGAAGATGTTTTAAAGGATAACGCGCAAGTACTAACACTTGCTAAAAGACATAATTTAAACTATATTCTGATAGATAAAAATTACGAAATCGATATAGACTTATAAACCGCGATTGGAGAACAGCTTATGGACTTTTTTGTTAAAGATTTAAGTGATAAAGAGCATATTACACTAACTGAAAAAACGGTAGACGGGGTTACATATCTTGATGTTCATTTAACTGCTGATGAAAAAATGAAAATCAGTAATTTTAAAATAAGATTCAATTTCCCCGATATAGAATGTTACTCTACATGGAGTCCGCTTATCGGTCAAAGCCGTCACTTAGGTCCAAACTGGTGCAAACGCTATACAGGCTCACGTTTAGCCTACGGTATGCCTGTCCATTCACTTATATCAGCGGATGGTAATAATAGCCTTTGTATAGCGCTATCCGATGTTAAAACCCCTACCAATATTGCAACGGGTGTGCGTGAAGAAAATGCCGAGTTTGAGTGCGAAGTATCCTTTTTCACTACCCCTACTACCCCACTAACCGAGTATAATGCCACTATACGCATTGACCGTAGAAAAATTCCGTTTTATGAAAGCGTTTATGAAGTAAGCGCTTGGTGGGAACAATTCTACACCCCCGCATTTGTACCTGAAGATGCTAAAATGCCCATGAACTCGCTGTGGTATAGCTTCCACCAAAACTTAGTTCCTGAAGAAATTATTAAACAGTGTGAGCTTTCAAAGCCCTTAGGTATGGATACCGTTATAATTGATGACGGTTGGCAGACTGATGACAATAACCGCGGTTATGCTTATTGCGGTGACTGGGAGGTTTGTAAAAACAAAATCCCCGATATGAAAGCGCTGGTAGACTCCATTCACAAAACAGGTATGAAGGTAATGCTTTGGTATACAGTTCCTTTTGTAGGACTTTATTCCAAGGCTTATGAAAAGTTTAAGGATATGCTTTTATACGAATGGCATAATAAAGCTTATTGCCTTGACCCGCGTTATAAGGAAGTACGCGATTACCTTTGCGAAATCTATGAAAACGCTATCAGGGATTGGGGACTTGACGGCTTAAAGCTTGACTTTATAGATACCTTCGCCCTTAAAGATAAGGGCTTGGAATATGACGAAAAAAGAGATTTCGAGTCACTTGAAGATGCCATTGATACGCTTATGAAAGATGTTAATACCCGTCTTCGCGCAATAAATCCTGATGTTTTAATTGAGTTCAGACAAAACTATGTAGGCCCCGCTATTCGTTGCTACGGCAATATGCTACGCGTTTGCGACTGCCCGAGTGACGCTATAAGAAACCGCGTTGCAATTGTGGATTTAAGACTAACTTCGGGTAATACCGCCATTCATTCAGATATGATTATGTGGAATTATAACGATAGTGTAGAATCCGCAAGCTTGCAGTTTGCTAATATTTTATACAGCGTTCCGCAGTTTTCAATGCTTATTGATAAGCTTTCAGAAGAGCACCTTAAAATGTCAAAATACTATTTAAGCTTTTGGCGCAAGCATAGCGAGATTTTACTTGACGGTAAGCTTACTGCCGTTGCCCCCGAAAGCTCGTACTCTAAGGTTACTTCAACGCTTGACGGTAAATCGGTAGTAACACTTTACGCTGACAAAAGTGTAGAAATAACCGACAACTATACCGTTATAGTAAACGCCTCCCCCTATAAGAGTGTATTCGTAAAGGGTGCCAAGGGTAAAACCGTAAAAACTGTAAACTGTATGGGTGAAGAATTAAGCACCGGTATAATAAACAACGATATTGAAGAAATTATGCTACCAATGGGTGCAATGGCATTTTTAAAATAATTTTTTATTATTGACAAATACTAATTTTGGGTGTATAATTTCCTTGCAATTAGGGAGCTTAATGAAACTTAGGCTGAGAGGAAGTCCGTTTTAAACTATGACTTCGACCGATAACCTGATGCGGATAATGCCGCCGTAGGGAAATACAGTATTCGTATTGCCGCAGGTATAATTGCCTGCGGCTTTTTGTATTCCTTAAAGAGTATTCATCTTAAAACTCAAGGTAATTGCAAAAAAGAAAAAGGAGATACAAAAAATGAAAGAAAACTCGAAAAAACAAATCTACCGCCTAACTTTGAGTGCTGTATTTATAGCGCTTGCAACCGTGCTTAGCACCATTAAGGTTTACGACCCACCGCTTGGTGGCTCGGTAACACTTTTTAGTATGATTCCTATAGTTATGCTATCGTGTATGTATGGTGTAAAATGGGGGCTTGTATGCTCGTTCGTTTACGGTTTGGGTCAAATGTTTTTAAGCTTTGGTGAAGTTTGTTCTTGGGGACTTACCGCTTTAGCCCTTGTGCTTACCTTCGTAATCGATTATGTGCTTGCCTATTTTGTTTTAGGCTTTGCAGGTGCATTTGCCAAAAAGGGTATAATCGGTATGGTTTTAGGTACTGCTATGGCGCTTGTTTTAAGATTTTTGTGCCACTACACCACAGGCGTATTTATCTTTGATATTTGGCTACCTGAAGAATGGAGCAACGTTTGGCTTTATTCACTTTGCTACAATGGCGGATATATGCTACCCGAAATTGTTATAACCACCATTGGCGCCGCAATTTTATTTAAAATCCCCGCAATTAAAAAAATAATGAAAGTTTAATTAACAAAAAAACGGCTATCGCAAGTTAATGCTTTCGATAGCCGTTTTTTATCACATTGATTTATTATATACTTATGTTTCCTTTATTGTATTAACAGGTTAAGAATCTATTTTTAGCAAATTTTTTACCCATTTTTTAAATTTGTTTCTTTTTAAGTGTGAATCAAATTGTGGAAAACAATATAAATAATAATCACACTCATCACAACAAAACTCATATTGTGGATACTTACCATTACCATAACATTTGTAACCTTGCCTTGATGGTGTTAGCAACGTACCTGTCGAATCAATTATTTGCTTCTTTCTCATAAATTTTACCCCATAATAAAAAAGCACACCCCCCAAGGGTGTGCCGAAAAAGTGTATCCCTCGGTTTCGTTACCACACTACACCGATAAATATCCGCAAGGGAACAAAGAGATAACACCTTTTACCAAGGTAGTATCCCCCTTACGGATATAAAATTTTATCGATTATTCAAATGTAGTGTGGTATATTGTTATTTTATCACAGTCAAACCAAAATGTAAAGCCCATAAAAATATATGAAGAAAATCCACTTTTTTAAAATTATATTTTATACATTACCAATTTATCTAAAATAATTAAAAATGAGAAACAAGGACTCAGTTTATAAAAGTTTATTTATACAAAAACGGCTATCGCAAGTATTCACTTACGATAGCCGTTTTTATTTTACTAATTCTGTGCCGTTTTAGTTAACATCCACGCTGCCATTTTGCTGTCATTAGTCCAAAGCTTACCGGCAGATGCATAATCGGTAACATGCATTTGTGTTCCGTCACTAAGCGGTACACAAAGCTCTAATATATTTTTATAAGGGGCTTTAAATTCGGAAGGGATAGTTACATCAACATATCCGTCACTATTAACCTTAATATCCACAGGTGTATCAACACTATAGCCTAAGCGGTTTTCTTGCGCTAAAACTATAGGTCCCCTCATTAGCGCCAAATGGTATTTTGCTTTTTCATCTTCCTTATCAAAGGTAGGTATCATATAGTTAGCGCCCCATATAACCTCATTCATAAGCACCTGACTGCCGTAAGGTGTAGGCTTTATGGCTTTAGTGCGCATATCTAAAAGGATATCTATACTATCCCCTGTGTTCCATAATCTATTTATAGACACATAGCCTTTGTTTACAGGGATACTTTCCCCACAAACCGTGATTTTGGTGTTTTCACTGAAAGCAGGGTTTCTAAGCAGAATTTTAAACTCTTCCTTCGCTGTTTGAAGCTCAATATGAATTTTGCCGTCTACGGGGTATTTTGTATCGGTTTTAATTATTAAAGCGTTACCGCTTGGTGTTTTAGTTTTAATAGTACCGTTAAAATACATATTTAAAACTATACCGCCATCGGTTGCAAGCGCTGCCATTTTTGCCATTAAGCCGTTGCCTGCAGCACCTATACAAGCGCAGCAACCGTAATAATGCATATCGCTCATAACCTTTAAACCGCCTACACCGTTACCGCGTGTGCCTGCGGTTAAAGGGCTGTAGCTATCAAACGGAAGCGGTTCCATTGCCCAATCAGGATGCTCTCTTTTGATTTTTGGCTCTATTACTTTTTCGGTATTAATAGAACCTAAGTAAGCGTTGTACATTGAAATTTCAAAAGCATCGGAATACTTGGGGTCACCTGTTAGTAACGATAACTGATACATAAACTTCATAAGAGTTACCGTAACGCAGGTTTCTTGCGCAATAATACCGTTTGTTGTGTTGGCTTGACGTACTGTAGAATGATCAAATAACTCGTGCGTACAGCCACAGCTACCAATAATGGTAAAATCACTTTCTAAAACCCTGTTAGCAAAATTTATAACCGCGGTCTTGTGCCACTCGGTACCTACTACTCTATAATACTCTAAAAGACCTTCAAAGCAGGAGGTCATTTCGTAAGCCTTGGTTATTGGGTACTGATAAGGATATAATTCATCCTTATAGGCAAGCTCAAAAATATTAACAACCTCTGTACCACCCGCATTTACAATATATGTAGCAAAATCAAGATATTTTTGCTCGCCTGTTATATTATAAAGGCGTACAATAGGCTCTAAAAGTGAAGAAGAATTAAGCCCACGCCAATGGTGACTTGCTTTAGTTATATGGGTTTTGCCTTTGGTATCCCCTATTTTTGACATAATGTAATCTGCCTGTCGGCACATACACGTTATAATCTCTTTAGAAAATTCATCGTCTTCGCAAATCTCCATAAAATACTGCATACCAAGAAGTACATACTTTCTTGACCAAATATCCCAATGATGAAATTCGTTACCTTTAGGGTATGTACTAATTCTGCCGTCCAAGTCGGCAGATAGTATCATATCCTTAACGGTAGCGGTTAAAACATCATAAAGCGCTTTGTTTTTGGTGTAAGAATATGTAAAACACGCGCCGCGCATCATTTTACCCCAATATTCGCCGCGCCAACCGCCATCGGCATCAGCATCACTTCTAAATTGGTATACAAACCTTTGCCAAAGCTCAGGGCGCAAAAGCTGAAAATCTTCAATATACTTTATAGCTTCATCTATAAAACCGTTAAATTGATAAGAATTTTCATAATCAACAAAAAATTTATCGGTTTTAAGGCGGGGATAATTTGCAGTATTATCCTTATATAACTTTCGCATTAAAATTCTCCTAAATATCGGCTATACCTGCACCGTGTGCTCCGCCGTAATCACCGTTTTCATCAGCAAAGCCAAAGGCAAATAGCTTACCGTCTACAGTAAACTTAATTTTAATAATTTTACCGTTTAAGGTTGCAACATCAAAATCGGGGAATTCGAGTGTATGGTTAGTGCTATCGCCGTCAAACTCTTTAGAAGCGGCAATTAAATTACCGTTTTCATCCAAAATTTCGGCCTTAACTTTACCAATAGCGTTTATACCCATCGTCTTTTTGCCTGTAAACTCTAATTTACGGGTAAGCAAGGTGCCGTTACCATTCATTGAAACAAAGCCGTCACGTCTAAGGATTGCAATACCCGTAGCGCCGCCACAGTACATACCTGTAAAAAAGTCATCCAATTCTTCTGGGGTTTTACCTGTAAGGTTACGCGCCTTGCTTTCATCCCCTGAAAATCCTGAATAGTAAATCCACAATTCATCACCATGGATAATACATCCGCCGCCTACCGACTGAACATATCCCCTATCCCAAGCACCATCGTAACGTGAAGCCCAAATAAGCGGTTTGCGGTTAGGACGCGAGAAGTTAAAGCCATCACGGCTGTACATTGGTATTAGCTCGGTAATTTTAGGCACACCGCGGTCGCCAAAATCGTTATTGTTAAGACCTCTGTGAATTTCAAACATACCAAGCATAATGCTTTCGTAACCTACCGCATCAACACAGTATAGCCCTGGCTGAATTTTTTTATCAGGCTTGCCATCCTCAAAATTACTTAATGTGGTTGTGCTCATAAGATATGGGTCAAGTGCATCATCCATATCCGCTGCAAGCCAACGTTTTCTTTCTTCAAACTTCCACTCAATACCTTGTGTAAAGCTATCGCTTTCAAAATAGTCGCGTGTACGGGTTTCGTAAAAATAAGGGTCTTTGTTTGTAAAGTCGCTTCTTACACTAAATACCCACTTTTTACGGAAAGGGTTATAGAAAGCACTGCAACGGTCACCACCGGGACCTGTAAGACCGTGTATTTTCCAATGTATACCGTCAGCTGATGTACCGTTTACACCGCCTACTGCCCAACGCGGACCGTGGTGAGCCTTTTTATAACGCTCTTCCTTAGGTGCATCGTAGTCAATAAAGAAGGTGCAAGAGTCGGGCTGTAGTGCTTCAAGCGGACTGTCTTCAAATTTAACATTGGGGTCATATGGTAAAATTTGGTTAGTGCCCGGTACTAAATCAAGGTCAGGTCTTACCCAGTTTATACCGTCATCCGATTCGGCATAAGCTAATTTATAAAGCCAGCCGGCTTCATACCACATTTTATATTTTTTCTCATCCTCATCATACCAAACACCACCGCTCTTAGGACAAGCAACCGGTCTATTACATTCGGTTTCTAGCTTTGTTTGCGGATAAAGTACAGGATTTCCTTCATACTTTTTAGCCTTGTGGTACTCGGTTTCAAGGTCGGTTTTTTCAATAAGAAAATCATCTACAAAAAGCTGTCTGCCTACGGTTACATTAATAACCTCGGGTGGATTTTTCAGATACGGTACATTGTTAGGGTAGCTCATATCCTTGTCAAAATCATCAGGTAAAATTATGTTGTTATAAAGCTTTTCCATATTAAAACCTCCATATTTTGTATTTTAATAGTATTTATTACTTAATAACCTTCAGTAAGCTTTCGCCTTCGGCAACATATATTGTTGCAATTTCTTTCATTCTTTCCTGACCAAAATTAAAGCGGTCAAAAATAGCGGTGGTTGGCATTCCTATTTTCGTAGCGGTTTCAATAGCTACTACCGAATCTTCGAAAACCCAAGTGTCTTTAAGTTCTTCGCCCAAAAATTCACTTGCCAACAAAAAGATATCAGGCTTGTCCTTTCCAAGCCCTAAATCAGCGCAAGAGAATACCTTTAAAAAATACTTTTCAATATCGCAATGCTTTATTGCAACCTTTACAAGCTCGGGCGCGGTTGCAGATGCGATACACATTTTAACGCCGTTTTGCTTGCAGTAATCCAAAAATTCGCGCACACCAGACTTTAGTTCAACCGTATTTGAGTAAAAATCGAGCATAAGATTATCCGCAAAATTCAAAAGTTCTTGCCCGCTTTCGCCCATATTATAGTTTTTATGTATTAACTCCATTGCATCCTTTAAAGTAAGGGTGCGAACTGCTTTATCATCCTTAGCACTAGGTCTAAAATCTTTATTATTTAAATACTTTTCACCAAATGCTGACCAAAGCACATCCCACAGCATTAAAGAGTCAACCAAGGTGCCATCCATATCAAAAATTGCCGCTTTTATTTCCATAACCTAAATTTCCAACTCCATTTTAACGTGTATAACGCCTTCTTCTAAAAACTCGCCCGAAACCACCTTAAAGCCCAATTTTTCATAAAAACCGATTGCATGCTTTTGGGAATCAAGGCATATTTTTTTGCACTTCATATTTTGCTTTATATCTTTAATAGCTTCGGTCATAACCTTTTTGCCTAAGCCTATACCGTGGGTAACAGACAAAACTCTGCCAATTCTAACCGTGGTTTTATCATAATAAAAAGCGCGTAAATACGCCAAAACCTTGCCGTTTTCTTCTAAATAAAAGTGTCTTGCTTTCAGGTCAATTCCGTCAATATCCTGACAGTGCATATTTTGTTCTACTATAAAAATTTGCGAACGCGCTTTTAAAATTTCGTAAAGCTCTATGGGTAAAAGCCCGTCAAAATTTTTGGCTATAAAGTTCATATATCTCACCTTATTAAAAAGTATAACATATTAAAACTGTTACTGCAAGAAAAAGCGGTTTTTACTTACCATTTTCTTGCCTTTTTTTCATTTTTTGCCAATTAACATAGCCGTAAATATCGTTTACTAAAAACGCCATAAAGCACACCACTACCGAAATATATTTTGTGTCACATATACTTGCCATAATCCACAAAACAATTAAAACAATATCATTGGCGGCATAAGCCAGCGCGAAAAACGGGCTTCGCCTGAATGTAAGATATACTGCTACAAAGCTTGTTGTTACCGAAAGTGTACTTGGTATAATATTTGCCGTGTTAAAATATTTCAATATAAAATAAAACAAAACCGTAACTACCGCCGCTATTACCCACATTAAAAGTGATTCTGCTTTGCTAATACTGTTAACCTTAACTTCAGCTTTATTGCCTTTATAAGGGTTTTTAAGCCAAGCTATAAGAGCAACTACCGCCATAGGCATTGTCATACCAAGGTAGGTAATCATTTCGCCGTAGTATGCAAATGTATAGGATATAACCCCGTATAAAAGGCTGAATACAACCATTAAAACCTGTCCTATAGGGTTTCCTTTTGCATTAAAAATAAGCGATGTCACCCCAATTAGTGATGCAATTAGCGTTAGATAGTTTTCTCTATCAAAAATACAAAACGACACTAAAATAAGTATAACCGAGCATCCCCACAGCGCAATTTCAGTTTTTGAAAAATATTTTGTCAGCTTGGTAAAATACATAATAACCTCCTAAAAAATAAGCATCCGCATGCACATCTTCTAAGACCTAACGATGTGCAAACGAATGCTTTTAACATTCTACTACTCGGTAGCAGTTCAACTATATGAATTTCACTAAATTATTTTTCGTTTTTATAAATTTCTTTAAAGTATTTATATGTGTCAACCTTTAATTCACCGCAAGCGGCTTCATCGCAAGCAATAATTCCATCGGGATGCATTTGCAAAGCGCTGATGGTCCAAGCGTGGTCAACACCGCCTTCCACACAATGACGCAATGCACGTGCTTTATTGTGACCGTTAATAACCAACAATACCTGCTTAGAATCGCACACAGTACCTACACCAACCGAAAGCGCGGTTTTAGGAACCTTGTTAACATCATTATCAAAGAAACGGGAATTTACAATAAGGGTATCTTCGGTCAAAGCGCGAATACCGGTTCTTGAAGTAAGTGAAGTAAACGGTTCGTTAAATGCAATATGACCGTCAACACCACAACCGCCCATAAATAAATCAATGCCGCCGTAAGAAGCAATTTTGTCTTCATAACGCTTGCATTCAGCTTCCAAATCTTCTACCATACCGTCTAAAATGTTAATATTTTCTGCCGGAATGTCAATATGGTTAAAGAAATTATCGTACATAAAATACCAATAGCTTTGGTCGTGCTCACGTGGTAAACCAACATATTCATCCATATTAAAGGTAACTACATTTTTAAAGCTTACCTTACCTGACTTATTCATTTCAATAAGGTTTTTATAAACGCCAAGCGGTGTAGAGCCTGTAGGCAAACCAAGTACAAACGGGCGGTCTTCTTTATGGGAATTTATAGCATTTGCAATATGTTGCGCAGCCCATTCACTCATTGCTTCATAATTGTCTTTAATAATTACTTTCATATTTACTAACTCCTTATTTAATTGCCTTTATACAATTTATTATATGAATTATAACGGCAATTAAAACTTTTTTCTTATTTTCAAAAAGATTATACCACTTATACAAATATATGTCAATGAACTATAGTTTGCAAAATTTGTAAACTTGGATATACATTTTTGTACAAATTATTTGTTTGACCAGAAAAAATCACCCCAAGCACAAGCTAAAATTCGCTACCACTCGTTGCGAAAGAGATAGAAAAACACAGGGGTCACCTGTGTTTTTTATCTATTATTAAATTATAAAACCAACGAAGGTGCAGTATATACTCTTGCGGCAAGCTCTTGGTTGAGCATATAAAGGCTCTTGGGGTCACTGCCGAATAATTCCATTTTTGTAATCAAATCGTTAGCGTTGGTTTCTTCTTCGCCCTGCTCCTTAACAAACCAATCTAAAAATTGCATTGTACGGAAGTCTTTAACATCATACGCCGCAGCATAGATATCGTTAATAAGCGAAGTAACATATTCTTCATGCTCAAGACCAGCTTTGAGAACGTCCATATGGCAATCGAACACCTTATCAGGCTTTGCAATAGCTTCAAGTGTTACCTTTTGGTTTTCATTTTGTAAGTATTGATAAAATAACATAGCGTGGTCACGCTCTTCCTGTGCTTGCACCATATACCAGTTAGCAAATCCGTCAAGACCAACATCTTCAAAATAATTTGAAAAATCAAGATAAAGATAAGCAGAGTAAAACTCCTTATTGATTTGTTGATTTAACAATTCTCTTACTTTTTCGTTCATAATATTGTCTCCTTTTTTATATTTTATTTTAGTTTATTATACTACAAAATAAAAAATAATTCAATAATTTACTTATGCAATTTATTTTTAACATTATTTTGTATGTTTTAGAATTATACCATATTATTTTATGTCACAAATCTTATATAAATGTTGTTCTAAATAACTCCATTCATTATTTGGCTTGATTATCAATCCATATACACCAACTGCTAAAAAACCTAAAACTATAAACAAATCAGATATTTGGCTTTGCTGAAATAGACTAATTAATGAATCTGCACAAAAATATATTCCTACCGCCAAAAACAACAAATGAAGAATTGCATGAAATGGATGCTTTGCTCTGCTAAATGATACATCCACACGCCCACTTTCAGTTACTTTGTATTTACAGTTTAGCCTTGTAGATAAAAAACCGTACGATCTTCCAACAAGTGTATATTTTCCTATCCAAAATTGATTATCTTGGATTTTATAAACAAAAGTTTCAAAATTATTGGAATCAGTATAAAGGTGATTTTTAGAACGACAAAATTTTTCTAAACGAGCTATAAACTGCCTTTCTGTAAATTTAGTATTAATCAATTTCATGTATTGCCACCTTATGTGTGTATTATATAGTTGTGTTAAATTTAGGACAAGTTAACCCTTGGCTCCCTCTGACGAGGGAGCTGGATTTTGCGAAGCAAAAGACTGAGGGAGAGATTTTTTAACAGCTAAATCTATATATACGCATACACCGCTAAAATTACGGTCAATATCTAAATTGCAAATTTTTAATACTGTTAGATTCATACGCTCTAACTCTTTTGTGCGGATATTGTCTTTTCCCATTTGTTCAGTAGTATAATGTCCGCCACCGTCAAGTTCAACAACAAGTCTTGCCTTTGCACAATAAAAATCAGCTATGTAATTTCCAATAGCTTTTTGCCTTTGAAACCTTATAGGATAATATCTTAAAAACTGATACCAAAGTTTACGTTCCCAAGGTGTCATATTTTTTCTTAAAGTTTTTGCAAGCGGGATATTTGATTTATTATATTCTTTCATATTCTCTCCCTCCGTCAAAACTTCGTTTTGCCACCTCCCTTGACAGAGGACGGTTCGTGTTGTACCAAGCATTTTCTTAAATTAAATATAGCATTTTTTATCATAATTTTCAAGTTATATATGACAACATATAAAAGCAGAAATAGTGCAATAAATCTATTTAGAAACTGCGTGTTCATAATTCCTAAAAATAACAATTGCATTTTAAAAGCTAGGGTGTTATAATAATTAACGAACATTTGTTCTTTTAGGAGGTGATTAAGTGAATAGCTATTATCTTTGCATAGATTTAAAGTCATTTTATGCGAGTGTAGAATGTGTAGAACGCGGTCTTGACCCTATGACTACCGACCTTGTTGTAGCCGACCCCGAACGCGAAAAAGGTACTATTTGCTTAGCCATTACCCCCTCTCTCAAAGCAAAGGGTGTTAAAAACCGTTGCCGTGTGTTTGAAATACCAGAAGGCTTGGATTATATTATGGCTCCGCCTAGAATGCAAAAATATATAGATTATGCCGCCGAAATTTACGCTATTTACTTGGAATTTATCGCCCCTGAGGATATTCACGTTTACTCTATAGATGAAGCGTTTTTGGATGTTACACATTACCTTGCACTATATAAAATGACTGCCGAAGAACTCGCCAAAAAAATGATGGATGAAGTATATAAAAGGCTTGGTATTAGGGCTACTTGCGGTATAGGTACAAATCTTTATCTTTGCAAAATCGCACTTGATATTACCGCAAAACACTCGCCTGATTATATTGGCTTTTTAGATGAAGAAAGTTATATAAAAACACTGTGGAAGCATACCCCACTTACTGATTTTTGGCGTATTGGCGGGCGCACGGCTCAAAGGCTTGCAAAATACGGCATTCTTACTATGGAAGACATTGCAAAAGCGCCTGAGGATATATTATACAAATGGTTTGGTATTGATGCCGAGCTGTTAATTGACCATGCCTGGGGGCGCGAATCAACCACCATTAAGGATATAAAAAATTACCGTGCAAAATCACACTGTCTTTCAAACGGTCAGGTGCTTATGCGCGACTATAACCATTCTGAAGCGCGCCTTATTATAAAGGAAATGCTGGATTTACTATGTCTTGATATGGTAAGCAAAAACCTTATTACCGATTCTGTAACTTTATATGTAGGGTATTCTAATACATTAGATATTCCGGGCGTTAGCGGCACCGCAAATATAATTAAAAAAACCAATTCGGATACACTTATTATACCTGCCGTTATATCGTTATACGACCATATAGTAAATCCCGAATATCCTGTGCGCAGAATTAATTTAACCTGTAACCGCGTAACTTCATGCGAAGAAGCAGAACAATTAAGTCTTTTAGAAACTGACGATACAATCAAAAACAGAACACTTCAAGAAACAGTGCTTGGAATTAAAGCTAGGTTCGGTAAAAATGCGGTGCTTAAAGGAATGAATTTTAATGAAGCCGCAACTACCCGAGAACGAAACAACCAAATAGGGGGTCATAAAGCAAATGGCTAAAATCAGAGCAAAAATGCCACCAAGTCAACGTGCAAAGCAATTCGCGCCGTTTGATGCTTTAACAGGTTTAAAAATAGCGCTTAAAGAAAAAGAACAACTTCGCGTACCAAGAAAACAACTTACCGATGATGCTATAGAAGAAATCAACAATGTGCTAAAAATCCTTAAAACACACGATATAGTCACAATAGTGCACTACAACAATATAGAACAAAAGTATATAAAAACCATCGGTGTTGTTCAAAAAATCGACCCTAAAAACCGCGCGCTAACCGTGGCAGAAGCTATAATATACTTTGAAGATATTTACACAATAACAAAACCCCACTAAATCCGTTTTGGAAATAGTGGGGTTTAATATATATTTAATACCGCGCCCATATAAATTAAAAATTGTTATTAAACATATGTGTGCCACACCGTTACGGCATAGCCTGCCGGTACTGCGGCGGCATTAACTATTACCCCGCTTGCAGGTGGCACACGACCTGTTTCTGCACATCTTGTTATTACTCAAATCGGATAATTTTGAAAATGAACAAATTTTGAGTCAAAGGCACATTTCTCTTTTTGAAATGTGCCTTTGATATCGTTATAAAATTATTGAGTGTCAAATGGATAATAAAGCGAAAAAGCACTTCTTAAGAAGTGCTTTTGTTTTAGGGCAGGTCTGAAAACCGAATTTTCTCTAAATTCCATCTAACTTTGATTTTATTGCATTGATATCTCTATCAATAAGATGATTTCTAAATGAATTAAATTCAGGATAATTTTTAAGTTCTTTAATTATATTCTCCCTAGAAGAGAGAACATCGAAAACAGGAAGAATTATTTTGCTTAATTTTTCAATAATATTGTTTGCTATTTTTTCAGGATTTTCTTTCAAATTGTAAGGATTATCCATTTTGTCTGTATATTCATCTAACCTACAACGGATATTACACTCATATTCCTTGTAATGCTTTTTCTGTTCGTTTGGAAAATCAGTACACTCTGGAACACGTATGCCAAGATTCACCCATAACAAACCATACACTTCTTTTTCGGTGCACCCATTTTGAAAATTTATTACTTGCACAATATCATTATCGACTGTGCGGTTAAACGTTCGACCATATTTTTTAAAATCATATTGCTTTGCCCATTCAAATACGGTGTTTTCAATTTCATCAACAATTTTTGTAGTGTCAACTTTCTTTCTTCTAAAAACAGCAAACATATCATCACCACCATGGGTGTATTATAGCATAAAAGCGGTAAAGGGGCAAGGGCGAAGCCAATTATTAACTATTCATCAGCGAACAAAGTGAGCGACTTCATTTTTCATTATTCATTCGAAAATCCGTTCACTGTTAATGAATAATGAATGATGAAAAATGAATAGTGAATAATACAAACAAAAATCCGTCCTCTTTCGAGAACGGATTTTCGTTTGTCATTCGTGTCCGAAAAAGAACTGGTTGAAAACCGAGAATTTAATTTAATTTTATTGTAAAAGCTCTTTTTTCTTTTCCTCAAATTCTTTTTGTGTTATTATTCCATCGTTTTGAAGTTCTTTATATTTCATTAACAAGTCTAAATTTTTAACATCCTCTTTAATTTTTTCCTTGTCTTCAATAATATCAGAAATGAAATTGTGTTTTCTCTTAAATATTGCAACTATAATTATTGAAAATAATACAATAGATTCCACTAAAAATACAGGACCAATCCCATAATTATTTGCCCCGTCCCTTAGGGCAGCCGATAATTGTTCAACAAGGGTTGCATATTCTCCCATTGAATATAAAAATCCAATAAATATAAATACAACTATAGATGATATTGGCAAAAGTATATGTATAACATTGAACTTATTTTTCTTTTTTCTCAGTGACCATATTAAACAAAACAATAAACTAACGACCAATAATAACACAAATACTATTGGTAATATACTACCAGCTGGTAAATCGGTGAACGCATTGTGTACTCTACTATATGAATCACCAGTTATATAACAATAAAACATACCCTGGATAAACAATAATACAAATGCCAAAACGTGTAAAATAATTTCTATAAAATTCAATCTCTTACTATTCATAAAATAGCCTCCAAATTATATTAACCGATATTGGTTAATATAATTATATACCATAATCGGTTATCATTGTCAATAGGGAGGATTGAAAAATTATGATTTCCTATGATAAATTGTGGCATACAATGAAAGAAAAGGGTGTTACTCAATACACGCTTATTAAAAAATATAATGTCAGTCCGGGACAAATCACACGATTAAAACGAAACGAAAGTGTTAGTACACATACAATAGAAATGTTTTGCAAGATTTTAAAATGTAATGTAGAAAACATTATGCAGTATATAGAAGATGAAGAAATATAAAAAGCAGGGAGCTAATCCCTGCTTTCGTTTTGTCCATATTGTAACACAACCATAGCATAAAAGCGGCGGAGCGGCAAGGGTTTTAAGTGAAGCACTCGCTTTCGCTCGTATGAAGCGGCGGCTTTGCCTCCATGAAGCATTTTGCTTCGCAAAATATGAAGTGAAGCGTTCCTTATCGTGTCGAAGGCACACTTCACAGCCGTAGGCGACTTCATTAGCGTAAGCGGCTTCGTGTTCCCAAAGGGAACGCTTCATTTCCAAAATAAAAAACACTTCCGAAGAAGTGCTTTTTACTTTGTCTCTCCTGTTCGAAAAAGAACTGGTGAGAAACCCTTGATTTTACTGGGTTTTCCCCAGTTTTTCTTTACAAATTGATTATACCATAAAAAATAACTTTCCGCAACAAAAAAATTGCAGAAAGTTATTTTAATGAGAATGTTTTTTACTAAACTGCCGAACGAAAAAATGCTAAATTGCCGAATAGTTTTCTGCCAAATCACCGAACAGGTTATGCCGACTCTTCTTCATCGGGAAACAAAGGCTCAATAATCTCTGCCCCACCCTTTATAAAAATTCTTAAATTGAGATCTTTGGTCACATGAATCGAATTCACAATTCGGTGAATGATGGCATCATCAAACTCGGTCATTACCGGTTTCATCTGTTTGGTGTAATTTTCGATTCGTTCAATTTCTTCTCTGGCCTTTTCATTACACCTTATATGCGCAACAAGCATATCCCGCCTTTCCCTAAGGTCTTTTATCCTTTGGGAACAGTCGGCGATGGCTTCGGTATACTTATCCTTATTGAATTTTGACTGAATTGCCAGGTCGGCAAGCTCTTCAATTCGAATTTGCTCGTCGTGAATTCCCTTTTCGACCAGATATAATTCATCGGTATTTACATCCGAAGTGGCATAAATAAGTTTGCTTTTGAGAAGCTCGTACCCGTCTTCTCTCCCCTGTAGCACGCGAGAGATGGCACGACAAATAGCAGCTTGCAGGTTTTTCTCCTCAAGTCCTTTTGAAAAATCACAATATTTATCCTTATGGTCCAGTCGGCTGATGCAACGCCAATAGTGATGAACACCATCCTTTTTCTTGTTGGTTTTACGGCGGAAATGACTGCCGCATTCCTCACAAATGAGCAGTTCACTTAACACATATTTTGCACTGTATCTTCCTCGGCATGAAATGGTATTATCCGATTTGCTGCGCAAAGCATTACGGCGAGCGAATTCTGCCATTGCCGCCTTAAATACATCACGCGGAATAATGGCAGGATGATCGTTAACCACCAAGTATTTTGTCTTTTGACCGTTGTTGACCTTTTTCTTCTTAGTTAAGCAGTCAACGCAGTATGTCTTCTGATACATAACGTCGCCACAGTACTTTTCATTTTGCAGTATAGCGTGAATCGATGTTGTTTGCCAAGTACTTTTGCCGGTGTAAGTCTTAATATTATTTTCTTCAAGCCATTGTTTAATTTGAAATGCACTTTTACCGTCAAGATACAAATTGAATATCCATCGAATAACCTCGGCTTCGCTTTCTACGATGGTTATTTCTTTGGTAATCTTATCGCGGCGGTAGCCGAACATATTCATATTAGAGCAGTATGTACCATTCTCCATCCGTTTGGATATGCCCCATTTAACGTTGGCACTGATATTCTCACTTTCCGTCTGTGCCATAACGCTGTAAATACCGATGTAAGTTTCGCTGTCTTCTTTAAGCGAGTTAATATTCTGCTCTTCAAAATAGATAGCAATACCCATCGCCTTGAGCTTGCGCACATAGGACAAACTATCTACGATATTTCTTGCAAAGCGGGAAACCGATTTGGTCAGGATCATATCGATTTTACCCTTTTCGCAACCCTTTATCATACGAAGAAATTCATCACGCTTTTTGACCTGCGTCCCTGTAATACCTTCGTCGGCGTATACGTCTACAAACTCCCACTTTTCATTGTTGGCAATATAACGGGTGTAATAGTCCTTTTGAACACGGTAACTATTAAGCTGATCC
>JAZSCF010000057.1:0-53908 GCA_045602785.1 Acutalibacteraceae bacterium
ATCACCTCATCTACATTTTACTATTGTGCGATAGTAAAATCAATACTATTATTCGATAGTACATATACTTGTAAATGAGGTGTGTGTATATGTATTTTAAAAGACTTAAAGACTTACGCGAGGATAAAGATTTAGTTCAAAAAGAAGTCGCATCGTATTTAGGAATTGACCAAAGAGTATATAGCAATTATGAGACAGGAAAAAGAGAAATACCCGTAAAATTTGTAATTGCGCTTGCTGATTTTTACGGTACAACAACCGATTATATTTTAGATAGAACAAACAATCCCAAATAGAAAACACCATCCGCAGTGGCGGATGGTGTTTTCTATTGATATTCCGTAGGGGGCGATGCCTACATCGACCCGCCAAAAACTTTTCACTATTCACTAATAATTCCGCTCATAAGTTGGATTTTTCTTGCAACCATAAAACAAATGTGCTATAATATACTAGTAAACGGGGATGGCACCCATAACAAAAAACAGCTTTACAAAACTTAATATTTACAGCAAAGGGGACGATACCCATCGAAAAAAACATTATTGTTGTAGATGAAAATGGCAATAAATATGAGGCTACCTACCCAAAACGGGCTAAGGGTTTAGTCAAAACCGGCAGGGCACGCTTCATAAACGAAAACACAATATGCCTTGCGTGTCCGCCAAAAAGTGAATTGGAGGACAATAAAATGTCAGAAAATAAAGTACAAAATAACAATCAAGCGCCACAAACCCCCGCAATCCCCCAAAAACCAACAAAATTTACTGTTGATTACATTCTTTTAATGCTTGAAAACATTTCAAAAGACCAGGCGCACCTAACCGCCGCTTTACAAAAATTAAGCAAGTTGGAATCAAAGGGACCTGGGGACGTTGGCACAGCAGACCTTGCTGACGCTATCGCTCATGTGGTGGATTCGAGAGAAGAAACCAACCGAAAGCTTATAGCCTTTTACGAAAAAATGTATGATGATTTAAAGGCTGCACAACCAATGAGCGAGCAAAAGTTTGATTTGCTAAGCCTTGCTCTAAGCGATTTAAGCGAAGGCTTAACACCTGATGCTTTAAATGATGTTATAAAAATCATAGCTAAATCTTAAATTAAAAGGCACCATCCGTTTTTGCGGATGGTGTTTTTACATTCGTCGGTATAACCGACACCTTAACTCTTCACTATTCACTATTCACTATTCACTAAAAAACTCGTTCCCGAAGGAACGAGTTTTTTGAGTCGGTCGATAAGCCGAGTTCTGTCGTGGACGGTCATCTATCTCGACGGGGGATTGCTCCCACCGCTCAAGCCGCTTTTCGTGGCACATCGGGCAAATGTATAGCCACACTTAGCGTTGCTCCAAATAGGGTTTACAGGGTTTCGACGTTCCCGTGAAACCGGTGAGCTCTTACCTCGCCTTTCCACCCTTACCTGCAGGCACGGCAAAGCCGATTCAATGTCTTGCGACAAAGCCGCAGGCGGTATATCTCTGTTGCACTTTCCCTAAGGTCACCCTCGGCGGCCGTTAGCCGCTATTCTGCCCTGCGGGGCTCGGACTTTCCTCAGATATTTCTATCCGCAACCGTCTAACCGACTCCGAAAATCATTTTACCACACATTACCCTTTGTGTCAAAACCAATTTTTTTACATAAAATATTAGTGTTTGGAGGGTATTATATGATAAATTGTGATTTGAAATATTTTTTAGCCGCAAACTCTTGCGAAGGCTTTAAAAGCTACTTTGGTAGCTGTTATAATCCAAAAGATAACTGGCGGTGCTATATAATTAAAGGTGGCCCCGGGACAGGTAAATCATCTTTTATGAAAAAAGTGGCAAAATATGCCGAAAGTAAAAACGAAAAATATATTATATGCCCCTGCAGTTCTGACCCGCATTCACTTGATGCAGTAATTTTACCAAACCAAAAAACAGTTATTTTAGATGGCACAGCACCGCATACAATAGACCCCCTATACCCTGCCGTATGCGAAGAAATTTTAAATTTCGGACAGTTTTGGGATAGCGGTAAGATTACCGATAAAAACGAAATTATAAACATCACCGACCAAAATAAAGCACTGCACAAAAGCGTTTCAAAATACTTAAACGCCGCAGGACAAATTATGCTTGATAGCTATAAAACCGCGTTATCCCACACTAAAAAGACGGAAGCAAAGGCTTTTGCCGAAAGAATAATTAAAAAACATATTCCTAAAAATAGCGGCACGCCTTACGAATGGGTGCGATTTATTGAAAGCATAACCCCACAAGGCATTATATCCTACCCCGAAACTATAACTAAAGAATGCGAAAATATAGTTGTTATTTCGGATAAATACCGCGCTTGTTCTAATATTATTATGAATGAAATCAGAAATTACTGCCTTATAAACGGATATGAAATTATAACACTTAAAAATCCGTTTTTACCGTCGGTTATTATAGACCATATTGTAATACCAAAGCTAAGCCTTGCCTTTGTAACCGAAGATAATAGAATTTTATTTGAAACGCCAACTCGCCGCATCCACGCGCGCCGTTTCACAAGTAATAAGCTGCTTCATAAGTCATACGGTCACCTAAAGCTTAACAATAAGGTTATAAACAGCCTTTTAGATACTGCAGTAAATACTTTACAAGAAGCAAAAGCGGTGCACGATGCCTTGGAAAAACACTATATAGAAATTATGAACTATAGCGAGTTAGAAGCTTTTGGCAATAACTTTTGCGAAAAGCTATTTTAAAAATCTACTCGGTTTTTGCAATATCAGAAACAAACAACATTGCAAAAACCGAGCATTTTTAACACTAAATAATAATTTTTTCAAATTTTAAAATTTATGGTTGACAAGTAAAGTTCTATTTGATATAATACTTCAGTACCTTAAATTGAATATCGATTTGCGAGTGTGCTGGAATAGGCAGACAGGCACGTTTGAGGGGCGTGTGTCAACGACGTATGGGTTCAAGTCCCATCACTCGCACCAGCTTTTGAGACCTTACAAATGGCTTAAATGAGCCACTTGTAAGGTTTTTCTTTTTGTCCAAATTACTTTTGTTCTTTACAATGTTCTTTATTGGACTTAGTTTTGCAGTAAATCAGCCATCATATTTAACGCTTGAACATTAGCTTTTTGAACTGCGTGAGTATATATATTTAACGTAGTACTTGTTTGACTGTGTCCCAATACTGAGGACACAGTTTTTATATCCACACCATTTGTGATAGCATGCGTGGCAACCGAATGCCATATTCGGAATCGTCTGACACACACTTTGCATTTTAAACACCCCTTTCGTGGAAAATTTGGCATACCTAATTGCAATTTAACGCTTTTAGGTACGCCATTAAGATAAACTAGTCACGTACGGACTTTGGCTTTGTGCTCCACACATTAAATGATTCATTTATATCAATAATGTCCTGAACCTTTTGCAATTCCTTCAGCATCTTGCGTTCACCATAGCCTTTATGAACAAGGTCAACGTGATAACTATGCAACAAGTCTTTTATTTTATTGGTATACTGACCGCCAAATTTATCAGCAGCATAAACTATCAATGACGTTAACTTATCATTTACGCTCTTGATGCTATACTCTTTAAGTCTATCAGTCATACGATATATGAACTTCTTTTGGATTTTTTCGTAATAAAGATATCCATCATCTTGAATACAAACTTTATTATAAGTATCTATAAAAGCCGCTTCAAAACGGTGAGGTCCATGCTTTGTGTGCATATGTTCTAAAGTTTTTTTGTGTTTGATGCTGAATGAAGTGAACACTTCGAAAAACACATGATCTTTAAAAGTAATTTCAGGATTTGACATTAAATTGCTCCTTTTAAGTTTATTTTGAATTTAATTGTTGATTGCATTTGCACTACAATCATATAGCCTCCACCTCCTCCAAATTACACGACAAATGTTCGAACGTTACTCCTTTAAAAGTAACGGACTTTCGTCCGCTACATTTTAATTACTGTATCCCAATCTACAAATTCACAGTTATCCGGCAGTTCTTTTTCAATATTATGAAACTCTTCGCTTTGCATTCCGTCTTTCCAAAATTTTATTATATTTATTTTGGAAACATAAACGCTCTTAAGTGCATCGCAGATATCCTGTGGATTTATATCTCTCTTCATCTTTTGAACATTAAACACCTTAGATTTATTGCCAAAGATAAACAATGTTTGCTGTTTGTTCTCCTCAATGATAAAATCTACCGTGATTGTCAGCTTGATTTCTTTACCATCATCACCATAATATTGGTATACCAGCACACCGCTCTTTAATAAGTCGCCATATTTAGCGTACAAATTTAATGCAACATATGTTTTGCGTTGTACACCAATAGAACTTAGACCCCATCCTGATAAAGCCTTTCTCAATATAACGCATATATCGGATTTGTAAATTTCTGACAAATCCTGCCCGGAATATTTAAAGTAAAATATCTCACCGTATTCTAGTTCTTTTTTCTTTTTGTGTTTAGTTTTAAAATAACTAGGTTTAAGATATACACGTTTAATTGCTATTAGTTCTTTCTCCCTCATAGCATCGAGGTACTTTTTAACCGTAACGTCGTTGGTTTTAAAATCCAAACCATTAAGCAACTTATTCAAATCATCAGATATCGATTTAGGTGTTAACGGAGTTCCCATTTTAACCAATAAATACGCTCTAATTACATCAAACATTTTCGGATTACGGTAAACTTTTTCGTCATATTCAAATAGCATTTAAAGGCGCCTCCTTTGCTACAAATGTTCGAACTGTAATGTGATAATAACACTTTGTTTCCTGTTTGTCAAGTATTTTTTGAAAAAATTTTAAACCCCGCTAGTTCCAAGCACGGAATTAGCGGGTTTTTGGAATTTATTATTTGTTTTTACTTTGAAATTCATTTACTAATGTGTTTAAAATATCAATTTGTGCATCTGTTACTGCTTTAATTTTAGACTGCAAAGTTAACCGCTATCTTGCCGATATTAACAAGCAAGCAGAAGAAATGTTTGATACCCTAATCAAGCAATTCAAGCAAACGGAAGAAATTACCGAACAACTCAAAGCAGATAATCAAATGGAGTGGGTTGCTCGGATGAATAACATCCGCAACAGAGCTACCGAAATTGTAAATACAGAACTGATATATGCATAAGATTAAGCCCATCGACTTATAATCGATGGGCTTAATCTTTTTTGCATTATATGATTTTATAAATATATTTTCGTTAGTAATTTATATAACTTAAGCGCATCCATTCTTCCTAGAATATAATAAAAAATCACACTATCTTTTTGTTACGGTATATTCGTATTCTTCGTAGCGTTTTCTTTTCTAATTTTAAATATCTAACCATTCAACCTTTTTAGGCTCTTTTTCAAAGAATTTAATTGCATCTTCAAATTCTGCTTGGTTGTTGGCTTTTTTGCCGCCGTGATAAATGATTTCATTATTCTTATTGTTACCACTGGGTTTCTTTTGGTAATAAGTATTACCGTAAGCAGACATACCTTTATGAGTTTCAGGACCCTTCATCCAAACAAAATAGCAATCGGCACAATCAAGAATATTTTCAGTAATAACAAAGTTACTTAAATCATTATGAACATGATTCCAACTAAGAAATAGCGCCTGACAATGCTTATCCCAACGCTGAATACCTGCCCAACCGTAACCACCAAAACGAATAATATTACCTTTATATGAAATACCGTCAACATGTGCTTCAACATAGGGCTCAACCTTTTTGTTGGTAGACGCCCAATACTCAATGTTCATTGAACAATATTCAATTAGGTTATAATCAAAATTGATATTAGTAAACCATGTTGGACCGGGGCCACTACCTTGGAATGTAATTGCAGCATCAAAAATTTGATATATCCAACAATTATTAACCCAAATATCACGACATTGCCACCAAAACTGTATTGCATTTCCGTATTGTTTTACACCTCCGGCATGATTAGCATCATAAATTTTACCGCCTTGCCATCCACAAACACAGTTTGTTATTTTAAAATTATCAGCTTCAGCAGCTAAAAATGCTCCAAAAGTGAAATATTTGAAATAAATATTATCAACATGATTATTGCGGTGACCTGCCGTTTTTGCGGTGCGTACTGCGGTTATAGTCGTAGCAATTTCAATATTATTGAAGTATTCTCCGGGATTACCATTACTGAAATATAAACTATATATTCCACTTTGCTCATCGTGAGCAAAATCACCGTCTTTTTCTAAATCTTCAATTTTATACTTCCAAACACCAACATAAGTATCGTTATTAAAAGTAGTGAGCGATGCTCTGTCTTCACCATGAATTTCCGTTTGCCAAATATTAGGATTTTCGGTGCTTTGTTTCCAAATTTTAGGGTCGGCATAGTCTCTTAAAGAACCCAAAACAAATGGTTTATCACCTTCGCCGAAAGCCCCGTAATTAACACCATCTATAAACCAAAGTCTTTCAGCAATACGGAAAGTATCACCCCTTTTAAGTAATACTTCATCCCCTGCCTTGAGTGGTAAATTTGCAATATGTTTATAGGTCTTGATTGCGGTTTCGGGTGACAATCCATCGTTTGAATCATCACCGTTTTCAGACACATAATAAGTTTTACCGAATGCTTTTGGCAACTCATTAACTGCATTTAAGATTTTTTGACGCATTGCCTCTGCTTCCTTATCGGCACCGCCTTTATGACAAACAACCTTATCCAACATAAAAACCTCCTAAAGATTTTTCAAAAGATACTAATAATTTCTTATTTTTCATTTATAAGCACCTTTTTAAATCTTATTGATTAACCCATAATTTGTTCAGCATTATATGATATAGTATATTCACATTCAGAATCATAAATATACTCACCATTTAAGCGAATATCTTGCGACGAAGCACCAACCAAAATATCATAAGCACCGGGTTCCACTACCCATTTGTCTAACATGGTGTTATAATATGCCAAATCTTCGTTGGCTATATCGAACTTAACTGTCACTTCTTCATCAGGCTCAAGCAGTTTTGTCTTTTTGAATGCAACGAGCTCTTTCAAAGGACGTGAAACAGTAGCGATACGGTCGGAAAAATACACTTGAACAACTTCTTTACCCGCAGTATCGCCAATGTTTTTAACCTTACATTCTACAGAGAAGCCGTTTTCGGTCTTTGTAATGGAAAAATCGCTAAAATTAAATTTTGTATACGAAAGGCCATGTCCGAACGGGAACCAAAGTTCATTGGTGTGTAGGTCATAATAGCGATAACCTATACGCCATTTTTCATCATAGCAAACTTTGTATCCATCACCGGGATAATCTATATCTGTTCTTGTTTTGAGCGGAAAAGATTCGGAAAGCTTGCCCGAAGGATTAACCTTACCAAAAAGCACATTTGCAATAGCAGAACCTGCAGCTTCGCCTCCAAGCCACATTTGAACAATTGATTTGATTTTATGATCCCAAGAAAGATGCATAAATGCGCCGCCCGATTGAGCAACTAAAACGATATTTTGGTTTCTTGGGTAAATTCGCTTAATTATGAATTCAAACAAAGGATTGAGATGTGATGTCACTCTGTCGCTTCCTTCGGTTTCTACCGAAACTTCACGACCAACAAACATAAGCACCAAATCAACTTCTTCAAAGATTGACATATACTTCAAAGCATTGAATTGCGGTTCTTTAAGATATTCGTTAGTTGGATACGCAGGAATATATACAACTTCTATATCGTCACCACAGTAATCTTTTATAAATTTAAGCGGACTTTCAACTTGAGCTTCATCGGGAAATACAGTAGAACTGCCGAAGCCGCAAATCACGGGATTTTCAGCAAATTCGCCCACGACAGCAATTCGCTTATATTTTTCTTTTGTAATAGGCAAAAGATTATCTTCGTTTTTAAGCAAAACAATAGCTTCTTCATCAATCTCACGACAAATATCGTGACACTCTTCACGAGTGAGTGTGGATTCCGGTTTTTGCACGTTCAAAACATACTTTAAAACGCGTTCAACGGCAATATCGATTTCTTCTTCGGTGATTTTGCCCTTAGAAATGCCATCTAAAATTCTTGGAACAAAATCAGGATCTAGCGGCATAGCAAGGTCTAAGCCTGCTTTAACCGATTTTATCGCATCCTTACAACAACCCCAGTCTGACATAACAAAGCCCTCATATCCCCACTCTTTTTTAAGAATGTCAAAAAGCTTTTTATTTTCACTACAAAGAACAGAGTTCACTTTATTTACGGCAGACATTATAGCAGCCGGAGAGGAATGTTTTACAATGTATTGGAATGCTTTGAGATAAATTTCACGCATTGTGCGTTCATCAATTTCGGAGCTGATGTGCAGTCTATCGGTTTCCTGATTGTTTACAGCATAATGCTTTGCGCAAGCACCAACACCGTTATCCTGAAGACCATTAATGTAAGCTGCACCTAAAACACCTGTATGAATTGGGTCTTCGGAAAAATATTCAAAGTTTCTACCGCAAAGATCGTTTCTCTTCATATTAAGTCCTGGACCGAGTAGCAAATTTTTGCCAAAACGAATACACTCATTTGCTAAAGCAACACCCATTTTATATGCCATATCTTCATTCCAAGTAGCACCCAACGTACTAAGCGAAGGAAGCGAAACAGCACCAATATGTTCATATCCAAATCTTACCCCATGTGGACCATCACAAAAATTTGCCGGTTTTATACCCAAACGTTCAATCTCTGCCGTTCCCATCATAGAACCGCCAACAAGCAAACTCGCTTTTTCTTCCAATGTGAGTTTAGATATAATTTCTTTAATATTTATTGAATTGTTAGCGTTATCATTTGTCATTGTAATTTCTCCTAAAAATTAGTGCCAAAAATAAAACACTTTTTTATTATCATTGTAATCAGAATGTTATAGCGTTTTTTCATTATTAAAAACTGATTACAACAATTTTGCAACCCATTCACCTTGATATTCTTCCATAAAACCATGTGCTACTTTATGCATAGTAACAGTAGCATAATCGTCCTTGAATGAAAAAATAACCAACAAGTTAGCGAAGTATTTATCAATTATTTGAATTTTTAAAAGTAGCTTCTTTTCTTCTCGCCAAGCAGCAGATGCGGCACAATCATACAAAAAACCATCGGTTGTAGGGCGGCATGCAACTTCATTGGAATATCCGAATTGAGGGAACTTTCCGAAAACGTTTTTATCAAAGCCAAATTTAATAGTCTTTTCACCTTGAGCGTTGGTATATCTAAATTCTCCCTCGTCTTTTGAAAAATGCAAAGAGAAGTTTTTGATACCTGTGGGGTTATCGTTGCAAATAAATTCTTTGCCATTAATTTCTTCAGCAAAATCAGAAGCAATATTTCCTTTTAAAAAATCAAGTTCCAAACTATTTTCAATTTCTTTAAGTTCTTTATATGCTTCATCATCTTCGGGTAATGATTCGTCTTGTAAATTATCAACTATAATCTCATAAAAAGCCGACATAATAAGCGCTTTGGCGCCGTCATAACCCTGATTGTCCGACGTAATTACAAAAATCAAATCCTTATCCGGTAGGCAAATAGCAAATTGCGCACCCATTCCGTTAAATGCAAAACCGTTTTCCTCACATCTCCAAAATTGATATCCATACCCTTGAGTAAATGCTCCGTTAAAACAATTAATTGTATTATCAACTATGCGCGAGGTTGCGGTTTTTAAATAATCTTCATTCATTAAACGCTTGCCGTTCCAAGTACCATAATTCATTACAAATTTAGCAAAGGAGGCCATATCTCTGGTGGTACAAAGAAGCGCTGAATCACCGTGACTATCGCCGTTGGGAAGCTTTAGTATTTTAGCAGTATTAAATGTTCCTAAATGTTTGAAAATACGCTCATATAAAAAATCAAATAAAGATTTTTTAGTTAGTTTTTCAACCAAGGAGCACAGAACCTGCGTTCCGTGAGTATCATACTTAAAGCGCATACCTGACGGAATTTCTGCACTATTTTGATTTAAGTATAAATGTGTTCTATCAGGATCGCCGCAATTAAACCAAAGTGGCGGTTGACCACATGTTTGCATAGTAAGCATATGGCGTATAGTTTGATTTTTTAAATATTTAGGAATTTCACCATCAATTTTCTCGGGAAAATAATCAACTATTTTATCATCTAAAGAAATCATTCCGTCTTCTTCTAAAAGTCCAATAGCCACAGAAACAAAACTTTTAGTTTCTGAATACATTCGATGACAAAAATGTTCGTCAAACGGTTTCCAATAACACTCCGAAAAAATATTGTTTCCGCGCATTAAGAGAATACTGTGGGTTACAAGACCCCTTCTTTCAAGTGTTTTAATAAATTTTGCTACTTCTTTAGATGAGATTCCTACCGATTCCGGTTTTACAACATTAAACACAACTGTTGCTCCTCATTACGTATAATATAAATTAAAATTTACTTAGCCGGTGACTATAAGAAAAGCTGAAAACACCTCTATTATGACCACAAAACTTCCCAATCTTCAGGCGGTTCGCCCAAATCAGGTACATCTATAGCTACACCACCTTGTAAGGCTGACTCGTGAGCTAATAAGCCTGGAATATTATATCTTGCAACCTGCCAAATGTTGGTTGGCGAAAGCTTTCCTGTTTCAAAGGCACGGCAAAAATCATCAATCAAGAAATGATGAGTACCATTGTGACCGTTTTCCATTCCCTTGAATTCTTCAGGCAAACGTTCTACCGGTTGAATTGGAACAGAATCATAGAAGCCGCTACCATCTGCAATATTTTGAATAGTATTAGCATAATCAGAATACAATACATCAGAAATACACTTTGGTTGAAGTTCCTTTGTCACATCTTCCATAATAACCTTACCGGGACGTTCCGGGTCCCAATGAGCCAAGCTGTGATGTGCAACTGAAAACTCGTAACCGCCATCAGTACCATAATACTGGGAAATATAAGTTTCGGGTGCTCTCCAACCAACGCAACGGTTTTCGCTTACCCTTGCAATACCGCCATTAGACAATTCCAAAAGCATTGTAGTATTAGAGAATGGGTTGTTATATAGGTTCTGTCCGTCTACGCCATAAATATCTGTTCTTGGACTTCCGCTAAATCCGAGCGCAATAACCTTTTTAGCATACACACCGGGCATTGTGCTTAAAATCATAGAGGTGGAATGGGTTGGATAATACATTGGTGGTATACCTGCGTATTTTTTCCAATCATCCCCACCGGAACTTTTAAAACTTTCTTCCATATTTCTAATATCGTGATTATAATGAGCTTCTGCATAAGTAAATTTACCAAAAGTTCCTTTTGCGAACTCCCTACGACAGAAAATAGCAGCAGCACGATAGTAACCTGTTTCACCCATAGAATAGGTTAATCTTGTTTCACGTACAAGTTTTTCAATTTCTACAATTTCATTTACAGTAAGCGCACCGGGAACCGCGCTATATACATGTTTTCCTGCCTTAAGTGCATCAATTACCATTCTACCGTGTTTGAAGCGCTGTGTAAAAATAGCAACACAATTTACTTTATCTGAAGCCAATGCTTCTTCAAAACTATCTATAATATCAACATCAAATTTTTTGGAAAATTCTTCTGCTCTGTCACGTTTTTCATCGCAAACATAAACCTTTTCTACTACGGGATGTGCTTTAAAAAGTGGTATAAAAAACGGACTAAATCTTCCGCAGCCAATAACTGCTATCTTAATTTTTTCTTTCATTATTTGTTACCTCCAAAATCCCATTCTTTTTCGCGTTTTTGGGTTTCAAATTGTTTAGTGCTGAGTTTCCAGTCTTCTTTTTCACGGAACTTTTTATTAAAGCTCTTTGTAAGAACGCCTTTTTCTTCAAGATGAATATAACAAGCACGGTCACAGGCTCTTCCGCAAATAGATGTACGGTAGAAGTGCTTTGCGGGCGGATAGAAATATATACTATCAAGAATTTCTTTTGCTTCTTCAGAATCAAACTGGGCAATACCGTTTATGATGTCCATTCTGTTTTCAAAATCAGGGAAAGCATCAGGTGGCATAAACGGATTTTTCGAACCATTTGCACCATTATAATAAACCGCACAACGCCAACTATCCGTTTGTCCATTTTCGGCTATTGCATTTCCGGGACAAGCCTTTATACATTCGCCGCATTTGTCACAAATATTATCTGTAAGAAGTGGAGTCGGTTCTATTTCAGCATCTGTTAAAATAAAGCAATATCTGATAAACGGACCGTATTCCTTGGTTAAAATAGAACCAATCATACTTTTTTCGCCTAAACCACACTGTACTGCACAGTTTGTAAAATCAAGTTGGTTTTCAGCCTTTACATCGTGGTATACGTCTGTATAGTCAACCTCAGGGTTAGTTGTTCCTTCTTCGTTTAAAATCAAAGGATTTTTTCTTTGCGGAATAGCCTCAAAGCCTTCTTCTTCGATGTAATTAGATACGTTGATAAGGGCAAGTGGCATTACTGTTTCTTCAAGGTTTTCTACACCCATTGTGGTATACTGATAATACGTAGTACCTTCTTCAACACCGCGATAAATTCCACGAAGCACACGGAAACCAAGACCTATAACCGTTTTAGTTTGCGGAAAAATCTTAAAAATCGGATCGTTCTTATCAAAACGTGAAGTAGGCGAAAAGCCAACTATATCGGCATCATATTTTTTTGCTATTTCAATTATTTTTTCTCTCATAGCTTTCCTACCTCCTTAAGATGCTTATAACAAACCATTTCACAAGCCTTACCGCAAAGACAAGGCACATAACCGAAATGGGTGTTAGGCAAAAAGTTGAGAGAGCTGTATATCTCTTTAGCGCTATCGCTATCAAAATGCTTCTCGCCGTTTAAAATCATTTCTCTTTCAGGGTGGTCCTTCAAAAAGTTATCAGTCATAAATGGATTAGATTTATGAGCTCCCCTGTAGTATACGCTGCATTGCCAGCTGTCCACACCGTCAGGAGTAACCGCCTTACCCGGACAAGCATTTATACATTCGCCACAATTATCGCAAATAGATTCAGTGAAGGGTTCATCAAACTCAAGAGGCATATCTGTAATGATAAATACGTATCTCATAAACGTACCGTATTTAGGAGCAATAACCTTGCCGTGAATACCTGTTTTACCAAGTCCGCAAACCTCAGCCGCCTTATTGTAATCAATAATTACATCTGGAACCGGCTTATCGGGTGATACGGGCGAAGCAAACTGTAATTCAAATATTCTGTTTACTTCCGGATTGGTAGATTTATCACCTTTAATTTTAAAGCCGGGAATACTTCTTTGAAGACAAGCATCATAGCCTTCATCTTCTATAAGTGCGCCCATTTTTAAAAGAAAAATTTCAGCAAATGTTTCATCTATGTACTTAACGCCGAGATTAGTATAGTTATAATACTGTGAATTTCTATCCATTGCATTATAAAGTCCTCTCGGAATTTTTATACCAAATCCAATTATGCATTTTGCACCAGGTAAGATGCAGAAAGGATTGCGTCTTGCATCCTCATCTCTTAAAAGTTCAACGTTACCGATACCACATATAGTAGCACCTAGTTCTTTTGCTTTTTGCTTTATAAATTCAGCAGTCACAATTCGCTCCTCCTTATCTATCCATTTTCCAAGCTTTACCGGTACGTAAAGGCTGTTTGAAACGTCCTTCCATACATCCGCCTTTTTTCTCAAGCATACTTACACAAGCTCTGATACAACCGCCGCACTTCGCCATATTGTAACCTACCCAGCTTGGAAAATACTTTTCAAGCGAAGTATATACCTTCATAACTTCTTTTTCGTTTGCTTCGTCGGTTACACCTTCAAGCAAGTCAAGCATACCGTTTTCATTCTTGTCGAAAACTTCCTTCGGTACGAAAGGATTATAATATCTGCCGCCGTGGGTATAAAACGCATAGCAGCGCCACATATCAATGTCGCCCCACTCACATATCTTACCTGCTAAGTCAACAGTTATTGTCTTGCCTGAATTAATAGCGGGAATACAACTGCCGGGGCATTCACGTACACAGGCACCGCATTTTCTGCAAAGTGGTTCGCCGTTATACATTTCATCATATTCAAGTTCTGCATCGGTAAAAATAAATGCAACACGTTGAAGCGGTCCAAACTCGGGAGTGAGTAACATTTTACTCCAACCTATTTCTCCAAGACCGCAAGCAACTGCGGCAAGACGAAATTGAAACTGTAAATCAGGTGGTACCTTTCCATCTTCAACTTCACGTGTGAACTGAACGCTTCTATGGTGAGCGGTCTTACCTTTAGCGTGTTTACTAACTTCAATTTGTTCTTCAGGCGAGAGTGTGTTTCCGGGACTACCATCCATATCCGAAACAACACCGCGAGCACCTGTATTGCGGTAAACTACAGCCTCATAGCCTTCATCTTCAATAACTTTACCCACATGGTAGAGTACAGCCGGAGCATAAATTTCATTTATGCCGCCATATGCCATAGATGGATATTGATAAAACTGAGTTCCCTCTTCAATACCCCTTTGAACACCTCTTGGAATTCTAAAAGCGAATGCAATACAACTTTTTGCGTTTGGGAAAAGTTTTCTTGGATCCATCTCGGGTGGAGCACCTTCGAAACGGGACATAGGCCCAATACCGCACTTGTCAGCGCCTGCCTCATACGCTGCTTTTTTGATCATTTCACTGGTAAGCATATATACTCTCCTTTATATTTCATATTCCAATTTAATAAGTGCTTCTTCTAAATTGGAATAAATCAATTTATTATTTTTTATCGCGCTAATGATTTTTTTATTTTCTAATAGTTTCGGATATAGCAATCCGGTATGATTTGGTTCTAATAAGTCTAAAATACTTCCACTGTAAGACCGGTCTTCAAGATATGCTTTTATAATTCTTTCGGGATACATACTAACTCTTGTTGCAAGTTTCATTACAGAAAAGCTTTCTTCATAATGATGGATATCCTCAGGTCTGATATAATTGGTATTATTGAGTAAAGAACATAGATTTTTTTCATCAGAAAGATATTGGCGGCAAACACCTTCAAAACTATAACCATTATCCATAGCAGCAATCTCACTCTCGTGCGATACCAGGTTGTCGTGAAAAACGTGTGCCGAACAATTATTTAAGCAACCGCTGTTTGCCAGAGCGTATAACACTTTTCCGTTTTGGTCACACCATTTTTTCAAATTTAAAATTGCTTTAAAATCTCTGTTCAATTCACGCTTTAGATAAAAACTGTCAAAATATTTTTTTATGTACTCCATTCCTGCAATGGTACCAATGGACATATTTACAGAAGCTCTTACGTCTATACCGTCAAAATTTCCTTTAATAAACTTTGCTATTAACGGTGAGGTTGTGGTAATGCTTGTAAGTCCTATATTTTGTTGTATATATTGCACGGTTTCGCCAATCTTAGTAAAAAATGCTTTAGATTGACTATCTTTTCCATAGCAAGTCGCGTTAAATAACAAATTAAATTTCAATCCCTGTGATGACAATAAACGAAGTTCTGTCTCTTGTTTCAATTGCGCTTCCCATGGCGTTAAATTGCTTTGTCTTAATTGACTGTTGCGACCGTTTGCAAAGTCTCCCCACGAGAAATAAACCTCATGGATTTGGTTTTTATTCCGAACAATGCTTTGCAAAAACTCAGGGTCTTCTCTTAATTGATAACCTACTGAATATTTCATATCACACCGCTAAAATTATATTTTGTTCTTCTATATTAAGTTCATCAGTATTTTCTTTTGATACGTCTGCATTTTCTACAACAAAAACTTTTGCATCATCTGAAACTGCCATGTAATGCCACGTACCCGCCGTCACACAATAAGATCTTCCGAATTGCAATTCGGTTGCATCATATTCACCATCAGTCTGTTCTCCGGTTAATAGCACAGCTTTACCTTGAATCAATACAAAAATTTCATCTGACTTATTGTGACGTTTTAAGCAAGATATTTTACCTGGTGCATATTGCTCGTTTTGAGTTATAAAAGCACACTTGAATAAATCATTTTTATAAACCAATTCAAAGCCCGTTTTTGAAACCGAATTTTGCAATACCATCACAATACCTCGTCATTTTATTAAATTCTATATTGATAATATAACAAATTTGTAGTATAATGTTGTAGAAAACCAAGTAAAAATATAACAAATCAAAGGAAAGTTCTATGAAATTATCAGATATCAATCCTCACATACGCTATGCTGCAACACACTATTATCACGTACAAAAAGACTTTGATAGTATTTGCTATGACTGTAGGTTGTTTTTCATCAAAGAAGGTCACGGCCACATTGTGGCAAATGGTTTGGAATATACCTTTAAAAACAATACCGCTCTATATTTCCCATCGGGTACAAAATATCATTTTTATCCCGATAAAAGTTGTGACCGCTTCATTACAACAGTTATAAATTTCGACTTAGTTAATACCTTTTGCCAAAGGACAAAATCTTTGGGTACAGCCTCCGCCGACAACTTTGTACCTGAAAAGCAAATCACCTACCCTATGCCCCAAGAGTTTACTTCAATAATTTCAAAACAAGTCCCATCCATTGCACCTGTTTTAGACAAATGCAGCGAAGAATTTCTTCTTCAAAATCCAATGTATAGAGAAACGTCATCCGCTTTATTAAAGTTTTGTCTTATCAATATAATTAAAAGTATTGAAAAAAGCCACAATTCCGACCGACTTCTCCCAATACTTAACTACATTCACGAGAATTACTTTGATGCAACATTATCTAACGAATCAATTGCCGAATTGTTCGGTTATCATCCGTACTATTTAAGCCGAATGATTAGAGAGCATACGGGCTTATCACTCCATCAATACTTGATTTCATATCGTATAAAAATGTCGAAGAAAAAGCTTATTACAACCAACGAGCCTATTAACACAATCGCGTGGAAATCGGGCTTCCCATCAACTGCATATTTCATTAAGCTGTTCAAATCTAAAGTAGGTGTCACACCAAATACTTATAGAAAAGAACGTATGTATTCCCTGTTTTAAAAGCATTTTAACCCACTAATCTTACTATGTAAAATTTTAAAACTCATCAAGGTATATACTTCAAAGTCTCACGATGGCTATTCTTCACGTTTGGAAAATATCATAAAAACAATAACAAAACTTTAGAGCCTATAGAATGGGACGGCTGATATGATTTCATTAAGTATAGGGTGTTCTATGGAGTTTCTTGCCTTCATAGAGCACCCTTTTAATATTTACCATGATTTTAAATTTCTGTCCCAGAACTTAAAAGTTTTGAATATGTCCCATAACCGTCAAGTAACGGATAAAACCTTATGCCCATAACTTATGGTCGTGATTTTTCACTTTTCTATAAAATGTACTCGGTTTCATATTAAGACGTTTCATAGCTTCGATAGCGGTTATGTTACCGCTTTTCCAGATTGATACAACTTCATTAAACTTAGGGTGCTCTATGGGCTTTCTGCCTTTATAGACGCCCTTTTCCTTTGCTATAGCTATACCTTCTTTTTGCCTTTGCAATATGTATTCGCGTTCGAGTTCTGCCACGGCTCCGAAAACTGTTAGCATAAATTTACCAGTTGGCGTTGTAGTGTCTATCGCTTCTTTTTTAGAAATAAATTCCACCTGTTTTTCAGCAAGTATTTCAACTAATTCAAGCAGGTCTTTTGTGTTTCGCGCAAATCTACTTATGGATTCTACAATTACCACATCTCCCTCTCGAACAAACCCAAGCATTCGTTTGAGCTCAGGCCGGTCTGTATTTTTACCACTCATACGGTCAATATAAACTTGTTCAACACCTAATTCTTGCATTAACACCTCTTGTCTCGCTGTGTTTTGGTAGATTGAACTAATTCTGATATATCCTATTTTCATTATTTCCTCACTTTCCCAATAGGGTTAGTTTACAAAATGGTATATTCCAAAATTTGCAAACCAACCCTATTGATATAAAATTTTAGTATGCCATTAAAGTGTACCCTAATGATATTAATTGTCTTTAAAAAACAAAACGTATATTAAGGCCACTGTCAGCCAAGTAAGAAGGTCAGCCATCACACTCACCTCCTTCTTGGCTTTTGTTTAAAATTGTGATTATATCAAATCCTTTACCTTAGCACCATCTGGAATATACAAATCACGTTCTATAGTAAGACCAAAAGGAAGTTTGAGGTTTTCAAGTTCGCTTAGAAGAACGTAACCCCATTCAAAACATTGTATGTGACAATATCCGAACATAAGCCAATCTCCGTTTTCTTGCAGTTCAGCCTCAGTGACTAACCACGTACCCGCACCGCAAGGATTAAAATACTTCACTAAGACTACACTTTCTTCACCTTTGCCATCTTGTGAGTAAAGCGGGTATTCCTTAAAACGTTTTATAATATCTTTTATTTATCAATTTCATTTTTATTTTCCTTTCATAATAAAACAAGAGTTTTATTGTGTTATAAAATCGCCACGGCATCTTGCCTGAATGCTGCCACTTTTATTCCATCATCAGCAACCGAGAAAAAATTATCAATTATCTCACCATTGCCAATATAACTCAACTTTTCCATTGGAATCTTTTTATCGAAATCTCCATCCTCAAATAATGTATAAACCTCACAATCCTCGGTTACGTACGTCTTAAATATCTTATGATAATCTGAGCGGTATTCTTCTACGGTTCCATCATCATAATAGATTGTTTCTCCACGTTTCAGTTCCATTAACGGCATTTCACATTGTTCTTCACTTTTTAAATACTCACCATACCAATCATCAAAGAAATCGTATCCATAAATATACGAATAAGATTCTCTATAGCTATAATTAGAATAATAATTCCCATCATCAGCTTTATGGAATCCGCTTGTTGATACAATTTCACCGTCCGCTCTCAAAATCGCCATTTTCGAATCTATCAGTTGTTCAATTAGAGGAATCGTGTGAGGATTATGAAACCAATCTTTATACATAGCAATCTTGCTTAAATAGTCGCGCACAAACCTTGCAGTGTCAGAGAGTGGTTCATTCTTTGATGCAGAGCTTGTACAACTACAAATACCATTATGTATTACGCTGTAACGGCTTTTTGTGAAAGCAGACTTAAGTTTATGCTCGTCAGATGTTAACGCAAACGGATGGCAATTAGCGGCATTTGTAAGACCGTGAGTTGAAATACGGAAATGTAGCAAAACACCTTGTTCTTTAAGATTATATCTTTTTTCACACTCCATAAGTTTATTGTAAAATTTATCGAAGTTAAAAAAGCCCTTGTAGGTATATACAGTGCCTTTGTAAGAATATGAGAACCCGGAACCATCAGGATTTGCCCTAAAACAATTTTGTAGTATTTCTTTTGTAGGAAGTTCGTTCCCACATAATTTATAAATCGCAATACACATTTTTAAAATCTCCTTCGTTTTTAAATTTATTTGTTATTAATTCTGTTCCAATATGACAAAATGACCTTATCTGAACCCAAAAGTTCTTCAAAGGTCATTTTTGCAAGTTCTACAGCACGTGTATATTTACATATGTCTGCCAATCTTTGGGTGAATTTCAAAGTAGCTTCAAAGGTTTGCTTGTTCAAAGTTCCGCGCCACAGCCTTATCTCCAAAGTATTATCATTAGTCAAATTAACCGCGTAATATCTATTATGGTAGCTAGAATAAGCCTTTGATTCCATAACAGCTTGCTTTATCCAACCTGCTTTACCATTATAATTTTTCTTGCTAGAGCGGCACCAATCCGAAGATTGAGCTTCTGTTCTGCGTGAGAAGCGCATAAGTTCTGGTCTGAAACGTTCGAAGATATACAAAAGCTTTGCTATACTGCTATCTTCCTTACATCCAAAGTATCTGCGGTCAAGATGAATATGCAATCCACAGGTTCCAACATCGTGCGACTTGACCCCATTCTCTAATAAATACTCAAAAGCATCACTATATTTATCCATCATATTCAAGTGATAAGATAAGGTGGCGGGCTGAGAAATCACTTCAAAGCCAAAATGTAAGGATCCGTCATTTTCGTAAGCAAAGAAATCCCCAAATCTATTTTGCAATTCTCCCGCTATTTCTTCTCTATCAAACTGCTCATTAGAGTCAACTTCTAATTCGAACCCTATATGTAGTTCATCACGTCTATCTGCATTTCCATAAAACTGTATATTGCCGTACTCTTTTTGATTATGATATGAATTAATAATCGGCCTATGTTGTTCGTAACACGTATCACAGTAATAATAGTCATCCACTTCATGAAGTTCATCTTCATATCGATAACGTGCGCCACAATCATCACAACGGTATGTCTGTTCGACATAGCAGTCATGACAATAATCATAATCACTATCACAGGTTTGGTATGCGTCCCGTGTTGCAATAACAGTGCCACAGCATACGCATGACGTGGTACATGATTCGCAATAATATGTGTCATCAATTCGCACGGCATCATTTATAAAAAGCAAGGCGCCGCAATCATCACAGAAACAAAAATGGTTTTCAAATTCTTCTTCACTGATTGTAAGAGTATAAGTTTGATTTTCGTTTTTAATGTAAGTTTTCATTTTAATTTTCCTTTCGGTTTTTAGTTTTTTGTTTTCAAAATCTTTGTAATAATGTGCGGGAGCGGTTGTAATTGTTTTAGTTATCACTTCCTTAAATTGAAATTTGTATATAAAAAAAGACCGAGCAAGAGTTTTTACACTCTCACTCGGTCTTGAATTGTCGTTATTAAGTTTTCTCATAAAAACAAAAAAGCCACCTACTGATTGATTTCAGTAAGTGGCTTTAATACCTAATATACATTTTTTTGATTGATTTTCATTTTATATATTCTAAAACACCTTTCCCCGCACACAGGAATTATTTTTTTAAAGTTATTGAAATGTTATTGATTTTATGTTAAAATAAGAACAAACGTTCGTGCAGGCGTTTCAACATTTTATTAAACGATGGGAGTTACAATAATGAATGAACATGAATATGAACAATGGTTTGAAATGTACTTAGGTGATATTGAATCCCCTTATTCTGACTATTCAGAGCTAAGTCCTTTCAAAAACATTCCAAAACCGCTCAAAAAGAAAAAATGGTTATGGGCATTGTTAATAAGTTTAATAATTTTAATTCTTTCATCTTTGACATTTTCGTATTTGTACAGTATTAATAATCACTGGTATTGCGATTGGATAAGCAATGCATTGCTAAACTTTTTAATCGGCATAGTATCAAGCATTCTAATTTTAATTTATACAAACTCAGCAGAAAAAAATATTTCTTTTTATTCTGATATTATTCCTTTATTAGAAGAAAGACTCTCAAAAATGAAAGCTGCGTATTATGATTGTGTATTTTATCCCGAAATCAAATATAAAGAAGGTAATATGAAAGGTTGCTTTGATGAATGGCACAAGTTGGTTAATACTTGTACAGTTATTTTAAATTTTATAACCTTTATTTCTAAATGTTCACCTGAATACAAAAAAAGATTAAACATAGACATTGATAAATTAAATAAATATTCACAAGATTTATCTGAAGCTAATGAGAAAATCTTAAAAGAATTTTATGCTACAGAAAAAATAGATTTCAACACCCTCGAAGAAGGTTTAAAAATTACACACTGCGGAAACCGAGGACTTTCCGAAATTGAAAATATGATTATTAAAATGAAGCAAGAATTATATCGTAATAAGTATGCGCCAAAATAACAACTGTACTATAAACATTAAAATTAATATTTAATAAGATATAAAAATATATGTGAATAGGTGTAAATTATATTTATAACTCATCTCAAAATACTGAATTTTAGCCTTAATAAATCTATTTAGTGATATAAAATATTTTTATATATTAACAAAACACCATTTTATCTGAAATTTAAGGGGATAAATAAAGGTTCATATTATATATACCACATCTTTCCCCGCAAACACACTTAATTTTTGTTCTTTATTTGTTCTTTAAAATATTGCTTAAAATTGAGAAAAGAACCCTGTTGACACAGTTTTTCCCTATAAAAAGGCATTTTGAACATAGTTTTAGGTGAATTTCATTTTTCAAGTCCCATCACTCGCACCAAAGTAAGAACTGACTTTTAGTCGGTTCTTTTCTTTTTTTGTTTTGATTTGAGACTTAGAGCTTCAGCTAACCATATTGAAGTTTAAAATTAGGTGTGATATAATGGTTGTGATAAGCAGAACTGTTAACCAATAACAACACTTTAATGATAAGTTGAACAAGGTGGCGCTTAAAATGAAATTAGCAACAACTACGGGTGATTTTTTTAAATATGGTCTTAATCCTAAAGAAAGCATAGAAGAAATTCTTAACGCAGGCTTTAAAAACATCGACTATAACTTTAGCTACGACTACAAAAATCGTTGCGGACTTTACGCTGATAATTGGCAAAAGTATGCCGACGAGTTATTAGAAATGTCGGCACAAAAGGGATTTAAATTTGTTCAGTCGCACGCACCTATGGGATACCCTATAAAATGCGACCAAAACCAAAGGCAATTTATTGAAGATACTAAACGCAGTATTGAAGCCGCCGCATATCTTGGCATACCCAACATTGTAGTTCACGCTGGGCATGTTAAAGATATAACTAAAGCGGAAAATTTTAGACTGAACAAAATTTTCTATAACGAAATTTTAGAGGTTGCCGAAAAAAGCGGAATTTTAGTTTTGACAGAAAACTTTAATAAAATGGGTATAGAAAATTATTACTGGCCTGATAATGCCAACGATATTTGCGAGCTTGTGGATTATATTAACCACCCACTTTTAAAGCTTTGTTGGGATACAGGGCACGCCAACCAACAAACCTTACCGCAGTATAATGCCTTAAAGCTTTTGGGAAACAGGGTTGCCGCTCTCCATGTTCAAGACAACTTAGGCTTTTTAGATGACCACATTATGCCCTTTTTGGGAACACTTAATGTTGATTCGCTTATGCAGGGTCTATTAGATATAGGATACAATGGCTACTTTACATTTGAAGCGGATTCTACACCATTAAGTCCTTCGCGCCGTAATGTTGACAAAAGGATTACTAAATTTACAACCCTACCGTTAGAGTTTGGAAGAAAAATTGAAGCCTTACTTTACGAAACAGGAAAATATCTTTTAACCGAATACAACTGCTTTGAAGAATAATCCACATTTAAAAGAACCGATGTTTAGTCGGTTCTTTTCTTTTTTTGTTTTGATTTGGGACTTGAACCTTCGGTCCTTCACTCTTGCGGTGCCAAAAAATCACTTGTTTACGCGTTTTAAAAGCAACTTCTTATTATTGAAATTTTAACCTTTTAAAGTATTGATTTATGGAAAATAATGTTATATAATATATATGTATAATTGTCTTCTTTTTGCGGTGGGTTATTAATAACAGCGCAAAACCATAGACGCACATATTGGAAGGAGTCTTTCAAAATGAAAAACAAAATGACAAAAATTTTTGCTGTGTTGTTGGCATTATGTATGGTGCTAAGCATTGTAGTATGCAACAATACACCAAAGCTGTCGAACAGCAATACCTTGACGGTTGAACCTAACCTTCAAGATTTGTTGCCCGACAAAGACAAAAATGTCGACAAAGAGCTCACAGAAGAAAAGCTTCCGGAAATAACCCGTGAAGAGCTTGAAGAGCTTACTCGTGAGGAGCTTGAAACAATTGTCGATATTATGGAAGCAGACGTTGACACTTCAAAGCTTACTGATAAGGAGCTTTATGATTTTGTTGACAGGCTTTTGAATGATTTAGATAATAAAAAGGATACCGCTTCGGTTGATGTGAACCAAAACAAGGACGCATACGACCAAAACGGCGCTATGACTAAGCCTTTCGACACGGTTTACCCTGAAATGATTGAAGACGGCTTAGTTGAATACAGCGATGAAGCCTTACTTATTAAAATGTCTAACTCTAAAAAAGGCAAGCTTTCCGCTGCTTTGAAAAACGCAGGTGTTTTAAAGCTGGAGGAAATTTTCCCGCTTGAAAAGGCTACTTGGTATAAGGCATCTATCAAAAAGGGTGCTGATGCTAAGGCGGTTTTAGAGAACGTTCGCAAGCTTGATGAGGTTATTCTTGCTGAGTATGACTATAAAATCAAAACCTCCGCTATTGACGGATATCAAGATTTGGACGATCGCTTTGGTTTTGAAAATAACAAACACAAAAAAGACCAGTGGTATATGCACCATTGCGGTATTCCCGAAGGCTTTAACTATATGAAGTACGACGGCGGTCAGCCCAACGTTATTGTTGCGGTTATTGATACCGGTGTTGATATTGACCACGAAGACCTTGAACATAACATTTGGAAAAACACCAAGGAAAAACCCGACAACGGTATTGACGACGATAAAAACGGTTATGTGGATGACTATTACGGCGTTAATATTATTACAGGTAAGGGTAACGGTGACGATGATAACGGTCACGGCACCCATGTTGCAGGTATTATTGCCGCAAGAAATAATAATATCGGTACTGTCGGTATTGCACACAAAACTACCATTATGCCTGTAAAGGCGGCTATGGCATCGGGTTATTTGTTGCAGTCTGATATTGCTAAAGCTGTTCTCTACGCTTATGAAAACGGTGCTGAAGTTATAAATATGTCCTTTGGTGGCACAGCTTGTTCAATCGCCGTGCAGGACGCTTTGGCAACTGCCTATACACGCGCTGTGCTTGTTGCTTCTGCCGGTAATGATGGCGAAAATAACGAGCCTACCCCGACTGATCTAATTGCTGTTCCAAATTATCCCGCCGCACTTACCTACGTGTTAGGTGTTATGGCTGTGGATGAGACTGGCCGCGAAACCAATTTTACAAACTGGGATTATAAGCTTTACAACGGCGTTGAATATGAGCTTTATGCCCCCGGTTACAATATTATGTCAACCTTGCCCGACAACCGTTACGGTTCTCTTTCAGGTACATCTATGGCAGCACCTGTAGTTTCGGCTATGGCGGCTATTCTCAGAAGCGAATTTGCTGACCGTGACACATACCCCACTAAGTTTATCTACGGTCAGTTAACCTCCACTTCGGAGCATTATGCAACCTGCCTTAACCCCGATGCACATGGTCCACATAACATCCCCCAAATTGTAAACCTACACGATGCATTAACAAAGCTACCTAAGCCTGACGTTGGTATGCAAGATTTCGCTATTTTTGATAGCGAAGGCATAAAAGGCGATAGCGGCAAAAATAACGGCGACGGTGTTATTGATGCAGGTGAAACCATTGCTTTAGGTCTTACCCTTCGCAACCGCTGGGGTATGAGCCAAAACACCAAGGTAACTATTGATGCAAAATCGAACGCAGGTATTGCTGACCCTTATGTTACCTTTGTGAACCCAACCGTTAATTATGATACCGTTGGTACATATTCCACACGCGACTGCGGTAAAATTTACACTGACGAGCTTCATACAGGCTGGGAAAACCCATTTATTGTTAAAATTGCTAAAGACTGCCCTAACGATTATATAATTAAGGTTAATGTTCATTTAGAGTATGAAAACGGTCTTGATAGTGAAGACAAAACAGTTTATACAAATGAACTAGAGCCTATTTCATTTGAAATCACAGTGCGTAACGGTGTTGTATTACCCTCTATTATTGATGAGGATATGACCCTTACACCCGATAACCTTTATATTATCCCCAATTCTACCGTTATTGAAGAAGGTGCTACCGTTCGCGTAAGACCGGGCACTAATATTCAGTTCTGGTCAGATGACCCTAAAGACCCTTATGCCGATACTTATATCGCATATCTTTCGGTTAAAGGTAAGTTCTTGGTAGAGGGCACTAAAGAAAACCCTGTAAATATTTACCCGAGTGATTTAATGAACAATTATATTGTTAATATTGGTGGTAGCAATGGTTTTATTTCGCTCAAGTATGCCAATATAACCAATTTTGCTTACAACTCTTTTTATTATTCTATTTCAAACAAAATTGATTATGCCGACCACTGCACATTCCGTTTTAATTATGGTACTAATCTAAACTACCGTTATCTCGAATCAGGTAAAGTTATAAACTCTCCGCTATATTCACATTATCTTGCTCACTTTAACCTTATAGAAAATTCAGTATTTTATAAAGTTGGTCTAGTTAATAACTCATATTCAACTGAATTAACGGGCACTGCCAACCGTTGTATTTTCGCCGATTGCTCAATGAATTATAGTTCCCTTAATGCACAAAACTGTGTTTTCCTTGGTAACACATTCTTAGACCAAACAAGACCTAATAGTATAAAGAATTCTTCAATGACCGTTTCTTCCACCGCTGAGCTTACTTCCGATAAGGTAAAGATATATTATAACGAATCAACAGGTCATACATATATCCGTACTACAACCCCATTTAGTCCCGAATTACTTAAAAATTTAAACGCCACCTATGTTATAATTAACGACGAAACTGAATCTGTGTATTTAGGTAATAATCTTGGCGGATATACCTATAACTGTGGTATTGAATTCGACCACAAAAAGCAGCAATATACCTGGTGTGACGGTGCCGCTGTACCCGAATTTTTAGATAAAGATAACCTATTGTCTACATTCTCAGGAAAGAAATTATCAATAAGTCTATCCCCTAGTCGGTCTTATTTAAAAACCGGTACATCTTCTTATTCTATTTACGAAATTCCCGGAAAGATATTACCAACCGATATTACCTTTAATGAATATGAAGTGAATATCGACACCAATACCACCTATCAAATTTTACCTAAAAATGAACCTGTTCAGTTAGGTGTTGAAGACTTTATTTACGAAAGCTGCGATGAAAGCGTAGTTAAGGTAAGTAAAGATGGTATTGTTACCCCTGTGGGCGACGGCACCACCGATGTTTACGTTTATTCAGAAGATAAAGCGGTTAAAAACTTTATTACCTTTAATGTTGTAGATTATGTAGCACTTGAAGATTTTACCTTTACAGCCGAAAAGGATGTTGTAGCAGTTGGTGAAACAATAGCAACAAATGTAAGCTTCACTCCCGACAACACCACCCGCAAGAATGTTAAATACACTTCTTCCGATAATAGCATTGTTAAGGTGGATAACGCGGGCAACCTTACCGGTATATCTTCGGGCACAGCTACAATAACCGCAACTTGCGAAGGTATTACAAAGCAAATTACCGTTAAAAGCTTTGTAAAAGCTACCACTCTTCAATTTGATACTGCTGTAAAAGCTATAACACTTGATGGTGGTGCTGTGGCTTTACCAAGCGTTGTTACTAATGATGGAGCCGAGACTGATTATACCTGGCGCTCAATTGATGAAACAATAGCCACCGTAACAGACGATAAAGTTATACCGCACGCATTAGGCACCACTACTATTGAAGTTACTGATAATAACTCGGGTTTAAAAGCCACCTTTGCTGTTTTAGTACGTCAAGAAGTAGGTGTTAAAATTAAAAAGGTTAGTACTGACAACAGTTATCACCTTGTGTTATTAGAAAACGGCGAGCTTTATTATTGGGGCTCTGCTTCAACTAAACCAACACTTGTTTTAACCGACATAAAGGATATTTCTCAAACGCAAGGCAATATATTTAAAGCACTAAAAAATGATAATACGATATTAAAATATTACGAATATGATTCCTATATTTCAAGAAATGAAGTAAACAATTATTTTGTTGGTAAAGATAATATAAAATTGGGCGAATCGTATACCTCCGAACACACTTTTGTTATTACCGATTCGGGCAATGTATATGCATGGGGTAGTTATAATACTTACGGTGAGCTTGGTGTTGGTACATTCGGTGACGTCGACACACCACAGCTTGTAAACCTTGATAATATTGTTCAGGTTTATGAAACTAGCAATACTACATATTTCTTAACTGCCGAAGGTGATATTTACTATGCCGGTAGTCCAGACTATGCTCAAACAACACCAAAGCTACTTGTAAGCGGCGCTAAAAAAATCACATATGCCTCAAACGATAATATATTATATGTTACTAATAATGGTGATTTAGCGAAATATTATTTAAAAAATCAACAAACTTCATTGCTTTCACTTAGCATAGAATTTGATTACTTAACCTATAAATATTATTCGTTCTTAAATGCTGATTTGGGTAACTATGGTATAGGATTGAAAAATGGTAAAGCTTATTTTGTATCAGGTATGGGAGTTATAACTCCGATTATTGGTATTGATAATGCAGTTTATTGTTACAGTGATGGCACAACCCACTATATAGCTACAGAAGACGGAATGTTGTTTGGTGTTGGTGCAAATAGTTTATCAGAAAATAGTTTTGCCGGAGTTACAACCGAAACTCATGTAACCTACCCCGTATTTATCCCATTAAAGCCTATTGAAGAAGATGCGAAAGTAATCTCACACTCTCAGCAAGGTAACTCTTACGTAATTACCTTTAATAAGGAACTTAAAAATGTTTCACCTAAGCTTTATGCCGATGGCGAACAGATCACCTTCAATTACGAAATTAATAATCTAAATCAGTTAGTAATTACACGTAAAGAAGGCTTTAACGAAGGTGTGCAATATAGCCTGACAATAGATGCAGGCAAAGCAGTTTGCGCTCTTGGTGTTACTAACAGTGAAGCTATAATTGTTAATTTCACCTGTACCGCAGTTGATACACCCACCCAAACACCCGACACCGACCAAGGCGAAAATACACCTGCAGATACGCCCATTACCGAAAAGGTAGTGCATAACTGTGTGGTGGATGAAACTATTGAGCGTATTTTAACAGTTGAGCATATCTTAGATTTATATGAACAGTTAAATGAACAATACAACGATAAGTTCTACAACAACGCTATACTCAACCGTATTTCTACCGATACTACAGTAGAGCATTGGTTGAGATTGTTAGCACCCGAAACATCGGGCACAAAGGTTGCACTTGGCGGAAACTATTGGGGTACTGTAAACGAAACGGCTATAGGTCACCAACTTATAGATTATAACGATTTTATAAACTACGGCAGATTTATGTATGAGCCCTTCCTTACAGAAGCCCCTGAAGATACCTTCCCATTTGTTACATCAGTAAAGGTATTCAACAAGGATAAGCAAGAGGTTTATACCGTTGGTAACGAACAAATAACCGTTCGTGTAACCTTCAACCGCGATATGGATATCTCCATTCCGCTTCAGGTACGCTTTGGCTCGGCTTACCCCTACGGCGATTATGAAATCGAAGGTAAATACGTAGACGCTCGCACTTGGGAAGGCAAGTATAAGCTTACTACCATAATCGAGGGCGGTACACAGTACTTTACCATTGAAAACGGTTACTCGGCTACTGATGACCTTGTTCTAATGCGCGACCGCGCACGTTTCAGCTTCGAAATTGATACCACCGCTGCTCAAGCACTTATAATGCAGGGTCAGGCAACCGACACCGGCATTAAGCTTAGCTGGACTCAGGACGATTTCGATACCCTTATGGGCTATAACGTATACCGCGCAACAAGTGAAGACGGTCTTTACACACGAGTAAATACTTCGGTAATACCTGCCGATACTATGGAATTCTTTGATGATACGGTTGAACCCGGTGTGCTTTATTACTACAACTTCACCGTTGTTCAAACCGACCTTTCGGAATCTATTCCTTCAGGTAAGATTGTAATAATGTCTAAGGACACTATGGCACCCGATATCTACCACAGCCCTGTTTACAATGCTACAACAGGCTCTAACCTTGTTATTTCGGCAACCGTTACCGATAACCTTAACATAACCTATGCGCGCGTTTACTACCGCACTAAGGGCGAAAGTGACTGGCGCATTGCAGTTATGAATAATCTTAACGATAAATATTCCGCAATTATTATTGCCGACCACATTAACATAGCAGGTCTTGAATATTATATCGAAGCCTTTGACGGTGTAAGCTACACCTACAAGGGAAGCGCCGAAAACCCCTATGCTGTTGCGGTACAGGAGGTTGTTTCGGGCGATGCTATTGGCGATGTTAACGGCGATGGCGTTATAACAAACATTGACGCATTAATGCTACTTAAAGCAATCAACGACCAACTTAACCTCACTGCAGAGCAGTTTGCACGTGCCGACCTTGACGGCAACGGCGAGATTGCCGCTAAAGAAGCTCTTTGCATTCTTCAGTATGTAAGCGGTGCTATTGGCAGCGTTGATATGAGAGCATAAAACAAAATTATGGGGCGGACGAAACCGTCCGCCCCACTTTTCAATTAAATAGTGAAAAATAGATAATAAATACAATTTGTTATTTATTTTTTGTTATTTAAAAAGTTTAAGCATATAAAAGGAGAAAAGCATGAAAAAAATAGTTACTGTTTTTATGCTATTAATAATACTGTTCACCTGCGCACTGCCGTTTTTTGCTTCAGCAGAAAATGCGGCAACAGTTGTTGCGCAGGATTGCTCTGTTACACAGGGCGGCTATGCTTATATGAATCTTCGTGCTAACAATTTTTCAAATGTTGCAGCAATTGATATAGATGTTTATTACGATAGCGACGCTATGAGTGTTAATTCTATTAGCAATCAAACTCTTTTAAACGGTGCTACCGTAAGCACAAATACCTCTACAATCGGTGTTATCAAAATAAGTGCTGTTTCTGTTACGGGATTAAACTGCGCATCCAGCAATATGATGCAAATTTGCTTTAAAATAGATAGCGATACCCCTGCAGGCGATTACGCAGTTAAGGTTGCTGTAGGAGATGCTTATGACGGTGATATGCTGCCTACCGCTATAAGTGGTGTAACAGGTAAAATTACTGTTAAAGAGGCGGCACAAAAAGCTTTTAGCACATCCATTTCAAAAAATGCTTCAAGCTTTCATTGCAACGATACTGTAGCTTTAACCATTAAAAACAGCGCTTCCTTACCATTTGCAAGTGCCGATTTCCATATAGAATATGACCGCGATTTATTTGAATTTGAAGCCTTAGAACTTAAGGACGCCCTTAAAAACAGCGGTGCAGTATATTCCATAAATTCATCCATTGAAGGACTTGTTGTTTTATCCTATGCTTCAACAAATGCAATATCTCCGTATGAGCTTTTTACTGTAAAATTAAAGGTTGTCGCCGATGTTGATACCAGTACAAAAATTACTGTTGATGCAAGCGATGTGTATGATAATAATTTAGTTGCGTACGCTTCGTATAGCAATTCTACAACCCTTACGCTTTTAAAAACCGAAGCTAAGCCCGATTATAAAAACTTAAGTCTTAACGAGCAAAAATTTATTGTTGGTGAAAGCAATGAGTTGGTTCTCACTCTCGAAAAAGGTGCTAATGTTGCCGCGGCAGATTTCACCGTTAATTATGATGCCGAAACATTTGATTGCAATGGTGTTACTGCCACAAATGAAGTAACCTCTTTGGGTGCTATGGTGGTTATAAACCCAACCTATACTGACGGAGTAATTAAGTTCTCTTTCATAAATCAATCGGGTGAATTATTAACCGATTTGCCACTTATGCGCATTACTCTTACCCCGAAACGCACCCCTGAGACACATTACAATATCTCTGTAAATGGTTCAGATGTTTGCGATATCAATTTAAAAGATGTTCCGCTTGAATATATTGGGTTAAGCGGTTGTATTCACAAGTCGCGTATTGTTGAACCTACCTGCACCGATATTGGTTATACTATTTTCGAATGTGGTTGTGGGGATTACTATATCGTTGATGAAGTTCCAGCACTCGGTCACGATGAAATCAACCACGAAGCACGCTCCGAAACATGTACCGAAATCGGTTGGGATGACTATGTGACCTGTAGCCGTTGCGATTATACAACCTATGAAGAAATACCCGCACTCGGTCATGATGAAATCAACCACCAAGCGCGTACCGAAACCTGTACCGAAATTGGTTGGGATGAATATGTAACCTGTAGCCGTTGCGATTATACAACTTATGAAGAAATCCCCGCGCTCGGTCATGATAAAATTAACCACGAGGCACGCGCCGAAACCTGTACCAAAATTGGTTGGGACGAATATGTAACCTGTAGCCGTTGTGATTATACAACCTATAATGAAATTCCCGCTCTTGGTCATAGTTATATGAATAAGATTTGTTTGCGTTGCGGTGAAGATCAATTGCCGACAAATACCTGGGATATTTCGCTTGATTCTAATGGTTCAGTAGTAGCAAATGCCTATAAACACGTAAACGGTAGTTATTTATTAGAAATTGTAGGTAACGGTCCTATCAAAGATTTTTCATCTTCCCCATTTTCAGCTATTCCTGCTAATAAAATAGATAATATTTGCATTTTCGAAGGTATCACTTCTTTAGGTAATAGTTTATTTGAACATATCTCTATTCAAGGGGATATTTCAATTCCCGAGAGTATTGTTTCAATTGGAGATTCTACATTTTATGGATTTTCCGGTCCTAAAATTATAACCTTACCTTCAAGCGTTGACTCTATTGGTAACTTTGCCTTTTATGGAGCAAAAAATGCAACTATTATACTTAAAGGAGATACTTTACCTAGTAATTTAGGTTCAATATGGGATTATAATTGTGGTCATTATTTGAATCCACAACAAATAATTATCACCGAAGATGCTACATATATTATTGACCGCGACGGAAAGGCCTGGCTTGCAAAGTGTTATAAAGACACAACTCAATTTGAGGCAGAAGCATCTGTAAATGGCATTACCGTTACCGGTATTGGTGCCTTTGCTTTTGACGGCAAAAGTAATATGGAGCTTTATTATGTTCCTAAAGAAATCACAACTTTTGGGCAATATGCATTCCGAGAATGTAGAAATTTAACTCTTATATTTGAAAGTTCTTCGTTACCATCCGGATACTCTCATAACAGTTATAGTGACCCTCCTTACTATTTAGCACCACAAAAAATAATTAAAACATTAGATAGCTTGTATGTGATAGACAAAAACGGAGAAATGTATTTTGCACGTTATTTAGGAACAGCCAAAAACTTTACGGTTGAACTCGAAATGGACGGTATTCTTGTGCAACACATCGGCAATTTTGCCTTCTCATCTAAATCCGTAGATACTATACACTTACCAAACACTATAAAGACCATTGGCGATTATGCCTTTATGCATAGCTCTATCAAACATATTGAACTGCCGGCTAGTTTGGAAAAAATTGGCTTGTGGTCATTCTTCAGTGCTGATTTAAAATCAATTACTATTCCTGAAAACGTGATATCAATTGGTAGCAGTGCTTTTTCATATTGCGAACTCTTAAATGTAGTATATGTTAACTCTCCAATAATAGCTAAAAACATTAATAGTATATCCTCTTTTGGTGATTTGTGCCAATATGCTTCTACAGTTGTAATTCCTGCTAATATCGAAAATCATTGGTTAGCCGAAACATATACTTATCAAGAAATAGCACATGCTATTAATACAGATCTTTTAATTTATAGCAACTGCATACATAATTGGCAAGAGAATATCATTACAGAGATGGTGATATGTCATACAGATGGTATAATTGAACACACTTGTAATGATTGTGGTGTAACATGGAATGAAATTATTCCGTGTCATAATAAAATTCAACATTCTGCGCAAGCTCCTACCTGTACTGAGATTGGTTGGACCGAATATGATACGTGCAGTAATTGTGATTATACAACCTATGAAGAACTCCCGGCTCTCGGTCACGATGAAATCAACCACGAAGCACGCTCCGAAACCTGTACCGAAATTGGTTGGCATAAATATGTAAGCTGTAGTCGCTGCGATTATACAACCTATGAAGAAATCCCAGCTACTGGTCATATTTACTACAATGCTTGCGATTTTGATTGTAATGTATGCGGTGAAATTCGTGAAGTTCCAAACCATATTTACGACAATGCGTGTGACACCAACTGCAATATTTGTAGTGAACAACGCGAAGTGCCTGATCACGTTTACGACAATAGTTGTGACACCACCTGTAATGTATGCGGTGATGTTCGAAATATCACCCACCATTTCGAATGGGTAGTAGATAAAGAAAACAATTGTGGTGTTAATGGTATCAAGCACCAAGAATGTACTGTTTGCCATACAATTCAAAATGCGAACACCATAATCCCTGCTACACAAGAGCATACTTACACAAACAACTGCGATGCAGATTGTAATGTATGTAATCAAGTTCGTATCCCCGCAGAGCATATTTATGATGATGCTTGCGACACTACATGTAACGAATGCGGTAAGTATAGAGAAATTACTCACAATTTCGAATGGGTAGTAGACAAAGAAAACAACTGCGGTGTGAACGGTAGTAAACACCAAGAATGTACTGTTTGCCATACAATTCAAAATGCAAACACCATAATCCCTGCTACAGGTAATCACATTCACGATAACGCTTGCGATGACAATTGTAATATATGTGGTCAAGTTCGCGAAGTTCCTGATCACGTTTACGACAATAGTTGTGACACCACATGTAATATCTGCGGTCAAGTTAGGGATATCATTCATAAATTTGAATGGGTAATAGATAAAGAAAATAACTGCGGTATAGACGGTAGCAAACACCAAGAATGTACTGTTTGCCATACAATTCAGAATGCAAACACCGTAATCCCTGCTACAGGCAACCATACTCACGACAACCCTTGCGATACTACTTGTAACGTTTGTGGCGCTGTTAGAGATATTACCCACAATTTCGAATGGGTAATAGATAAAGAAAACAACTGCGGTGTGAACGGTAGTAAACACCAAGAATGTACTGTTTGCCATTCAATTCAGAATGCAAACACCGTAATCCCTGCTACAGGCAACCATAGTCACGACAACCCTTGCGGTACTACTTGTAAGGTTTGTGGCGCTGTTAGAGATATCACCCACCATTTCGAATGGGTAATCGATAAAGTGAACAATTGTGGTGTAGACGGTAGTAAACACCAAGAATGTACTGTTTGCCATACAATCCAGAATGCAGACACTGTAATCCCTGCTACACAAGAACATACTTACACAAAGTCGGAGGCCAAGCGGTCTTAGGAAGACAAAATATCTCTCCAACTCCTTGGCTCACAGAACGACATGGCTACGATCCGACTTGTAGACGGTAGTAAACACCAAGAATGTACTGTTTGCCATACAATCCAGAATGCAGACACTGTAATCCCTGCTACACAAGAACATACTTACACAAACAACTGCGATGCAAATTGTAATGTATGTAATCAAGTTCGCATCCCCGCAGAGCATATTTACGATAACGCTTGCGATAAAAATTGTAACATTTGCTATGCACCACGTGATATTGAGCACAGCTACAAGTGGGTAACTGATAAGAAGAACAACTGCGGCGTTAAGGGCGTTAAGCACGAAGAATGTGAACTTTGCCATGCAAAACGCAACGAAAATACAGCAATTGCTGCAACAGGTAAACATACCTATAGCAACAACTGCGATACTAAGTGTAACGTATGTAATGCTACAAGAACCATTACTCATACTTACAAGACCACAACAACTAAGGCTACAACTAAGAAGAACGGTAGCATAATTAAGAAGTGCTCAGTATGTGGTAAGGTTTATAGCACAACTAAGATTTACTACGCTAAGGGACTTAAATTTTCTACCACAGAATATACCTACTCAAGCAGCAAGACAAGAAAGCCTTCTGTTAAGGTATATGACTACAAGGGTAATAAGATTTCTTCTAAGTACTACACCGTAAGCTACGCAACAGGCCGTAAGAAGGTAGGCAAGTATAAGGTTACTATTAAGCTTAAGGGTAACTACAGCGGTACCTTAACTGCTTACTTCACAATCGTTCCTAAGGAAAGCAAGGTTGAAAAACTCACAGCAGCTAAGAAGAGCCTTAAGGTTAAACTTAAGAAGGTATCTTCACAAGCTACAGGTTACGAGATTCAGTACTCAACTTCTAGCAAATTCAAGTCTGCAAAAACTAAGAAGGTTACAAGCTACAAGACAACAAGTGTTACACTTGAGAGTCTAAAGGCTAAAAAAAACTATTATGTTAGAGTACGCAGCTACAAAGTTGTAGACGGTAAGAAGTACTATTCAGATTGGTCATCTAAGAAATCTAAGAAAACTAAATAATCTCACTATTTAACACACCCAAGCAATAATATAAAATTTGCTTGGGTGTGTTTTTATTGTATAAGTTTCATATTTTCACAATTTATTGAAGATACTAAACGCAGTATTGAAGCCGCTGCATATCTTGGCATACCCAACATTGTAGTTCACTCTGGGCATGTTAAAGACAACTTAGGCTTTTTAGATGACCACATTATGCCGTTTTTGGGGACACTTAATGTCGATTCGCTTATGCAGGGTCTATTAGATATAGGATACAATGGCTACTTTACATTTGAAGCGGATTCTACACCGTTAAGTCCTTCGCGCCGTAATGTCGATAAAAGGATTACTAAATTCACAACCCTACCATTAGAGTTTGGAAGAAAATTTGAAGCCTTACTTTACGAAACAGGAAAATATCTTTTAACCGAATACAACTGCTTTGAAGAATAATCCACATTTAAAAGAACGATGTTTAGTCGGTTCTTTTTTACTAATTTGAGCCTTAATTAACAGCCTTACCAACCTTGACATTAACGCTTTAGTGTGTTAAAATTAGGTATAATTAATTTAAGGGGTAGTTCTTATGGAAAGAGAAAAATTAGGAAGCCGTTTAGGCTTTATACTGCTTAGTGCAGGCTGCGCTATTGGCGTAGGTAATGTGTGGAAGTTTCCGTGGATGGCAGGACAATATGGCGGTGGCGCCTTTGTTTTAATTTACTTATTGTTTTTGGTTATCTTGGGTCTTCCCGTTATGGTTGTAGAATTTTCACTTGGTCGCGCAAGTCAAGCAAGTCCTGTAAAGCTTTACCAAAAGCTTCAAAAACCGGGTCAAAAATGGCATATACACGGTTATGTTGCTCTTGTGGCAAACTTCCTTTTAATGATGTTCTACACATCGGTTACCGGTTGGATTTTTTACTACTTTATAAGCTTTTTATCAGGTAATATGACCGGTATCAGCAACCAAGCTTCTGGTCAGCTTTTCGGCAATATGCTATCAAGCCCTGCTATAACTGTAGGATTTATGGCTTTGGTTGTTGTATTAGGTTTTTTAATTTTATCGTTTGGTCTACAAAAAGGTGTTGAACGCATTACAAAATATATGATGGTAGCGCTTTTGCTACTTATGATAGTTCTCGCCATAAATAGCTTTACCTTAAGCGGTGCGGCTGATGGTCTTAGTTTCTACCTAAAGCCCGATTTATCCAAAATCAACGGTAATGTTATAGTTGGCGCTATGAACCAAGCCTTCTTCACCCTTAGCCTTGGTATTGGTTCTATGGCAATTTTCGGTAGTTATATTGGTAAAGAACGTTCTCTATTAGGCGAAAGCATTAACATATTAGTACTTGATACCTTTGTTGCAGTTACTGCAGGTCTTATTATATTCCCTGCTTGCTTCACTTTTGATGTTGAACCTGGTGCAGGCCCAAGCCTTTTATTCCAGGCTATGGCAAGCGTTTTCAACAATATGGCAGGCGGTAGATGGTGGGGTTCACTCTTCTTCTTATTTATGGTATTTGCTGCATTCTCTACCATTCTTGCCGTGTTTGAAAACATTCTTGCCTGTGTACGCGAGCTTACAGGTTGGGGTAGAAAGAAAGCCTGCCTTATTTGTGGTGCGGCATTGCTCGTTCTATCCGCTCCCTGCGCATTAGGCTTTAACTTACTTTCAGGCTTTGTTCCCTTTGCAAGCGGTTCTTCTGTACTTGATTTAGAAGACTTTATAGTATCCAACTGTTGCTTACCTTTAGGTGCACTTTGCTATGTGCTTTTCTGTGTTAGTAAAAAAGGCTTAGGCTTTGATAAATTTATTGAAGAAGCTAACGCAGGTAAGGGCTTAAAGCTTGGCAAATGGATTCGCCCTTATATGACATATGTGCTACCAATAGTAATTGCCGCTATATTTATTATTGGTATATTCACCTTCCCCTTTGCTGATAACTTTACCATTTGGGGAGCTTTAAAATCACTTTTTTAGCGCAAATTTGACGGGAGAAAAAATATGGGACTTTTTGGAAATAACAACACCGGTGTTTCTTTATCGAAACGCCAACAGTTAGAAGCAAAATATCAGTCTGCTAGAACTGATTTACTTTTAATCGTAGCACTTACTGTTGTAAACATTGTTTTACTCGTTACCGGCAGCGACAGTTATTTTGTATTTTCGGCATTTATTCCGTACACTATAGCATTTCTTGGTATGACACTTTGCGGAAAATTCCCTGCAGAATATTACGAAGATGCAGAAGGTGTTTTTTACTTAGATGAAAGCGCTTTTGTGGTATTTATAGCTATTGCCGTTGTACTAACGCTTCTTTATCTGCTTTGCTGGTATATGTCTAAAGACTTTAAATCGGGTTGGCTTGTTTTCGGATTAGTTATGATTTCTATTGACACCGCAGCTTTCTTTTAGGCGGTTTAGAGCTTTCATCCATTATCGATATACTTTTCCATGTTTGGATGATAGTTACTATGTCTTTGGGACTTTCGGCAAACAAAAAGCTTAAAGAGTTACCCGAAGAACCCCAAGAACCCGAAGCATTTGAAAGCGAGTTTACTCCGCAAGAGGATACGCCTAAGGAAGAACCCGCACCAAAGCTTAACGACCAAGATATTGATGAATAAACAAAAAACTGTGCAGAAAATTCTGCACAGTTTTTTTATACTAGTAGTTTAAAGTAATGCTAAAATATCATCCTTAGGGCGAAGACCTACGGTAGCATTAGCAAGCTTTCCGTTTTTCATAACCGCCAGCATTGGTATACTTGATACCGAAAATGCTGCCGCTAATTCGGGTTCTAGGTCAACATTAATTTTACCAACCTTAATGTCGCTACGCTCGTTTGATATTTCTTCCAAAATAGGTCCTACCATTTTACAAGGACCACACCAATCGGCATAAAAATCAAGTAAAACGGTTTTTTCACTATTCATTACTTCTTGTTCGAAGTTTTCGATTGTGATTTTAATTATTGCCATTTTAATTCTCCTTTTCCTTGTAGTATAGTAAGCAGTGACAATAGCCTTCAAATTGGGGGTCGGCAATTTGGTCCCTGAATTCCTTGCACATACATTTATTATCTTCTGTTTTTTCGAGCCTGCAAGGGCAGTAACCACCCTTTTTCTTTAAGCCTTCTTTAATAGCATCTACAATTTCCTTATTAGGATTTAACTTAATTTTCATTTAATCACCTTATTTTTAGTATGTGACGGATTTTAATTTTCTTTAAAGGAAAATACCTTTTTAAGTAATGGCTGTGCGCCTGTAACGGGGTCTAATTCCATTACCATAACATCCTTCATATATTCGTTCCAGCGGTCCACTACTTCGGATTCGCTTTGTACCTTTGCAGCGTATTCTACTCCCTTTTCGCATTCGTAATAACCAAAAAGCTCGTTACCAACATTCCAAATTGTATAATTTACAATACCTGCATTTTCTAAAACTGCCTTCATTTCGTCCCAAATTTCATCGTGACGTTTAATATATTCATCAATTTTGCCTTCAATAACGGTTGCTTTCCAAGCATACTTTTCCATAAAAATTCTCCTTAAAATTTTCTTGTTATACTTACTATACCATAAATGTATTATATTTGTAAAGAAAACACGCCATCATATAAATGACGGCGTTTTTATGTTGTTTAATTAGATAAGGCTTTTGAAAAGTGCCTTAATATCTTCTAAGGAAACATCCTTCGGGTTACCTGGACGGCAAGCATCGTTATAAGCATCTTGAGCTAATGCATCAATATCTTCTTCCTTAACAATACCCTTTAAGGTTGTGGGGATACCAACATCTTCAGCAAGCTTGCGAACAGCATCTACAGCTGCCTTGCGGTATTCTTCCTGAGTCATATTTTCTACGCCTTCAACACCCATAGCGATAGCGATATCCTTATACTTTTCGCCTGTGCATTCTGCGTTGTAAGCCATAATTGTAGGAAGTAAGATAGCGCAAGCCTTACCGTGAGGAGTATCATAGTAAGCAGAAAGTGTATGAGCCATAGAATGGTCAACGCCAAGACCAACATTAGAGAAGCCCATACCAGCAACGTACTGACCTAAAGCCATACCTTCTCTACCTTCAGCAGTGTTAGCAACAGCACCGCGAAGTGAACGGCCTATAATTTCGATAGCTTTAATGTGGAACATATCAGATAATTCCCAAGCACCCTTGGTGATATAACCTTCGATAGCGTGGGTTAAAGCGTCCATACCTGTAGCAGCAGTTAAAGCAGCAGGCATAGAGTTCATCATATCAGGGTCAACAACTGCAACAACAGGGATGTCATGACCGTCAACGCAAACAAACTTACGCTTCTTTTCTACGTCAGTAATAACGTAGTTGATAGTAACTTCAGCTGCGGTACCTGCAGTGGTAGGAACAGCGATAATCGGAACGCAAGGATTCTTGGTAGGAGCAACGCCTTCTAAAGAACGAACATCTGCGAATTCGGGGTTAGTAATGATAATACCAATAGCCTTAGAAGTATCCATAGCACTACCCCCGCCGATGGCAACGATACAGTCAGCGCCTGAAGCCTTAAATTCTTCTACACCGTGTTGTACATTTTCGATTGTGGGGTTAGCCTTAATATCGGTATAAAGAGCATACTCGATATTTGCATTGTCAAGTAAATCGGTAACCTTTTTAACAATACCAAATTTTACAAGATCAGGGTCAGAAGTAACAAAAGCTTTTTTGAATCCACGATTTTTAATTTCATCAGGGATTGCAGTAATAGCTCCTGCGCCATGGTAAGAGGTTTCGTTTAACATAAACTTATTCATTGTTAGGACACACCTTTCAATTATTATTTGTTATTATTTTAACACTCTTTCATTAGAATGTCAACTAATTACAAGTCAAGAAAATCTTTTCTATATTCAAGACCAAAAGCATCTGCAACAGCCTTTAGCTCGAAGTCGCGGATTGTATTCACATGGGGAAGACCTGCGATAAGCATATAAAGCTCGGCAGCTTTTTCAACTGTTTCAACAAGACCGAAAGCTTCATCAATATTCTTACCTGCGCCATAGATGCCATGAAGTCCCCAAACTACGATACGATATTCTTCCATTTTCTTAGCAGTAGCAATACCAATTTCATTATTACCGCAAACCATCCAAGGAAGTACGCCAATACCGTCAGGGAAAACTACTATACATTCGGTACACATTTCCCAAATAGTATGTGTAAACTTTTTATCGTCAAGCACATGAACATGTGTCATAGCTAGAGTATTGGTTGGGTGAGTATGAAGAATAACTCTGTTTTGTGGGTCTTTTTTCAAACGAACAATGTGGCTCATAAGGTGGGCAGGTAATTCGCTTGTGAATTTACCGCCATCTTCATAGCCCCATAAAAGCTCAGCAGTGGTGCCGTCCTTAGCAATACGGATAATGCCTAAATTGTTTGCAGGGTCAAATTCAATATTCTTAAAGTATTTACCAGTACCTGTAACAATAAAGATTTTACCAATAAGCTCGGTTGCATCAAAGCCAATGGGAATTGTGCGAATAACATTGTTTAAATCAAGATATTCAGCTACTTCATTTTCTTCTAACATATAGCTGATATTACCACCGTTACGCTCGTCCCAGCCGAGTCTGTACATATTAGCGGTTACTTTTTTCATTTCTTCGACAAATGGTGCGGTTAAAATGTTTTTCATAATTACTTACCTCTTTTACTTAATATTTCTGTTTCATATTTTTCTACTTGGGAATACCATTCGCCATCAGGCAAGGTGTTACATCTCTTGCAGTATTCTTCCCAAATTTCGCCAAATGGTAAGGTTTTAATTTCTTCCTGCATTACCATAAGCTTGGTCCAGTTGCCGCTATCCTGTACTGCAGTTAACACTTCGTTTGGAGTAAGCAATGCCATAAGCAAAGCTTTTTGTAGGTTTCTAAAGCCTACGGTCCACGCGGATACGCGGTTTATAGATGCATCAAAATAGTCAAGCGCTATCTTAACGCGACTTTCAAGTCCGCCACAGCGTACTATTTCCTTAGCGATTTCCTTTGTTTCATCATCTAAAAGTACTACGTGGTCAGAGTCCCAACGAATAGGACGAGTAACATGAAGCGCAATTTCAGGGAAGAATGTAAGTAATGCGGGGATTTTATCCGATACAACTTCGGTAGGATGATAATGTCCGTTATCCATAAGCGGAATACATTTATCCTTATTCATTGCGGCATAGGTTAATGAAAATTCAGCACTACCTGCAGTAAAGGCTTCAACACCGATGCCGAAAACCTTTGATTCAACGCAAGGCTTAACCTTATTAAAATCAAATGGTTCAGATAAAATTTGGTCCATAGAGTCTTTATATCTCATACGTGGACCCATTCTGTCGGCAGGAATATCCTTAAAGCCGTCGCCTGTCCAAATGTTCATAACGCAGGGCTGACCTAATTCCTCAGCTAAATACTGCGAAATTCTGATACAAGCCTTACCGTGCTCTATCCAAAACTTTCTTACCTTTTCATCAGGGCTTGAAAGGGTTAGCGGATCGCACATTGGGTGTGAAAAGAAGGTTGGGTTAAAGTCACAGCCAAGACCTCTTTCCTTACAAAAATCTACCCACTTTTTAAAATGCTTTGGTTCAATTTTATCGCGATCTACCCAGCCGCCGTTTTCATCATCGAAAATAGCGTAGCAAGCATGAAGATTAAGCTTTTTGGTGCCGGGGCAAAGCTTTAATACAACATCAATATCCGACATAAGCTCTTCGGGAGTGCGAGCTCTTCCGGGATAATTACCTGTGGTTTGAATACCACCCGAAAGGGAATCAACCTTTTGGTCAAAGCCGCGTACATCGTCACCCTGCCAGCAGTGAAGTGAAACAGGCACTTTAGAAAGGGTTTCCATAGCTTTTTCTACATTGATACCCATAGCTTCATACTTTTTCTTTGCATCACAGTAACTCATTTTGTTACCTCCTTGATTTCGAATGATTTTTTTATAAGTTCACGTGCTTCTTTTAAATCAGCACAAGCATTACCGTAAATTAACTGAGAAATAAGGTTGCCTACTGCGGTAGCTTCAACAGGACCTGCTGTTACAGCCTTGCCTGTATACTGCGCAGTTAAGCGATTAAGATATACATCCTGACAACCGCCGCCAACAATATGTATAGCGTTTATAGTTTTACCTGTAAGACCCTCAATTTCCTCGGTTGCGTTTTTGTAAGAACGCGCGAGCGAATGATAAACACTTGCAAGCACTTCGTCAAGCGACATATCTTCTTTTCCAAAATAATTTTTAACTGCTTCTATCATATTTTCGGGTGCTACTAAACTTTGGTCGTTTACATCCAAGTAATCGTACTTATCGCAAGCTTCTGCTTTATACATCATCTCATCATAAGTAAGCGATTTATTAAGATTTTTACGAATGTTTTGAAGTAGCCACATTCCCATATAGTTTTTGAGGAATCTGAAACGGTACTCAATACCGCCCTCGTTTGCAAAGTTAGCCTTGAAGGTATCTTCGTTTACAATTGCTTCTTTGCTTTCAGTACCGATAAGGCTCCAAGTACCTGAAGAAATGTACAAATCGCTATCCCCCATAGGACAAGCCGCAACAGCCGATGCGGTATCGTGGCTGGGAGCAAAAATCACAGTACTGTCAAAGCCTACATGATTTTTTATTTCTTCGGTAAATGTTCCTATTTTAGTAGCGGGTGTATTAAGTGTACCAAACAGTTTTTCTGGTAAACCTAAAGCAGAAATTACATCCTTATCCCATTCGTGAGTTTTAGCGTTTACAAGCGAGCCTGTAGTCGCGTTAGTGTACTCGTTTTTTATAACGCCCGTTAATTTAAATGACAAATATTCGGGCATCATAAGAAAGTATTCTGCATTATCTAACTTTCCGCTTAATTTATCAGCATAGAGCTGATAAACAGTATTAAAGTTTTGCTTTTGGATACCTGTTTTAAAGTATAAATCCTTTGGAGCGATTTTTTCTTCCACTAAAGGAATAACGCTTTCGGTCCTGTTATCGCGGTAGCAAAAGGCAGGTAAAATTTCTTTTTTTGCCTTGTCTAAAAGCACATAGTCAACACCCCAGGTATCAATAGCAACCGTATCTGGAATTTTACCAATTTCCTTACATTTTTTAATACCTTCGCGCACCTCATAAAAAAGGTTTTCTACATCCCATACCAGCTTACCGTCTTCGGTTTTAAAGCCGTTATCAAAGCGATAAATCTCTTGCAGATTTAGCTTACCGTTTTCAAGCGAGCCTAATATGTGGCGTCCGCTTGAAGCGCCTATATCAATAGCTAAATAATATGCCATAAGTCCACACTCTCCTTTTTATCATATTTTTATTATATCACAAAGGATTATAAAAAGTAAATGACATATTTTGATAAAAAAAGTGTCCTTATTTGTACTAATTATTTGGAAATTAAAGGTTGCAGTTATATTTAATTGACAAAATATCATTATTAGATTATAATATAAAAATCAAAAAATAGGAGATTCCAAGATGATTAGTGAAAATATAAAATACGTTGGCGTTAACGATCATATTATTGATTTATTTGAAGGTCAGTATATTGTGCCTAATGGTATGGCCTATAATTCTTATATTATTCTTGATGAGAAAATCGCCGTTATGGATTCTGTTGACCAAAAATTCACAGAAGAATGGCTTTCCAATATAGAGAAAACCTTAAACGGAAAATCGCCTGATTATTTAGTAGTACAACATATGGAGCCTGACCATTCGGCAAACATTGTAAGCTTTTTAAATGCCTACCCTAATGCCTTCGTGGTATCATCCGATAAAGCATTCAAAATGATGGCACAATTCTTTGGCACCGATTTCGCGGATAGAAGAATTATTGTAAAAGAGGGCGATACTTTAGGCTTAGGCAAGCATACACTTAATTTTATTGCTGCGCCTATGGTTCATTGGCCTGAGGTTATACTTTCCTACGAAAGCAGCGAAAAGGTTCTATTCTCTGCCGATGCTTTTGGTAAATTCGGTGCACTTGATGTTGAAGAAGACTGGGCTTGCGAAGCAAGAAGATATTATATCGGCATTGTTGGAAAATACGGTGCTCAAGTACAAGCTGTTCTTAAGAAAGCCGCCGCTTTAGACATTAAAACAATCTGCCCCTTGCACGGGCCCGTACTTACCGAAAACCTAGGCTATTACCTTGATTTATATAATACTTGGTCAAGCTACACCCCTGAAGAAGAAGGCGTTATGATTGCCTACACTTCAGTTTACGGTAACACCAAAAAAGCAGTAATGCTTTTAGCCGAAAAATTAAAAGAAAACGGTTGTCCTAAGGTGGTAGTGAACGATTTAGCCCGTGAAGATATGGCGGAAGTGGTAGAAGATGCTTTCCGTTATAGTAAGTTAGTGCTTGCTACTACAACCTACAATGCGGATGTTTTCCCCTTTATGAAGGAGTTTATAGACCACTTAACCGAACGCAACTTCCAAAACCGTACCGTTGCCTTTATTGAAAACGGAAGCTGGGCACCTACAGCTACAAAGGTTATGAAAGCGATGCTTGAAAAGAGTAAAAACTTAACCTATTGTGAAAACACTGTAAAAATTCTTTCGGCATTAAGTAGTGAAAGCGAAACCCAAATTGATAATTTAGCAAAGGAATTATGTAAATAGCAAAAACGCGTTGAGAAAAACTCAACGCGTTTTTTGTTTTTAACCTATTGTAACTTCAACCTTATGCGCTTTGCCATCGGTAAAGAATGGTAATAAATTACCTTCAATAGCTTTACCGTCAACAATGATAGAAACTTCACCGTTGTATGCATTTTGTGTATAGCTTATATCATATATACAATCGCGGAAAATACGGTGAACCGAAGCGGTCGCCCATGCCCTTGGCATACAGGGGTTAATTCGCAAGCCGTCATAATCTGCCTGAACACCTAACATAAATTCAACCACACCTCTAAGTACCCAAGCGCAAGTACCTGTAATCCAGTGCATTGGAGCTTCACCAACGCGTGACGGAGCAGTAGGTCCTAAATACATATTGGAAATAGCATACGGCTCCATACCCGACATTTCGGAAGTGTTATGCGGATTTGTAGGTAACATATAATTAATTGTTTTAAGCGCTTCATCACCGCGGCCAAGCATACAGTCTGCTACAATCTTAAATGCACAGCCATGGTTATAAACCGAGCCGTTTTCATAGCAACCCGGAACAAAGTAAGAAACACGACCGATGCGGTCAGTACCCAATCTATGTGGCGGGTCAACCTGCATATAACCAAAATCGCATCTTAAATTATTTTCAACATAATCCATTAAAACATTAAGCTGGTCTTTTGGTAAAACATTTGCGATAACTGCCCAGGTTTGCGGATTAAGGTAAGAGTTACCGTCAACAGCTTCATAAGAACCAATCTTTTCGCCATAGTCGTTAATACCGTAAATAAAGTGGTCTTTTTCCCAACCGTAACGAAGAATATTTTCAAGCATTTTTTCGCGCTTTTTACGAATATCTGCCGCAATATCATCTTTGCCGATTTTCTCCAAAAGCTCTGCTAAATCAAGTGAACACTTGCAAGCTGCTTGTGAAAGCCATACACTCTCACCGCGCATTTGTGTGCCGCAGTTATTTAAAGAGTCGTTCCAGTCGCTTTCGCCCCATAAGGTAAGACCGTGTTCGCCAACACCGTCAAGTAAGAATGATGATGCACGAAGTAGGTGGTCTAATACGGTGCCGTGTTCATCACACTCGAAATACGGGCGGTCAATGTCCAAAATCGAATAGTCGCCGCTTTCTTTAATATATTGACATACCGCACTAATCATCCAACTGGAGCAGTCGTGAGCCAAGATACGAACAATCGGAACAAAGGCACGTATAATATTACCGTTTGGACGAACAAACTGCATAGCATATAAAAGCTTCTCGCGTGAAACCTTTGTGTCTAGCTGTACAAAGCCTGTAACGTCCTGCATTGTATCACGGGAACCTACAGAATAACCGCGTGCCCAGGTTTTACCAAAGTCAATTTGTCTTTTTAGCCAAATGTTTATAAAGCGGTCGATTGTTTCATCGCCTGTGCAAACAGTCAAGCGGTCATCATACATATCGGAGCGTCTTTTAAGCTCGGCACGATTTTCAGCAAAAGCTTCGGCTGACAATAAACGATTCTTTTCTTCGATTGCCATTTCCTTATTTTTAGCAATACCAATTACTATATGAATAACCTTTTCTTCTCCGGGGTTTAAAACAACGTTATGGCGCATAACGAAGGTTTGATCACCATCAAAGCAGCTACCTGTATTTGAAAGTGTACCGCCGTTTTCTAATGCAACAGGGTTAGAAAACTCGTTATAGTAACCTACAAAGCGGTCTTTAGCAACTTCATACTCTGCCACAGGATAATCCGATACCATATAGCTGTTTGTATAATCAGTATCAAGGGCAAAGCCATTTTCAGGGCAGAAAATGCCGTCTAATTCCTTATCATAGTCACCCGAAATATATGCAGTGTGTCCACTAAGGCATACCAAAAGGTGCGCCGTAGGATAAACCGATAAATCACGAACGGTGTTACCAGTGTTCTTTAATTTAATCTCCCAACATTCAGCGCGGCCTTCTATGGGAGCAAAGATTGTATAATCTACATCTAAATCTTTATAAGAAGAGCTGATTGTAGAATAACCTTGACCTACATGTGTTTCAAAGCGGGTAAAGGGCAATTTTTTATAGTTGCGGTTTGCGGCATAATATGTATTATCCGCACGGTCCATAATATAAATAAGGCGGTTATCGCCGTTTGCAAACAATTCACGGCGGAAACGTTTTTCATCAAATACCGAGTTTGGACCGAAACCAAATTGGTTTACATCAATCATTACTGTTTCATTCCACAAATAGTTCATAAGTGGTCTTTTAGTAAAATGATTAGTGATTACATACTCTTTTTTTTCGTCAACAAAATAACCTATGCTCATAAAGTGCCTCCTATTTAAAGGTAGATATTTTTGAAGCCTTAAAAATTACTAAGGTGATGTAAATTTTGCCGCTTCGTTAACATAAATTATACCATTTTTAGCGTTTACTGTCAACAATAAACCTTGTTATAAAAACCGTGTAAAAAATATAAAAAAGCGTCGAGAATTTTTAAGATTCTCAACGCTTTTTTATTAGTCTTCTTGGCTGAATTGGTCTTTGCCTACGCCACATAAGGGGCAAACATAATCTTCGGTAAGGTCTTCCCACTTTACGCCTTCTACCTCTTCGTCATATACATAACCGCATACTTCGCATACATATTTCATTTTATTCACTTCCTTTTGAGTTTTTATTAGTATAACCCAACACTTAAAAAATAGTTATAGTATTAGGTTTTATAACAATGTAATTTAAATTTCAAGCTCTACAAAAAGCCCAAAATGGTCGGACGGGAACTTGCCATCAATATCACCGTCTATAACAGTTAAATTTATGGGTTTAACATTTTCATCAACGAAACAATAATCAATATGATGATTTCTTTCATTTTTAGGGTTATAGCCGTGGTAGGTATCCCCAAAATCCTTTAATGTTACGGCGTTTACATCTATAAAGTTATTAGTCATTTCTTTATAAGCTGCACTAACAGGTGTCATATTAAAGTCACCCGTAATAAAGGTAGGATAATTTGATATTTTCTTTGCATATTCATAAACAAGCCTTGCGCTGTCTACTTGACCTTTTTCGCCAAAGCCAAAATGGGTATTCATAAAAGTGAAAATTTTACCGCCTTGTTTTTCTTTTAGTACCGCGTAATTACAAATTCTACAGCAGTTTAATGTGTCCCAACCCTTAGATTCAATTTCGGGTGTATCCGAAAGCCAGAAATAGCCTTTTTTGAGACAGTGAAATTTATCCTTTTTCCATAGAATAGGGGTAGATTCTTTGTTGCTCTCGGCACGATATTTATTAAATATTTCGTATTTTTCGCCAAAAAATTTTTCAATCTCTTTTTCCCAAGGTACTGTGTATTCCTGAAAACCTATTACATCCGGCTGAAGCGGTGTAACCAATGCATCTAAACGGGGTGCCCGCTCAGGTATTGAGTGCCCGTTTGCATCATCACAACAACGAATATTAAAACTTACTGCAGTAATTTTCATAAAACAACAATCCCTTTAAAAAAATTTTACTATTGCAAGTATATAATTTTATGTTATAATTATACCATAATGAACAAATTAAGTAAAGGAGTTTTTACTATGGCAAACAAATACGCAGGCACTAAAACCGAAAAAAATCTTGAAGCTGCTTTCGCAGGCGAATCTCAAGCAAGAAACAAGTATACCTACTATGCTTCAAAGGCTAAAAAGCAAGGGTTCGAGCAAATTGCAGCTTTATTCCTTAAAACCGCAGACAACGAAAAAGAACACGCAAAAATGTGGTTTAAAGAATTACATAACGGTGTTGGCGACACTAAGTACAACCTTTTAGATGCTGCCGAAGGCGAAAACTATGAATGGACCGATATGTACGATGGCTTTGCTAAAGATGCCGAAGAAGAAGGCTTTTTAGACCTTGCAAGAAAGTTCCGTTTAGTAGCTGCTATTGAAAAGCACCATGAAGAACGCTATCGCGCACTTCTTAAGAACGTTGAGTTGCAAGAAGTATTCGAAAAAAGTGAAGTTAAGGTTTGGGAATGCCGTAACTGCGGCCATATTATTGTTGGCACATCCGCTCCCGAAATATGCCCCACCTGCGACCACCCGAAAGCTTACTTTGAAATCCACGCTGAAAATTATTAAAAGAGAAAAAACGGCAGTTTTCTGCCGTTTTTTTGTTTTAAGCGTACTTCATACTTTTGCGGTATTTAAGCGGTGACATACCGTAAATTTTTTTAAATTTTTCGCAAAAATAATTACTGTCATTAAAGCCACAGGAAAAGGCAATCTCGGATATACTTTCACTAGTGTTTTGCTTTAAAATGCTTTCGGCTTTTTTAAGGCGCAAAAGCGACAAATATTCGTTAAAGCCAAGCCCCGTTTCCTTTTTGAAAATACGGGAAAAATGCTCGGTGCTAATAGAAAACTTATCCGCCAAAGCCGAAAGGGTTATATCGTGGGTGAAATCCACTTCAAGAATATCTAGCGCTTTTTGCACATACTTGTTTTGAAGTCGGGTATTCTTATAGCGGTTCTCGGTGCGGTAAACAAGCGCCAAAAGCTGTTGCATATACCCTTTTATAAGACTTTGTGAAAATTTATCATCCCGTAAATATTCCGCTTCAATTTTTTTCATAATAGAAAAAATTTCTTGACTATACTTTTCGTTTCTATAAACAAAAGCTTCCGAAAAATCGGCATTTTTAAGATACTCACCCGAACAGTTTATAAGCAACCTTGAGTGCACATCATCATAAGAGGTTTTGTGAATTTGTCCTTTTGGAATAAACACAATATCCCCTTTCTCCATTTCAAACATCTTACCTTCTATAAGATAATGACATACACCCTCTATGAGATAGTAAATTTCATAAAACGAGTGATAATGCCTAGGTCCGCTGCGGTCGGTATTAAAGGCAGTACTATTGTAAAAAAACTTTTTTGTTTCAGCCATTATTCGCTCTCCATTATATTTATATGTATTTTATAACATACAATATCAAAAAAGTAAAGAAAATAAATCTTATTTGTCAATATTTTTAAGGAAAATAACGAAAAATTGATATATAATAAGCTTGTAAATTAAAAATTGGAGGTTCTACTATGAAATACGTAGGCAAAAAAGTTGAAGACATTAAAATTGCTTATATCGGCGGCGGCTCTCGCGGTTGGGCTTGGGGTCTTATGAGTGACCTTGCTAAAGCTGACGATATTTGCGGCACCGTAGCACTTTATGATATTGATAAAGCAGCTGCAAAAAATAATGAAATCATTGGTAACAGAATTAAAGATGTAGAAGGCTGCAAATCCGAATGGAAATATGAAGCAACCGATACTATCGGCGAAGCACTTACAGGTGCCGACTTTGTTATTATCTCTATCCTCCCCGCAACCTTTAAGGAAATGGAATCTGATGTACATACCCCCGAAAAATACGGTATTTATCAAGCAGTAGGCGATACTGTAGGCCCTGGTGGTTATGTTCGCGCTTTACGTACCGTTCCTATGTTTGAAGAAATTGCTTTAGCTATTAAAGAATTTTGTCCAAACGCTTGGGTTATTAACTACACCAACCCAATGACTATTTGCGTTAAGGCTCTTTACACCGCATTCCCCGAAATTAAGGCATTTGGTTGCTGCCACGAAGTTTTTGGCACTCAGCTTCTTTTGGCTAAAATGCTTGAAGAAAATCTTGGTGTAGAAAAGGTTAACCGCGCCGACATTAAGGTAAACGTTGTTGGTGTTAACCACTTTACTTGGCTTACTTCTGCATACTATCAGGGTATGGACTTATTCCCAATGTATAAGGAATTTGCTGATAAATACTACGAAGAGGGTATTACCACATCTTTTGGTGGTCATATAAACGACTGCTTCTCCTGCTGGCAGAGAGTTAAGTTTGACCTATTTAAGCGTTACGGCTACATAGCAGCTGCCGGCGACCGTCACTTAGCAGAGTTCTGCCCGGGCGACTGGTATTTACAGTCACCAAAGCAGGTTGAAGACTGGAAATTTGGTCTTACCCCTGTTTCATGGCGTTGGAACGACCTTAATGAAAGACTCGCAAGAAGCGAACGTCTTGTAAAGGGCGAAGAAGAATTTGCGCTAAGACCCACAGGTGAAGAGGGTGTTGAACAAATCCGCGCTATTCTAGGTCTTCGCGACCTTGTCACCAATGTTAATATGCCTAACGTTGGTCAAGCACCAAATCTTCCTTTAGGTGCAGTTGTTGAAACCAATGCTTCATTTACCTGCGGTACTGTTACCCCTGTAAACGCAGGTCCTATTCCTATGGAAATTTATCCCCTTATCTCTAAGATTTGCGGTAATCAGGAAATCATTGTTAAGGCTTGCTTTGAACGTGACCTTGAGCTTGCTTTCTCTGCTTTTGCAAACGACCAGCTTGTTCGCTTACCTTTAGACAAAGCTCGCGAGCTCTTTAACGAAATGGTACTTAATACTAAAGAATACTTAACCATGTACAATTTAGAGGAGTTAAAATAATGCTTAATAAAACAATCCGTCCTGAAAGAGTAATACAGTTTGGCGAGGGTGGTTTCTTACGCGGCTTCGTTGACTGGATTTTACAAATCGCTAACGAAAAAACCGATTTTGACGGTTCTGTAGTTGTGGTACAGCCTATTGCTAACGGCTTGTGCGCAAAGCTCGAAGAACAGTCTTGCGTTTATACCCACATTATGCGTGGTCTTAAGGCTGGCAAGCCTTATGTTGATAAAAAGCTTATTGATGTTATTTCGCGCACGGTAGAGCCATATAAAGACTGGAACGCTTACTTAAAGTTAGCTGAAAACCCAGATTTTCGCTTTGTTGTTTCCAACACTACCGAATCGGGTATATGCTTTAACAATCAAGATAAACCCGAAAATGCACCCGAAGTAACATTTCCTGCAAAGGTTACCTTACTTCTTAAAAAGCGTTTTGAATTAGGTCACAAGGGCTTTGTTTTCTTACCCTGCGAGCTTATTGACAAAAACGGCGAAACCTTAAAGAAATATATTTTAGATTACGCTGATTTATGGAATTTAGGCGCAGATTTTAAAGCCTTTGTTGAAAAGGAAAACATTTTCTGTAATACACTTGTTGACCGTATTGTTACAGGCTACCCGAAAGATGAAAAAATTGATGTTGGGTACCCCGATAATATGCTTAACACAAGTGAGCTATTTCACCTTTGGGTAATTGAAGGTGATAACAGCTTTTTATCCGAATTACCTTTGGATAAAACAGGTCTTAACATTGTATTTACCGATAATCTTGAGCGTTACAGAACACGCAAGGTTCGTATTTTAAACGGTGCGCATACTTCTATGATACCCTACGCTATGCTTGAAAATATAGAAACCGTAGGCGATTGTATGGACAATAAAACTATGTGCGAATTTGTAAAAAGCTGTGTTTATGACGAGATTATCCCTACACTTGATATGCCAAAGGAAGAACTTCTTTCCTATGCGGATAATGTTTTCGAGCGTTTTTGCAACCCATTTATAAGGCATCTCTGCGCTTCAATCTCGCTTAACAGTGTTAGCAAATTTAAGGTTAGAGTATTACCTTCATTACTCGAATACATTAAGCGTGAAGGCAAGAACCCCGAGCATCTTCTAACCTCTTTTGCAAAGCTTATTAAGTTCTATAAAACCCAAGCCGTAAACGATGACCCCACTGTTTGCGAGTTTATGAAAAACGCAAGTGTAGAAGAAATTCTTGCGAATAAAGAGCTTTGGGATACCGATTTATCCTTCTTAGCAAACGATATTATGGAGAAGATGAACTAATGATTATACACAAGCTTGACAATGTTGAAGTTAATTTATCCGACGGGCATAAATATGCCATTCGCGATATTAAACAAGGCGAAAACATTATAAAATACGGCAATCCTATAGGTCACGCTGTAGCTGATATTAAAAAGGGCGAGCATGTTCACTCTCATAATGTTAAAACAAACCTTAGCAGTAATATTGAATATGTGTACGAACCCGACTACACCCCCACTGAAAAAATCAACTCTAACGAAACCTTTATGGGCTTTGTTAGAGAAAACGGCGATGTTGGTATTCGTAACGATATTTGGATTATAAATACCGTTGGCTGTGTTAATAAAA
>JAZSCF010000058.1:0-48442 GCA_045602785.1 Acutalibacteraceae bacterium
ATCAACTCTAAAACCGTAATATCCACAATCCGCTACTATTACGATAACGAAGGTACCCTTACCAAAAAGCGTATAATTTCGCCCGACGGTAAGGAACAGCTTATTACATATACTGCTGCCGAAAATGAATCACAGCTTGTTAAAACTACGGTGGGCGAGCACAACACAAGGGGACGGTTCTCCTGTGTTGACAAATTAATTCGTTTAAAGTATAATAATTTAGGGTGATTATTATGCCAAGGCGAGCAAGAAGAAAAAGCGAAAGCGGAATATATCATATAATGCTTCGTGGAATTAATAGACAAGTGATTTTTGAAGATGAAGAAGATAATTTGAAGTTTTTAGAAACACTAAAAAATTATAAGGCAGTAAGCGGATATAAAATATTCGCTTATTGCCTTATGTCTAATCATATACATCTACTTATAAAAGTCGAAAAAGAAGATTTAGATTTGATTATAAAACGAATTGCCGGTAGTTATGTATACTGGTATAACTGGAAGTATAAGCGGAATGGTCATTTGTTTCAAGATAGATTTAAAAGTGAGCCTGTTGAAGATGATGCATATTTTTTGACAGTTATTCGTTATATACACCAAAATCCTATTAAAGCAGGATTGAGCAAAACTATTGACGATTACAAATTTAGCAGTTATAATGAGTATATAATTAATTCAAATTTGGTGGATACGGATTTTTGTTTAGGGATTATCGATAAGGAACAATTTATCGATTTTAATATGGAAGAAAGCCAAGATGTTTGTTTGGAAATTGAAGATAATGATTTTAGATTGACAGATGATGAAGCAAGGGAAATTATACGCAAAATTTCTAAATGCAAAACTGCTACCGAATTTCAAAATTTATCTATTGAAAAAAGGGATAAATACTTAAAGAATTTACGTAATCAAGGTCTGTCGATAAGACAGATTTCAAGACTGACGGGGATAGGGTTTAATATAGTTAGAAAATTCTAAGAATACAAGGGGACGGTTCTCCCGTGTTAACACTACTTTCTGAAAATTGTTTTCACAAAGGGCGGTTGGCGCAAGCTGACCGCTTTTTCTTGTGTAAAAAAAGATTTCTCGCGACAAAACAAGGGACTGCTATAAAAGCAGTCCCTTAAAAGTTTTCATAAAGTAGAGTATAGTTTTTCGATAAGCTCTTTTTCAGCTATCCATTTTGAAAATGCGGTGGCGCTTCCGCAAGCGGTTGCAAATTTTAAAGTGTCAGCATAATCAAGCGTTTCTATATAGCGGTGAATAAATCCTGCTATCATAGAGTCACCTGCCGCCACAGTATTTGCGGCTTTCCCTTTTGGCGTTTTTTGGGTATGTACATTGCCGTTTTCATCAATAAGTATTGCGCCATCTTTACCTAAAGAGATTAGTACATTTTTAGCGCCCATATTCTGCAATTTTTTGCCGTAGGCGATAATTTCGTTGTCGGTTTTTATATCTGTGCCAAAGATATCGCAAAGCTCATCAATATTTGGTTTTATAAGGAAAGGCTTGGCTTCTAATGCTTTTAAAAGTGCATCACCTACAGCATCTATAACAACCTTAACACCTAAGGGTGCGCAAAGCGCTAAATCCTTGTAGATGCTACTGTCGCCACCTTTTGGAATACTACCCGAAAGGCAAAGCCAGTCACCATTTTGTAGGGTGGAAAGCTTTACTTTTAAAGCGGATATTTTATCGCTATCAAGAGAAATACCGCTTGCATTAAATTCGGTAATTTCGTTAGAGCTTAGTTTTACATTGATTCGTGTATTATCGCAAACTTCTGTAAAATCGCAGTTAGTACCTTCGTTTTGTAGTAGCCGTTCAAGTTCTTTTCCTGTAAATCCGCCAATAAACCCAAGAGCCTTGGTATCACTGCCCAATCGGGAAAGCAAAATTGAAACATTTAGACCTTTGCCTCCTGGAACAATGTTTTCTTCTTTTGTGCGGTTTGTTTTGCCAATATTTAAGCTGTCACAAAATGCGATATAATCAAGCGATGGGTTGAGTGTTACGGTGTAAATCATTTATTTCTCCTTTTTATAAAAAATGGAAGCACGAAGATTACTACAATAAGATCCGCAAGGAATATGTTTGCGTTGGGCACAAAAGATGTTGTGCCGTCGCTATTTGTAATAAGCTCGGCATTTTCGAGCACCTTTTTACCTATCATAGGTCCAATAATACCGGGGATAAGCACTTGTGAGAAAATTCTAACACCTTGAAGTCTGCCTGAATAGCCAACGGGTGTGTTGTCGCGGATAACTGCACCAAACACAGCCATACCCGAAAGATAACCGCACATCATAAAAAGTGAGCCTATAAACACAGGGAGTGTAGTGCTTGTGAAGAAAAGGATTATATAGCCTAGTATCAGTGACAATACCGCAAATAAGCCCGAAAAGGAATATCCCTTTTTGTCGTAAACCTTGCCCCAAAAGGCAGTAACTATGGATGCGATTATTATAGCAGGTGCCATAATAAGTACATAGTTTGTCATACCAAGGCTGACTTCGTAATATATGATGAGATACGGCATAAAGATTTGAATTGAAATATTGAAAATTACAAACGCTAAAAGGGACAGGAAAAGCTTTGGATTTTGGCGGATGGTTTTAGGTCTGAAGCCGTAGATAATACCGCCTATGTAGGAATCTTTTACAGGGGTAACAGATGGCTCTTTAATAATAAAGAAGCCGAGTATACCGATTATTGTAACAAGGGTACCGATTATTGCAAAAATAACTGACCAACTTTCTGATTTTTCTAAATCGAAAAACATAAATCCGCCAAATACAACAAGTATACTAACAAGCGGCATCATAGCGTTTATACCTTCGGCGGCGCCGCGGTTTGAAGAGTCGGTTGAGTCGGTAAGCCAAGCGTTGAAAGCGGCATCGTTAGCGCTTGAGCCAAAGAAAGTCATAACACAGTCGAGAATGATTGTAAGACTAACACCTAAAGATGCTGCCGAAGCTACCATAGGGAAGATACTGCTTATATAATCTTGGCGCAAGAAAATAAAACTGAAAATAGATACACCCCAAAGAATATATCCTGTACAAATAAATAACTTACGTTTACCAATTTTATCCGATAGCGCTCCTATAAATATAGTTGTAAGGGTGGCGGTTATTGCAGAAGCGGCAACCATAGCCGAAATATCTGCAGCGGATGCTCTGAACATTTTGTAGATAAATACATTAAAATACATATTCTCTACAACCCAAGCAACCTGACCCATAAGACTAAACATTGTGAGTGCTAACCAAAAACGCGCAGGAGTCTTTGTTTTCATAAAAATACCTCCAAAGAGATTTATATATTTATTATAACATAAATCTATTTTTGTACAATAGTTTAATTTTTGAAGCCGTATAGAAAGGGGTTTGTGTTGACATATTTCCCCAAAAAATGTATACTGTATACGAATAAAAGTTTGAGCAATCTCTTATTTAAAAGGAGAATTATTTTGAGAATTAAAAACGGATTAGTATTTAATGCACAACATAAAATGGAGCAAAAGGATTTATGCTTCGAAAATGGTGTTATTACAGAAAATTCTGTTTCGGGTGAATTTGATGCTAACGGTATGTATGTTTTGCCGGGTTTCATTGATACTCATATACATGGCGCAAATGGAGTAGAGTTTTATTCTTCGGATTATGCTACCAATCCTAAACCTGCGCTTGATTATTTGACATCAGTAGGTGTTACGAGTGTGCTTGCTACATTTGCAACAAGCACTTTGGAAGAATATATAGCGGATGCAAAACGAATTAAAGAAGCTAATGATGACCGTTTTTTAGGTATTCACTGCGAAGGTCCGTTTGTAAACCCTGTTCGTATGGGTGGTATGCATCCAGACCGTATTCAAAAGCCGTGTAATGAAATTCCTGACAAGATTCAAGAGTATAGTGGTAATATGCTTAAAGTCTTTTCACTCTCGCCCGAGCTTGAGGGGGCAAGCGGTGTTATAAAGCATTTGACAGATATGGGTGTTAAAGTATCTATTGCCCATACCGATGCATCTTTTGAACAAGCAACCATGGCGGTTGATTTAGGTGCTACACGTGTCACTCATACATATAATGCAATGAAGCCTTTAAGTCACCGCGACCCCGGAGCGTTAGGCTGTGCGCTTACGGACGATAGGCTGGAATGTGAGCTTATTTGCGATATGCACCATGTTTCTCCTGCGGCGGTAAATCTTGTGGTTAAGGCAAAGGGAATAGACAAGGTTACTATGATTAGTGACTCAAGCTTTTTTTGTGGGATGCCTGAGGGTGAATATATGGTAAACGGCAGAGAGCTTTATGTTGAAGGTGGATTTGCAAAGCTTCCAAACGGTACTATTGCAGGAAGTGCTTGTTCACTTGCTACAGGTGCTAAAAATATGTTTGATTTAGGTTATAAGCCTGAAGAAATTGCTGTTATGGCTTGTGTTAACCCTGCTCGTGCGGCGGATGTGACGGACCGCGGCGAATTGAAATTAGGATATCGTGCCGATGTGATTTTACTTGATAAGGATTTTAATGTTAAGCACGTTTTCTTAAAGGGCGAACAAATAAAATAGAGATAAAAAAGTTTATTAAAAAGTAGCCGATTTAATTCGACTACTTTTTTGCTTTTTTTAAAAAAATTGGCGTATATTACTAATTATATTAAGAATTTTTGGTGAAATTTTGTAATAACTGTTGACATTGTTTGTGAACAATTGTATAATTGGTAATAGGATTATGCTTAAATTAATTAAAATGGTTAATTATGTAAAAAACTTGTTTTTTAAAGGTGTAAAAGGTGCAGTTTTTTGACCTTTGACATCAATTGATTAATTAATTTGTTTATAATTATTTTCAGTATAAATTAGAAAGGGAATTTTTATGAAGAAGAAAATCTACAAAGTATTGAGTCTCTTGCTCACATTCTTAATTGTCTTTTCTGCTTTTTCTGCCGTTTTAGGCACTGTATCTGCAGAGGGAGAAGAAAAGTCTTATTATGTTAGAGCAACCGGCGATGACAGTAAAAAAGGTAATTCAATGAGCAATTCGGTGAAAACCATTGGAAGAGCTATTGAATTAGCAAATGCTGCAGGCCTTGGCGAAGGTGATATCGCTAAAATTAAAACCGTTGGCGAAGATGCGGTTACATGGCTTGCTTCAGGTAATCAGTTGCCGGCACATAGCTTTAAAGTTGTTATTGACTCAAATGCCGCTGCTACTGTTGGTACAGTAGGTGATGGTACAGCCGTTGTTTTAGGCGGTGAAGTTGAGTTTAAAAATATTAAGGTTGATTTTGGTAGCTCATTCGCTAATTTATCAGCAAATGGCAACAGTGTATCCTTTGCTGCTGCTACCCAACTTTTAGGTAACAAAGAACAAAGCGGTTTTAATATTGGTAATACCAACGTTGCTACCACTTATTCTAAGCCCGTTTCTATTTTAGCAAATATTCCAATAAAGAATTTCGGCTTTGGTAATATTAATGGAAACGCTGTTTATAACGGTAATGTTAATGTTACATATAACTCTGCTGAAGGTACACCTGATTTTTCATTTAGCGCTGCTGATGGCACTACAACCTTTAATGCGTTTGCAAAACTTGAAATTATAGCAGCATCTTCTTTTACCTTTGCTAATACCGATAAGGTTGTTTTTGGCGATAATGGTTATATGCAGATTTTCAACACAACTAATAAGGAAATTGCTGCAACCGATTTGGCAGGCATTGATGCTACAAAGCTTTGGGTAATCAATAATAAGCTTGGCGTTTCTTCAATGATTACTGCTACTGATGTTAAAGGTAAGTTTGCAGTAGATACTGTTAATTTCTATAACATTAAAGCTATTGACGCTACTAATGAAAACAATGTTGTTGAACCCGTTGAAGGCTTCTTAACACTTCCTGCTGGTGTGTGGAATATTTCTGCTGAAAAAGTTCCGCAAAAGGTTACTTACTATGCTACAGCAAACGGTGGCGGTGACGGTTCTTCTGAAAACTCTCCTTTAGGAACACTTGCTGCTGTTGTATCAAAAGCTCTTTCTGATGGTTGTATGGCAGGCGATGAAGTAACAGTAAAAGTAATTGGTACTGAAATGCTTCTTTTAGGCACCGTTCCTTCGCATGATTTCAAACTTATTGTTACATCCAACACAGGCAAGGAAGCTACTGTTGGTAACGAAAACGGCGGTGGTGTATTAGGTGGCGATACCGAATTTAAGAATATTAAAGTTTATTTCGGTGGCGACACTGCTACTTCTAAATATAAAAACTTCTGCTGTGCCGGTCATAATGTAACCTTTGGTGAAGGTTGCTCTTATGCTGGTAACGCCGTTGAATCAACCTTTATAATTGGTACTTCTTCAGATAACAGAACCTTCACTAAGGATTTCACAATTGATTCCAAAATTGGTATCAGAAACTTCTATTTAAGTGCTGACTGGAATAATCCTGTATACGACTGTAATGTTACTGCAATTTATGATTACAGCGGACAGACTCCTATTTTCCGTTTAGGCACAACTAACGGTAATGCTACATACAACAAGGCATTAAATCTTATTATTAAAAATTCCGGTACTGTTAGTTTTTCACAAGCAGAAAAAATGGTGATTGGTGATGAGGGTTATTTCCAAATCGTCAACTCAGGTGCTTCTAAGATTAACCCTGTAGATGTGGGACTTGATGTTTTACCTACAGATAAATTATGGATACTCAATAATGTTACAGGTAAGAATTCAGTTATTAATGTTACTGATACCAAGGGTGTATTTAAAGTTAATTTAGATAAAGCAGAGCATAAGCTCGTAGCTACTAACACTGCAACAAACGAACCTGTTATTTATGATGGTGCAAACGGTCTAACAGGTCAAATTACTCTTCCAGCAGGTACTTACACAATTACCATCGACAGAGAACCTGAATATAGAAATTACTATGTTGATTCTGAAGGCGTTGAAGTAATAGCAGGTACTCGTCCTGAAGGTGTAGGTACAAGAGAAAAGCCTGTAAAGACTTATGCTGATGCTACCCGTCTTATTGCAGCTGATGGTTTGGCTGAAATGGACGTTGCTACAATTTACTTACCTTCAGGTGTAATTAGTCAGTGGGGCACATCTGCAGCCGATGTTAAATCTCTTATTATAATTGATGCTGCGGCTGATGAACAGGCTCAACTTGAAACCACTGGTTCTGTTTCATTAAGTTCAGACACTATATTTAAGAATGTATCATTATCACTCGGTGGTAACTGGCCTGAATTCCACACAAATGAGCATAGCATTACCATTGAAAAGGATGCGGTTCTTAACACTGATGCAGTTTATTTATGGAAAACAGCACACGGTAAAAAACGTGTTGATGATGTTAACATTATTGTTAGAGGTAAGTTCTTAACAACATCACTTAAATTCTATGCACCTTATCATAGCCATACTTCAACTGGTGACTTTAATATTGTTTGGGATAACCCTGATTGTTCGTTATCTCTTGCTTTTGGTAACCATGGTTCTGATCGCGGCGCAGGTACACCAAATATTTATGAAGGTAATATCAATGTTACCATTAAGCAAGCTGATGCATTCTCCATCAATACTGTTGGTGCAGGTGCTGAGCTTAAGGGTACATTAAATGTAATTATCGACGATGACGTTAAGCTTCCTTATAATACTAAGGTTAAGTTTAATAACACACCTGTAGAAGGCGGTAAATGGTACATTACTAATGTTGCCGAAGATATTGATTTTGCAACCTTTACTACTGAGAAGGGTAAATTTGCTATTAAAAACGGCGCTACCGCATACACTCGTAAGGGTGAAGAAGCTACTGTAAAACATGTAGGTGGTTTAGTTGATTTATCAGCTGCTCCGGGCGAATATGTTCTTTCTGATAAGAAAGATGTCGAGCCTATAATAGACAATCCTGAAAAGATGCTTTATTACAAATTAGGCGGTGGTGGTAAACATATTGCACAACAAGCCACCAATATTAAAGATAATGAAACATATATATACGAATATACTCTTTTCAGTCAGTCTTATAATTTGTCAAAACCAATAGTTGTTGAAGATAACAGACATTCTGTGGCGGCTGTTGAAATTATTTCTGACACCTTGTTAGGAAAAGCCGGTACTCCTGGTGCTAACTTCCATAGAGTTGTCGCTGAGTTTACAATACCCGAGGGTGTAAACGCGGCAGAAGGTACTACGCTTTTTGTTGGTGTAAGTCTTTCTCCACATGATGAAGGCTTGATTTTAGACCGTGTTGTTTATAATAAGAATGATCCTGAAAAGAAAAATCTTTTTAGAGGCGGAAGCAATTTCCACGATGGTCTTGATAACATAACCCTTAACTATCAGTTCTGGGGCGCAGTATTCTCAGGTAGCAGAGGCGGTTCTGGTAAGACTTATTGGACCGATAACTATCAAGAACTTAAGATTATGAATAGGGATCTTAGCTATGCGGATTATCTTGTTTATCTTAATAACCCACAAGATGGTGAGTGGTGGGATAAGGATGATCTTTTAGAAGAAGAGGCGTTTGAAACATATGCTAAGGCTAAGGGTACATTTAAGGACCAAAACGGCAAGGGCATAAAGGGCATTGAGTTCTTATTGAAATCAGATGAAAACTCTTATGAAGCTACCTCAAATTCTAAGGGTGCGTTCAACTTCGGTGTTATTGTTACAGGCTTCTACGATTTGTATATATTAGACGGTGAGGAAGAAATCCATACCGGATTTACATCTTACATTTCGCAGGATGATGTTGTTGTATTTACTATTGTTAGTGATACAAGTGGTGTAGTTGTAGAAGACACCAATAGTTCTGATGATTATTCGGGTGACGATTTCTATAGCGATGATTATACTGATGATTACACAGGCGAAGATACACAAACAAGCACTGATGGTGATAATGTTGAAGAAATCGTTCCAAGCGGTAACTTGAAGGGTACAGTTTATACACCTAACCTTGAAACCGTTAAAGACTTAAAGGTTGGCTTAAGAGGCGTTGGTGAAGCTGTGACTGATGCAAATGGTGTATTTGGCTTTGCAGATATTCCTGTTGGTGACTACGAGATTTATGCTATTAATTCTGATGGTAGTGAATATGTGTTCAGAAAAGTTACCATTAAAGAAAATGTTAATTTAGAGATTAAGCTTAAATATGAACCTTCTATCAGTGATACTGATGCTGACGGTGCAGATAACGGTTGGATTATTTGGGTAATCGTTGCATCGGTTGTTGCATTAATCGTAGTTGGCGTATTAATCTTCTTCCTTGTTATTAAAAAGAAGAAAAATTAATAATTTAATTACAATTTAAATAAGCAGTCGCAAAGGCGACTGCTTATTTTTGTATAACGAAAACCACGCGATAGTCGCGTGGTTCAAAAAAGGTTAACCGATGAACAATTATGTTAAAGAAAAAATTTTATATTGTCGCTCATGCCGCGACGGGCACGCCCTTTCTTGTGTAGGCGAAAAGAAAGGGCGGAAAGATTCGCCTAAAGGGGGAATTTCGATTTCCCCCTTAGGTGACGAAAATTTAATTTTATTAAAACGCCGTCAAAGAGTGAAAACTACGTTTTCAATTTGACGGCAAGTTTCACATATTTTATAATATCTTCGCTGTCACTGTAACCCCCTTAAACGACAAGGGCTACGCCCTTGACCCGTTTACGGGTGGCTAGGAATCTTTGCATGGCTGTCAGGCCAACATAAAAGCGCACTTGTGCGCCGCCAGTATCGGTTAGGGCTATGCCCGAAAATGAAATACCACCCGCTATGCGGGTGGATATTTATTGTAGGTATATAAAATTCTAATCTTCAATAGCGGCTTTTTTCTTAAAGAAACGGCTTATTATAGTGGGGTCAAATTTGGGTTTGCGGTCATAGGTGTAAAGCCCGTTTTGTTCTTGCTCAACATTTGTTAGCTGTGTATAGCAAAGTCCCATAATGCAGGGATTTTCCAAAATGGCATCGGTAAGGCCTTCAAGGCGTGATAAAAATTCTTTTTCGGTTTTTGGCGCATTGCCATAACCCCAACCGTTTTTATCTGTACTCCACGCAATGCCACCATATTCACTTATGAAAACGGGGAGTCCGGGCGTGTATTTTTGGCGGTCTTTATATCTTGCTGCTTTATCAGGTGAAGAGCATGCACCATCTACAAAAGTACCATTTATGGGTAAGGTATCATAATGACTGCGGAATACGTCAGGGTTCTGTTCGTAATTGTGAACATCGTAAATATCGGTCATTTCGTGATAGTTGCCGCTTGTATCAATGCAAGGGCGATAGGGGTCGGTAGCCTTTGTTACTAGATAAACATTTTTTATAACACCGTCAAATTGTTTACGACCATAACGGTCCCAAGTTTCGTTAAAGGGACACCAACCAATAATTGATGGGTGGTTATAATCACGCTCAATTTCTTCAAGCCATTCCGGTAGTATGGATAAGATGCTATCAGGTCTTGTATGGTCTAAACCCCAGTTTGGATATTCGCCCCAAACGATGTAGCCCAATTTGTCGCAATGGTAAAGGAAACGCTCTTCAAATACTTTTTCGTGAAGTCGAGCACCGTTAAAGCCCATAGCCAAAGATAGTTCAATATCATTTTTGAGTGCATCATCAGAAGGTGCAGTATAAATACCATCGGGATAAAAGCCTTGATCCAAAACTAAACGCTGAAATACTGATTTTTCATTAAGTAGGAATTTATAACCATCTAACCGTACCGAACGCAAACCAAAATAACTTTCTACGCGGTCCTCGTTAAAGCTTAAAACAAGGTCGTAAAGTCTACCGTTACCAATTTCCCAAAGATGAGTTTCTGTAAGGTCGATATGTAGGCGATTTAGTCCGCCACCTGTAGCGATTTCGGCTTTACCCACAGGCTTGTCTTCATAGAAGGCTTCCGCCTTTAATATGCCATCACCTAAAACCGTTGCTTCAATATCAACACTTCCATTTATAGCGTTTGGAATATATTTTGCTTTTTGAATGTAATCTTTTGGGACAAATTCTAACCAAACAGTTTGCCAAATTCCTGTAGTACGGGTGTAATAACAACCGTAAGAGTTATATTGTGTGCTCTGCTTACCCGATGGGATTAATGTATCACGGGTATTATCCTTGGCATAAACGCAAATAGTGTTATTGCCAACTTTTAAATTTTCGGTAATATCGAAAGAGAATGAAACATAACCACCTTTATGGTTGCTGACTGCTCGCTCGTTGATGTATATAGTTGCTTCGTAGTCAACCGCACCAAAATGAAGAATTACTCTACCTTTTAGTTGTTCTTCGGTGATAGAAATTTCTCTGCGATACCATACCGCATTTAGAAAATCAACATTTTCTATACCTGATAACTTGCTTTCGGGACAGAAAGGCACATTGATTTTCATAGAGTATTCAAAATCGTTTTTATAAAAGCCGCGTTCAATACCGCTTACGCTTTTATCAATCTCAAACTGCCATTCACCATTTAAATTTTGCCAATTTTTACGCATAAATTGCGGTTTTGGATGTTCGGTTCTATAAATCACAGTTTTATTACCTCCTTGCTTTATGTTTTTAGAATATATGTAAATAAGCAAAAAATGAAGAGCAAAATCTATCGAAAAAATTGACATTTCCTATTTTTGTGTTATTATTAAAGCGAGGTGATGATTTTGGTTAATATCACGCAGCTTAGACACGCTTATCCTGAAAAGGCAGGCTTTTACATAAGTCGACCTAACGGATACGGTGAATATACCCTTTTGCATTTTTATAACAGTGTAGAGATACTTGTAGGTGGAAAGCTAATAAAAACCGAGCCCCACGCGGTAATACTCTATGATATTGATACTGTACAATATTTTAAAAGTGATATGCCTTTGGTACACGACTGGATGCATTTTACTGGCGAGCTTCCTGAGTTTATAAAAAATTCTGCTTTTAAATTAGATACAGTATATTATCCGCGCCCACATACTTTTATTACACAGTTAATACGCGAGCTTGAAAGTGAGTTTTATGGCGATTTGCCTGAAAAAGAACTGCTTTTACAGCTTAAAATACAAGAACTGTTTATTAAATTAAATAGAGCAGTAGAATCTCAGCCCATTGCAGAAATATCAAAGGAAACGAAAAAGGCTTTACGCTATTTGCGTGGTGAGATGTTTTCTACACTAAATATAAATTGGACTGTTGAAGAAATGGCAAAGCGTGTTGCAATAAGTCCATCACGCATTTATCCTATATATAAAAAGGTTTACGGTATTTCGCCTATGGCTGACCTTATAAACGCAAGAATTAATTCGGCAAAAAATATGCTTGCTGTGGGGGAAGAAAAGGTCGAAGATATTGCTTGGAATTTAGGCTACCAAAATACAACGCATTTTATTCGCCAATTCAAGCAAAAGGTTGGCTGTACTCCCGCTCGTTATAGGAAGGAACAAAAAGCAGAATAAAGGTGATTATTTGTTTTGCTTTTATTACTGAATTTTTATAAATTATTTTGCTTTTATTTTAGAATATTTATCTTTTAGATATTATTTACACAAAGATTTGGCAAAAAAGTGAAAAAGCTTCTGTTTTGGTTATATGTGTTTAAAAACAGGTGATACAAAACAATTTTATTTTCAGTTTTTTACTGTTTGGATTGATTTGTTAATTTGAATATGTTATAATAATACCAAAATTTTCAAAGGGGAATTAAAATGAAAACTAAAAAAATACTTGCATTTTTATTGGCTGTCATTCTGATTTTTGCTGGTTTGCCAACAATTACGTCTTCAGCGGCAGAAGCTTATAACATTGGTAAATGGTATCATGATTTTACAAGAGACAACTATACCAAGTCTTGCTATTCTACTGTATTTAATCTTGCTAATGATGGCGTTTTGAAATTTTATACCGATCGCTTTCTCGATAAAAACGGCAACGAATTGAATATGACATACAACATTTATAAATACAATAATGCTCTTGGTGAAAAGGTTTGGAGCGTTAGATCTACTCATTTCGGGGATAATGAAACTGCTTATGAACGTTTAGTGGGTCTCGAAAAAGGTAGTTATATATTAGAAGTATATCCTTCAATTTATTCTTCAAGTATTCCTGAAGGTGGTGCACTTCGCCTTATATTCGGACTTGCTTTTGTCGATTTTGATTGCTATGAAACAGAATCAAATGATGAAAAAGCTACTGCTGATGTTATGGCATTTAATCAACCAATGTATGGTTATACAGATAATACTGAAGATTATTATTCGATAACCGTTACCAAGGATACAATTGCAAGAATTAAAATTAAAAATTATGCTAAACTCTGCGAAAGCGGTGTTTATGTTAAACACATTTCACCTGCAGGTAAGTCACAAGGTTTATATTCCTTTAATGCAGCTGCCGCTTCTGATCATCACTACTTTGATGTATTGCTTTCTAAAGGCACTAACTATATTAATGTTACTTCGTTCTATAAGGGTCAAGCTGATTATTGTTTAGAAGTTTCGGATAAAGTATCGGTTCCTGCTCCTGTAATTAATAATTTGAAAATTAGCGGAACCAAGGTTGAAGTTTCTTGGAAACAGCTTTCAGGTGTTACAGGTTATGAAATTTGGCGTAAAATCAACAAAGGAAGTTGGGAACGAGTATTAAAACCTGGTAGCAATACAATTGGATTTTGGCAGTCGGGTACTAATTTCTCAAATACATACCAATTTAAGGTGCGCTCTTTCAAAACCATAGGCGACACAACCTTATACAGCTCTTGGTCAAAGATTAAATCTCTCAACCCAACACCAACTAATATCAAGCTTTCAACATCTTCCTACACATATAATGGCAAGAAGAGAACCCCAAAGGTTACTGTTAAGGATAAAACAGGTAAGACCTTAAAAGAAGGTACACATTATACCGTATCTATGGCTTCGGGCAGAAAGAAGATTGGTAAATATAAGGTAGTAATTACCTTTAAGGGTGACTATACCGGTAAGAAAACGGTTTACTTTAAGATTAACCCCAAGAAAACCAGTGTTTCAAAGGTAACTGCTGCTAAAAAGAGTCTAAAAGTAAAGCTTAAGAAACAAACTTCTCAAACCTCGGGATATCAAATCCAATATAGTACATCAAAGAAGTTTAAGAGCGCTAAAACCGTTACAATTAAGAGTAACAAAACAACTTCGGCTACAATAAAGAGTTTGAAAGCGAAAAAGACCTATTATGTTCGGGTACGTACTTACAAGACAGTAAGTGGAACTAAGTTCTATTCGAGTTGGTCTAGCGCAAAATCAAAGAAAACTAAATAACAAAAACGGCACTTCGTTACGAAGTGCCGTTTTCTAATGCTTAAAAATTAATTGAGTTTATTTAAGAAATTCGTAATAATCCTTTTTTTCAAAAGTAAGTCTTTCCCAATCAGCAGGTGCATCGCCATAATCCGGAACATCCATTGGCATACCGCCCTTCATAGCTGAAAGGTGTGCGGTAAGACCTGGGAGTGTGTATCTTGCGGAATCCCAAGCGTTGTTGGGTGGCAATTTGCCGGAAACTACTGCTCTCATAAAATCGTCAACTAAGAATGGGTGAGAGTTATAGTGAACGGTATCTGGACAGCTTCTAAATGCAAGAGGAAGTCTGTCAACATCGTGGATAGGTGCAAAGCCTCTATGAGCAGGCTCAGAAATAGGATAGGTGTTAACATCAAAAGCGTTTTCGTTCTTTAAGCGGGTGTAAGTATTGGTGTTAAGAAGGTCGCTTACATAGTCGATTCTTGTATCATCAACGCCTGAAGGAGTACCCTTAATGAAAACGTGTTGTGTAACAGAGCCTTCATAACCGCATTTATCACCGTAGAAGCAGGTAATGTATGAAGAAGGCTTGTGGGGGATACCTGCACGGCGGAATTCATTAATACGTGCAATACCGCCACCTGATAATTCCATAAGTGCAGTTTCGTTAGAGAATGGGTTATCCCAATTGTTTTTACCTTCACCAAATACGCCGTCTTCGTGGCTGTCACGGTAACCCATACAAGAAACCTTTTTAACATATTGATCTGTTGCGGAAAGAATCATAGAAGTGGAGTGTGTGCCGTAATACATAGGTGGTATACCTGCAACGCGTTTCCAATCCTTACCGCCTGATGCAGCAAATGCATAATAGAATGTTGCCATATCGTGATAATACTGTGCTTCACCGTAAACAAATTTACCAAAAGCACCTTTGCGATATTGCTCGCGGCAGAAGATTGCACAAGGGAAGTAGTAACAGGTTTCACCAGCCATATATGTAAGACGGGTTTCTTTTACTATTTCAATAATTTTTGCAATATCTTCTTCACTTGTAGCCATTGGAACTGCACTGTAAACGTGCTTGCCGGCTTTAAGGCAATCTATAACCATACTGCCGTGGAGCTGACGCTGTGTAAAGATTGCAACGCAGTCAATATCCTTACCGTTTAGTAAGAAATCTTCAAGGGAAGTAAACATACGGGAAACACCGTGTTTTTTACCTGCTGCAACGCAACGTTCAGGTACAATATCAGCTATTGATACTTCGGCTACATCGGGATGATCTCTGAAAAGCGGTATAAAAAAGTCCGAGAACTCGCCCATACCAACAATACAAATTTTATGTTGCTTATTCATAACAAAACCACCTTATCTTTTTTATTTTAGTATAACATTTTATTTTAATTTGCACATAGACAAAACGGTACTTTTGTTATATTAAACGGTAATAAGCAAATATTGTACTTATTGGTTGCAAAACAAAAACATTTATGGTACCATATAAATGAAAATGGATTATTCGGTATTGGTGATTATTATGAGCTTTCAAGAAAATATATGGAAACTTTCTGATATAGATTTTTATATCAGCGATTTTGCCGCAGTTAAAAAGAAGGTAATACCACCCGATGATTTTGTATGTTTTGATTCAAGGGTGTTATATCAACGCTTTTTTTACATTGTTAAAGGTACTATTGTATTTGATGATTTAGTACATAAGGAACTCACTTTTTCGGCAGGTGATATAGTTTATTTACCGTCTAACGTTATTTATGAATCATATTGGGAAAAGGGCGAAGAGGGCGAGTTTTTGTCGCTTAACTTTAAGGTCTATGATTCGGAGCATAAGAACATAAACTTTTCTAATGATTTAGGATTGTGTTATAAGGACTATGACGGAAAGCTTTATAAGCTTTTTTTAGAAATGTATGAGCTTTGGAAACAGTCTTCACGCGGTTATAAGTTTGAATGTTTAGCGCGATTGCATACCCTTTTTAATATAGTAGCGCAATACTCGGAAAAGCAATATTTAAAAAAGAAAAACCGCACCATACGAAAAGCGGTTTTGTACTTGGAGGATAACTATTTAACCGATGTAACTGTTAAAGACCTTGTTAGTCTTTCAAATATTCACGAATGTCAGTTTAGAAGAAGCTTTAAAAAATTAAAGGGTATGTCGCCTATAAAATACCGAAATATGTTAAGGCTAAATAAAGCACTTGAAATTCTCAAAAGCGGTGAATATTCGGTTATTGAAACGTCGATGATTGTTGGGTTTGATGACCCTGCTTATTTTTCAAGAATATTTAAAGACCAATTTGGCAATAGTCCATCGTATTATATACCTAGTGAAAGAAATACAATTTAATAGTATATAAAAAAGCGGACATATTGTCCGCTTTTACTATTTTAAAGTATAGTTTTTAAAATTATTGGAATAAAGCTTTTTGCCGTTATTTGTCACCCATAAAGCGTGAACACCGTCAAAGCTTTCGATTAGTTTTTTGCCTTTTTCATAGGGCATACAAAATAGTGCGGTAGAAAGCCCATCCGCTAAAGCGGAGTCTTCACACAATACCGAAACCGAAGAGAAATATTCGGCAGGGTAGAGAGTATCAGAATCAATTATATGGTGATAATTCTTTCCGTTTACAACATAAAAGCGTTGATACGAGCCGCTTGTCACTAAGGAATTATTATCAAGACCTAATTCTTCAATATAAGCCTTACTGCTTGTTTTGTCAGGGTTTTCTATACCTACCGACCACTTTTTACCGTCGGGTCGATTGCCAACAATTTTAATATTACCGCCTATATTAAGAAGATAGCCTGTCATTCCTGCAGCTTCCATTAGCTTTGCTGTTTCTTGTGCGGCATAACCCTTTGCTATAGCGCCCACATCGAGTGTAAGCTGCTTATGTTTAATAAGTACAGTTTGCGCAGCTGAATCAACCACAACATTGTCAAAGTTTATATAAAGCGAGGCATCCTTTAAGTCACTAATTTCAGGTAGGGAAGCAGTTTCGGGATTATTGAGCCCCTTGTCGCGGTAATTGTGCCATATAGACAATACACTCCCCATTGCTACATTAAGCTTGCCGTCAGTTTTTTTATAAAGGTCTTTAGAATACAAAAGTAAATCTATAATTCTATTATCCACCTTAACTGCCTCACCTTGTGAGCGGTTAAGCGTATAAAGGTTGGTAATACCTTCATAGGATTTATAAATGTCGTAAAGCTTATGGTATTCTAATAGCCATTCTTTTATTTGTGTGGCGTTTTTATTAAACGTTTCTTTATTGGTTTCGAAGCCGATAATTGTAGTGACAGTATCAAAGCTATCGAAAGAATAGTCGGTAAATTTTTGAATATTTGCTTTGCAAGAAGTAAGGGGAATACAAAGCAAGATAATTAAAAACATAGATAAAAATTTTTTCATAATATTAAAAAGAAAAGGGGCTGTGTAGCCCCTTTTTATTTGGTTTTATTTTGAAGCCTTAACTGCGGCTTTAACCATATCGCTTACACCAATGGTGCAACCTGCGGTTACAAGTGCATCGTTAGGTTTGCCATCAGCAGTTGCTAAAGCAGTAATTTCATCTGTGGTTTTACCAATAAGCTCTGCATCGAAAGCGGCAGCCTGTTCAAACCATTCTAATTTAGCGCCGCCATAAGCTACCATACCGTAATCTTTGCCTTTTTCAAGCTTGGTGGCGATATCAGCAGCCTTAGTAGAAGCTACGCCCTTTACATCAAATGCAACGGCAGCTTGGTAAGCATCAGTAATAGCAGCGGTTACCTTGCCATCTTTAGCAGCAACAGCGGTATAGGTGGTTTCAACTTCGTTAGAGCCTGCAGCTTTATCGGTAGCCTTTGTGCCTGTTTGAGTAGATACAACACCGATTTTTAAGGTATCTTCTGCAGTAGCGGCAGAATCTTTAGCGTTTGCAACAGCCTTTTCTAAAGCAGAAACAAAATCTGCAATAGCAATAGTGCAGCCTGCATTTACAACTTCATCAGTACCTTTACCTTCGTTAGCAACAAGCGCCTTTACTTCGTCAATGTTCTTGCCTGCAACAACACCTTCAAAAGCGTCAGCTTGCTCAAACCATTCTTTTTTTGCGCCAGCGTATGCAACCATACCGTAGTCTTTGCCTTTTTCGTACTTGGTTTTGAAATCGGAAATTGCTATAAATTCGCCTTTTTCATTAAAGTTAAGTGCGGTGTCAGCACAGTCGATTTCACACTTAACGATTTTGCCGTCTTCAGAAAGTAAAACAGCGGCGATAGTGCTTACAACATCCATAGCGCCATTCTTGGTGCCTGAAGCGGAAGCAACATTTTCTGTATAGGCATAAGTGCCTAGGCCGAATTTTAAGGTTTCGGGCTTACTACAACCTGCAAAAGAGAATAGAGTTGCAACTAAAATTGCCATTAGGAGAATACTAAGTAATTTTTTCATAATTTCCATCCTTTATAATTTTTTGTATATTTTATTACCAATGCACCCACAACTCCTATAAGCGCACCTGATAAAATACCACTAATGCAAAGAAAAATCATATAATAGCCAATTTCGGCAGTAGATGTTATAAGTATAGCTACAATTATTTGCCCTAAATTATGGCAAACACCACCTGCAATACTAACACCAACGGTTGAAAATAGATTTGTTCTTTTAAGTAAAGCCATTACAGTAATGCTTAAAAACGCACCTGCTACACTGTAAGCCAAGGTCATAAAATTACCAAAAATTAGCGCAACGGTAAGAACGCGCACAAGTGTTACAAGAGCAGTTTCTTTAACCGATAGCGTATACAAAAGTATAACGCTTACTACATTCGCAAGACCTAATTTTATACCCGGAATTGCCGCATAGATAGGGGGTAGTAGCATTTCAACATAGGAAAGAACAATAGCGAGCGCCGCCAAAAGACCTATTAATGTAAGCTTTTTTGGTTTTAGCATACTATTCACTCTTCCGTAATTTCAACTACAAGCTTATGTGGCAAACAAACAATAGTTTCGCCTGTTTTAGAGATTGGTCTATGGGCTACACAAATCTTGTCGGGACAGTTTGCATGGCTTATAAAAGCCGAACCATCCTTAATGACAAGAGTGTTAGTATTTTTGCCATCATTAATAACAAACTCGCCATCATTGTTAATATTATAACAATCTTTAACGTTGTTGTCAACAGATACTTTAACAATGCTACCTTCTTTAAGATTAGACTTAAAGATAATGAAAATTACAAGTGCAATAATCAAAAAGCCTAAAACTAAAAAGATATCATTTATAACTTTATTTTTACGCATTTTAGCCTAATTTATGAATGCATTTAGTGGGGCAGACATCAGCACAAATACCGCAAGAGGTACATTTTGAATAATCTATCTGAGCTAAGTTATCCTGAACCTTAATAGCACCGCTGGGGCAGTTAAGCTCACACTTTTTACAGCCAATACATGCGTTTTGGCATTTTTTACGTGCAGGGCCGCCCTTTTCTTTACTGTTACACATTACAGCAACCTTAGCAACTTGCGGAATAAGCTTAATAATGCCTTTAGGGCATTTTGTAGCGCATAGACCACAACCAATACAAATACTTGGATTAACGCGGGCAATACCGTCTTCTAAGCAGATTGCAGATACAGGACAGTCTACTGCGCAGTCGCCACAACCTAAGCAACCGTATTTACAAGCGTTAGGGCCGCCGTAAATCATAGAAGCGGCAGAGCAGGTGTTAATACCATTATAATTATTAGTTTTGGTGGTGGCTTCGTTATTGCCGTTACAACCTACAAATGCCACCATTTCAATAACATCTTGAGCTTCAACGCCCATTACATTAGCAACATTTGCAGCAACCGAGTCGGCACCGGGAATACAAAGATTAGTTTTAGCGCCTTCTTCAGCAACAGCTTTAGCGTATTCATCACAACCGTTATATCCGCAAGCACCACAGTTAATACTTGGTAAGCAAGCGCGAACTTCTTTAACCTTTTCGTTTTCGGGCACGCTTAAGAAATGTGACGCCAATGCTAACAGTACGCCTGCAATTAAGCCGATAACTGTAACTGTAAGAAAAGCAGTTAAAATACTTGTCATATATTTTCACCTATTTAAAAAGATTTTCAATAATACCGCCAAATCCGAAGAAAGCAAGGGATACAAAGGAAGCAGCAATTAGTGTTGCAGGTAGACCCTTAAAGCTTTCGGGGATTTCGCTTTCCTGAATTTTTGAGCGAAGGCCTGAGAAAATTACCATAGCTAGCAAAAATCCAAGACCAACACCAATGGAATTAATTATTGATTGCAAGAAGTTAAAATTGCTTTCGTTAATGTTGTTAATAGCAACACCCAATACAGCACAGTTGGTAGTAATAAGGGGTAAATATACACCAAGTGACTTATGCAAAGCAGGGATAAATTTCTTTAGTACCATTTCGGTAAACTGTACAAGCGAAGCAATAATAAGAATAAATATTATGGTTTGCAAATATGCAAGTTTTTCGCCTAAAATATAGGTTTGTATAGGCCAAGTAACTGCAGTTGCCATTACCATTACAAATGTTACGGCAACACCCATACCAACAGCTGAATCCAACTTTTTAGAAACGCCTAAGAAGGGACAAATACCTAAGAAACGGGTTAATACATAGTTGTCAACAAAGACTGCGGATAACATAATTATAACTAAACTTTTAAAAGCGTCCATTTATATTTCCTCCTTTGCTTCTTGACAGTGAGCTTTATTACAAAAAGCTGCTGAAGGACAACCATCACACGAAAATTCTTTTTTATAAGGAGCTTTACCGTGAGTTATCTTATAAACTAAAGCAATTAAAACACCGTATACCAAGAAACCACCAGGGGCTTCTTGCATAAACTTAATGGTATAGTTCTCTAAGAAGGGAATAGAGATACCTGCAAAGCTGCCAACACCTAAAACTTCACGAACGGTAGCCATTAGAACAAGGGCTACACAGAACCCAAGACCCATACCTAAGCCGTCTAAAGCGGATTTTGCAACATTGTTTTTATTTGCAAACATTTCTGCACGGCCAAGTATAATACAGTTAACCGTAATAAGCGGTAGGTAAACGCCTAATAAATCGTAAATAACAGGAACATAAGCGTGGATTACCATTTCAACAATTGTTACAAAGCTTGCAATAACTACAATATAGCAAGGGATTCGCACACTGTCGGGGATTACGCTACGAAGTAGTGAGATAACAATGTTTGAGCAAATTAAAACTGCAGTAGCAGCAATACCCATACCAATAGCACCAATAACGGTTTTAGTAGTTGCAAGTGTGGGGCAAGTACCCAAAATTAAAACAAATACAGGGTTTTCTAAAAGGATACCTTTAAGAATAATAGAAAGATTACTGTTATTTTTCATTTAAGATACTCCTTTCAAAATTTTAATAGCTGTGAAGACATCGCCAACGGCGTTTTTATAACCATCAGTAGTGATGGTAGCGCCGCTTATAGCATCAATTTGTGTGTAATCGTTTTCGGTTTTACCGTTAAATTGTGAATAAAAGCTTTCTTCTGCACACTTAGAACCAATATTTGCGGTTTCGTTTTGTGCTATGGTTTCACAGGAAATTATTTTACCATCCTTTGAAGCAGAAACCTTAATTACAATCGGCGCGCCTGATGCGGGGTGGTATTTATCGCCACCGTTAATACCGTAGCCTGCTGCGTGTAAAATAAATAGATAGTTACCGTTTTCGGTTTTATATGCGGTTTCAATGGTTGCAGGCATATTTTCAAACTTTGTTAAATCGATAGTACTGTCAGTCCATTTTAAAAGAGCCTGTCTTGCATTTTCAACAATAGTTTTATTTTGTTCTAATGTTTCGGTTAAAATTTTACCGTCTGCATCAGTGCCGATAAACTCTTCACCAATAACAAATACATAACCGCTATTATTTAAAGCTTTATAAATGGTGTCAACACTGCTGTTATCTTCGAGTAATAAAACAGTAGTGAATTCACCTTTTGCATCAGGTAATGCGGTATTTAGATTATCGGCTAAAATTTCTTCTTCGCTTCGTAAATCAGCAGTACCGCCGTTTAATATTACGAATGAGTTAAGCGCATCCTTAATAGCGCCTTTATAGGCGGAAGTTGTTTTTGTAGCACCCGCTATAGTTTCCACAGCATCAATATCATTAAGGGTTTTATCCTTTAAAGTATCACCGTAGGTTTTTTCGTAGCCCAAGGTTTCTTTACTTGAAATACAGGTAGCGCCTTTTACAACGCCATCCTTATCAATACCGCAAAGAATTATAAAGTTTACATCATAACCTGTAGTTTCCATTTTGAAAACATAACCGCCGTTCTTTTCACTAAAGGCTTCGGTTATAGTGTCGGGTAAGGTGTGTGCGGTAATATCAACTGACTTAAAGTCTTCACCGTTTGGAAGAACTACTGTTAAGGCATCGTTTACTGCGGCAGCTTCCTGCTCTTTAATAATGGGAGCGGTAAGCTGGTTAGTAACCGCTAAAAGAATAGATGTTACAATACAAATAACTGTAAGGGAGATAACGCTTTTTAAATTATTCTTCATATTGCTTACCTCCAAACAGTTTTCTTTTTGCGAATTTTTCAATATAAGGGTTTAAAATGTTAAGCATAAGTATTGCAAAGGATACACCCTCGGGATAGTTGCCGTAAAAACGGATTAAAACAGTAATAAGACCAATGCCTATACCAAATACGATTTTGCCCTTTGCAACCGATGGAGAGGTTACATAATCGGTTGCCATAAAGAAAGCACCAAGTATTAGACCGCCTGATAACACCCAAGATAAAGCATTTATAACACTAAAACCGTCTAATAAAAAGCTTAAAACAAATACTGTTAAAATTGTTGCAACAGGAATATGCCAGGTAATAACGCGGCGAACTAAAAGATACGCGCCGCCTATAAGAAGCGCTAATGCTGAAGTTTCACCCAAAGCACCGCCTATATTACCTAAGAATAGGTCAACAAGGGACGGGGAGCCGCCATTGGCTAATTCAACAAGTGGAGTAGCCGAAGATGTAGCATCTAACGGAAAAGCCGGCTTTGCTAAATTGGCAAAAGCAACAAGCATAAATACACGGGCAGTAATTGCGGGGTTAACAAGGTTACAACCAATGCCGCCAAAAATGCATTTAACAATAATTATAGCAAATGCGGAACCTACTACAGCTTGCCAAAGGGGAGTATTAGCAGGTAGGTTAAGCGCTAATAAAAGACCTGTAACTACGGCACTTAAATCGTTTATGGTTTGGGTTCTTTTGGTTGCAACGTTGAATAACGCTTCAAAAGCAACAGAAGAAATGATACAAGTTAAAATAACCCATAATGCCCAAAGACCGAAAATAATACAGCCTGCAATAGCGGCAGGTAAGAGCGCAATTACAACATCAAGCATAATTTTTTGAGTAGTTATAGCGCTTCTGATATGAGGAGATACTGAAATATGCAGTTTTTCCATTTTATTTTACCTCCCTTTGAGCTTCTTTGCGAATAGCTTCTTTTGCAAGCTTATTATTCTGAACATTAGGTATTTTTGCAGGGCATACATAAGAACAACATCCACATTCCATACATAAAAGCGCACCTGCTTTTTTCATACCTAAATAATCTTCTTCTTTGTAGGATTTTAAAATAGCAACAGGGCTTATACCAAACGGGCAGTGGTTAACACAAGCACCGCAACGAATACAAGCAGTAGTTTTTGGTACAAATGCTTCTTTATTTGAAAAAGCAAGTAATGCGTTTGTGTTTTTGAGAATCGGCTTTTCTAAATCGGTTACAGAAATACCCATCATAGGTCCGCCATAAAGCGCTTTTGCAATTTCGGTATTTATACCGCAAAATTCGAAAGCATCTTTAATTGGAGTGCCTATAGGTGCAATAATATTTTGTGGGTTCTCTATTGCATCACCGCTTATGGTTACAACCTTTTCTACAAGCGGAATACCTGTTTTAAGGTATTTACCTATTTCGGCAAGTGTGGTGCAGTTACAAACCACGCAACCAACATCAATAGGAAGACCGCCTTCTTTAACAACTCTGCCTGTTGTGTGGTAAACCATAACCTTTTCACCGCCTTGGGGGTAAATGGTAGGTAATACTTTAACAGAAACATTGTTAAATTTATTTGAAAGCTCACGCATTTTAGCAATAGCCTTAGGTTTATTTTTTTCAATGCCAATAATAACATTTTGTATGCAGAAATATTTCACTAAAGTTTCAATAGCGTATTCCATCATATCGGCTTTTTTAAGCATAGTGTAATTATCGCTTGTGATGTATGGTTCACATTCGGCACTGTTTATAATAAGATATTCTATAGGCTTGTCTGTTTTAAATTTAACAGAAGTAGGGAAGCCTGCACCACCAAGACCTACAATACCGCTTTTAGAAAGGGCATCAATTAAATCTTCCTTTGTATTTACTGTAGGTGGGGTAATACTACTGTCAAGTGTCATCTCGCCGTCGGATTCAATAGTAACAGCATAGCCTGTCATACCGTTTGAAAGTAAAATTTCAACTACACCCTGTACTGTGCCTGAAACACTTGAATAAACAGGGGAGGAAAGACCCTGGGTCGCTTCGCCTATAAGTGTACCCACTGCTACGGTATCACCCTTTTTAACTACTGCGTTTGCAGGGCGACCTATATGCATTGACATAGGAATTGTAACGCTTTTGACAGAAATTTTTTCTGCTTTCTCGGGGCACGAGTTTTTCTTGTGAGAAAGCTTTACGCCTTTAAGATAAAACGCCATTTTAAAAATTCCCTTTCTTCTAATAATTATTATTTTTATGGTTTGAAACATAGTGTTTTTTATACATAATACTATATTTGTACTATAAAACACTATTTAGACTATTATACTATTTTTTCCATAAAAAAGCAATATAATTTGTGCAAATTCATTGTTATTTAATTATCAATGTTTTGCGCAAAAAAGTTATTTTTAATAACAAAAAACGGCCCGCCATAAGACGAGCCGTAAAAAATTTCAATTATAAAATTGAGAAGCTTACAACAACTGCGGCAAATACAATGGAAACCATTGAAAGCAGTTTTATAAGAATGTTGATTGCGGGACCTGATGTATCTTTAAAGGGGTCGCCAACAGTGTCGCCAACAACCGCAGCCTTGTGGTTTTCAGAACCCTTACCGCCGTGTACACCACTTTCTATATACTTTTTAGCGTTATCCCAGGCACCGCCCGAGTTTGACATAAATACTGCCATTAAGAAGCCTGAAGCGGTTGCACCTGCGAGCATACCAACAACACCTGTGCAGCCAAGAGTTAAACCTACAATAACAGGTACAACTACAGCAACAATGGTAGGTAATACCATTTCGCGAAGGCTTGCCTTAGTGCAAAGGTCAACACAGCTTTCATAATCAGGGTCAGCCTTACCGTCCATAAGACCTGTAATTTCCTTAAACTGACGGCGAACTTCTTTTACAACGCTTTGTGCTGCACGACCAACCGAATTCATTGTGATAGCTGCAAAAACAAAGGGGAGGCAAGCACCAATGAAAAGACCGGTTAAAACGGTGGGATTAGTTATACTTAAATCTGCAATTTTTTCTAAACCGCCATCAATAGATTTAACTTTATCTATGTATGATACCATAAGTGCTAGTGCGGTAAGCGCGGCAGAGCCTATTGCAAAGCCCTTACCTGTAGCGGCGGTAGTGTTGCCAAGTGAATCAAGTGCATCGGTTCTTTCGCGAACCTTTTCATCCAACCCTGCCATTTGTGCAATACCGCCTGCATTGTCGGCAACGGGGCCGTAAGCATCGGTTGCAAGGGTAATACCTAGAGTAGATAGCATACCAACTGCTGATAAAGCAATACCATAAAGACCTAAAGAAGCGTTTGTAGCACCACCTGAAACATAGAAGGCAACTAAAACACAAATTGAAATAATTATAATTGGCATTAAGGTTGAAAGCATACCAACAGATAAACCGCCGATAATTATTGTTGCAGTACCTGTTTCGCTAGTGCCTGCAAGGTTTTGTGTGGGCTTAAAGCCATCGGAAGTGAAGTATTCGGTTGCTTTACCTATAAGCACACCTGCAATAAGACCTGCTAAAATAGCAAAATATATTTTCCAGTTTGCTTTGCCCAATACCCAATAAATAAGGGGAAGAGCAACAATAGCAATAGTAATTGCCGAGAAGTTTGTGCCGCGAGAAAGTGCTGAAAGTAATTGCTTTTGTGTTGCACCTTCTTTAGTTCTTACAAAGAAGGTACCTATTATGGAGCATACAACACCTAAAGCGGCTAAAAGCATAGGTAGTGCCATTGCTTCAATAGTGTGGAATGCCGCAACACCTAAAGCACAGGCTGAAATAACGGAGCCTACATATGATTCATATAGGTCGGCGCCCATACCTGCAACGTCACCAACATTATCACCAACATTATCGGCAATAACAGCTGGGTTACGTGGGTCGTCTTCGGGTATACCTGCTTCAACCTTACCTACAAGGTCGGCACCAACGTCAGCAGCTTTTGTAAAGATACCGCCACCAACACGGGCGAATAAAGCCATTGAAGAAGCACCCATACCGAAGGTAAGCATTGCGCTTGTAATAGATTCGGCACTTAATTTAAAAACAAATTTTAAAAGGAAAAACCAAACCGAAATATCTAAAAGACCAAGACCTACAACAGTAAAGCCCATAACGCTACCTGCCGAAAAGGCAATACGAAGACCTTTATTAAGCCCTTCTTGACAGGCATTAGCAGTTCTTGCATTTGCGAGTGTGGCAATTTTCATACCAATAAAGCCCGATAAAGCCGAGAAAAAACCGCCAGTTACAAAAGCAAATGGAACATAAGGGGTTAAAAGCTTAAATACAGCCATAACAGCCAAAACTAAAAACATAACAGCAAAGAAAATTAAAACAATTTTATACTGTCGTTTTAAGTAAGCGTTAGCGCCCTTTCTAATTGATTGTGAGATTTTTTTCATAAGGTCGGTGCCTTCTGAAAAGTTTAAAACCTTGCGCGACATTAATAGCGCAAACAATAGTGCGAGTACAGAACCCGCAAAGGTTAAAGCTACAATAATTTTTTCCATGATTACTCCCTTCAAGTACTATTTAAGAAAAATATGTATACCCCATAGAATAAGGGGTAACGATTATTATACCATAAAATTTAAAAAAGGCAAGAGAAAGTTGTTAAATATTTATCATTTTGTTACTTTTCACATCTGTTTTGTGGTTAAATAAGTAAAATATATAGATTATAACAAAAAGCAGCCGCATAAAGCGGCTGCAAGGGTTTATTTGTTATTAAGAAGAATCTTTCTAACGGTTGCAACGTCTTTTTGGTCTATAACATCATCGTTGTTGTAGTCGAAATATGCTTCGGTTGTATTAGCAGTGATTTTTTCATCTGCGTTTACAAGGTCAGCAATGTTAAGAATGTTAGAAGACTTGTCAACATCACGTGAGAAGAAGCCCGTAATGCCTATCTGTTGGTTAATTGCCGGCTTGATAAGTGCGGTATGTTCTCCGCTTTCAAGACCTGCCGCAATAACAACAGGGTTTTTGTCCGTGTATTGCATAGTTTTCCAAGTCTCGCCGCCATCAACACTTACCTGATATTCATTAGTTTTATCGTAACCATAGCATGCTAACATAACAAGTTCTGTACCCTTAAAGTTTACGGAGATTGTACCATCATATCCGGGCTTAACATAAAGTATACCGCAGTAATCATCCTTTGATACAATACCAGGGTTTTTGTCAGGCTCATAAATTATGCCTTCATTTGTAGTATCGTATGTTACCTTAGTTGTGTCGCCTTCATCGATATATGTAATATCGCCGTCGAATAAGTATTTGTACTTGTTCTGAATTTGCGGCATTGGGTTGGTTTTAATAGTGCCGTCATATTTACTGTGCTTTAGCTCATTATTAAGGAATTCTTTAATAACATTGTAGTAAATTTCATAACCTGCATCATTGGGGTGAACCGAGTCAGCAACGTAGTTCATCCAAACATCATCGTCTTCATAGTTATCCTTTGCGGTCCAGGTTTCGCCTAATGCATCACCAAGAGCACCACCTACATAAATTGAAGGAATATTATAAGCCTTGCAAATATCTTCGTGAGCTTGTGCTGCTCCATGCATTATGTTTTTACGCGCGTTTTCTACAGTACCATAGTTAGTTACAAGTATTGTCACAATATCGCAATTAGGATATGCGGTTTTAACTTCTCTTACAATTGTTTCAAACTGCATTTGAGCGCGGTCATAGCTTGCAGAATCATAATAATCGTTAATTGAGTATTCAATAAATAGTAAATCGGGTGCTTTGGAAACAACATCTTTTGCTACACGGTAGCAACCAAGGTAAGTACCTGTTTCACCAATAGCTTGTCTATAGTTAGTAACATTGGCAGCAGGGAAGTTAGTCTTAAGCCAGTTACCAACGCGTGCACGCCAAGAAGTAACTTCACTATCGCTTGAACCTGTACCTGCAGTTACAGAACCGCCAAAGTAAACAACATTAAGTTCTTTATCCTTTGTAAGCTTGCTATAGGTATTACCAAGATCATTGCGATAATTAATATACTCATCGTAATTATGCGATTCAGCTTCTTCAACCATTACAGTATAAGTACCTGCTGTAAGACCTGCACCTGCAATATCAATATAACCATCTTTAACAACAGTAGCAGTTATTTCATTGCCTGAAGCATCGAATACTTTAACATCATAAACTTTGGTATCAATATTTATTTTATACTTACCTGCAACGCCCGAAACAAAGGAGAGAGCATCCTTGTCGCCTGTAGCGTTTTTAATAGTCCATCTTGGAACATCGGCGAAAGTTTTATCGGTGCCTTCAATACTTGAATTTGTTACATCTTCAGTAAAATTAGTAGCGCTAATGGTATCTATTCCTGTTGAGTTAATAACCTGAATAGCAGTACATTCACCAAAGATTTTTGTACCGTTGTTACGGTTTGCAAGTGTTAAACCTGTAGCGTTTTTGATGTTAAAGTTAATATTACCGCGATATGTTGTTGTGTTATTATTGCCGGTTGAACCAAATCTGAATTGAGGAGTACTGTTGTGATTATAAGTTATATTAATATCTTTATTAAATGTGTTGGTGTAATAACCGCCCACAACAAACATATCATTCAAATGGTGATTCAACTCAATATTAATATCGGTATTATACTTGGTACCACTTTCATTACCTAAATGCCAATATTTTGCACGTTGGGTGAAGTTGGAACCTGTGGTTAAATCGTTACCGCATAAATAAAAGTAATCAGGATAAAAATTAAAATTATCGAAATAGGTTTTGCCACCAAGAGCATTTATATCAGTATTAGTACTAGTATCGGGATCAATACAACTGAGCCTTGTTTCGGCGTTTTTAGCTGTAACCTTAAGTGTGTAAGGATATGTGGGATATTTATTAGAGCCCCAATGGATATTGCCATTATCAAGGATTACAAGGTTAACGGTATCTCTTGTACCAGTTACTGTTTCATTAATCTTTGCAATAGCGCCTGTAAGTGTTTTAAAAGCGGTAGATTCGGTTTCACCGTTAGCAGTATCGTTACCTGTTGCGCTTACGTAATATGTATATTCTTTTGGCTCGGAGAAAATTTCAACAGTATATGCGCCTGCGCCAAATTTCCTAAGGTCAAGAGTTTTGTATTTGTCGTTAGCGTTAACTAAGATGGCTTCTATAACTTCACCCGAAGAGTTTGTTACGGAAGCGTTCATAGTTTTATCAATTTTATAAACACCGGCGATAGTTGTAAAGTCGATAGCATCCTTATAGACTGAGTTATTGGTAATTGTCCATCTTGGAATGTCTGCAACATTTGAATTAGTTAGCGACTTAAAACCTTCGTTATCTGCGGTTATAGTATCAACGCCTGTTGAGTTTATAACCTGAATAGCAACATTTTCTCCGAAGTTCTTTTGGCCGTTGGGGTCACGGTTTGTAAAGTTTACACCTGTAGCATTTTTAAAGTTAAAGTTAAGATTGCCGTTATAGTCTACAGTGTGACCGCTACTACTCGAGCCAAATGCGAATGTGGGTGTATTATTGTAATTATAGGTTATATTAATATCACCATTAAAGGTTCCGCTATACCAATTGCACATAACGAGAATATTTTTAAACTCGTGATTAAGCTCAAGGTTTATATCATCGTTATATCTTCTAAGTTTATTACCGCCTAAATGCCAATAGTTATTGGATTGAGTAAAGCTTGAATCTGTGGTTAAGTTGTTACCGCCTAAATAGAAGTAACTACCGCTAAGAGATAAATTACTAAAATAAGTTTTACCGCCAAGGGAACCTTCGCCACCGCCTGGAGCACCGGCAAGTGAAAGAGCGGTTGTAGCATTTTTAGCTGTAACTTTAAGGATATATGGATATGTGGGATATGAATTTGAGCCCCACTTAATATTGTCTAATAATACAAGGTTGACTATATCTTTTGAACTTTTGATTTTTTCGTTAATCTTTGCAATAGCACCTGCAAAGGTTAGGAAAGCGGTAGATTCGGTTTCACCGTCATTAGCGTCATTACCGCTAGCGCTTACATAGTAGGTTGCTTCTACGGGTGTTGTGAAAATATCAATAGTATATTCACCTGCACCAAACTCTCTAAGGTCAAGGGTTTTATATTGGTCATCTTCATCCACTAATGTTGCTTCAGCTACAACATCGCCTAAATAATTGGTAGCTTCAGCAAGCAAGGTTTTATCAATTTTGTAGACACCTGCAGTATCGGTAAAGTTGATAGCATCCTTATAACCTGAGTTATTTATAATTGTCCATCTTGGAACGTCTGCAATGTTTGAATTTGTAATTGAATCAAAGCCTGCATTATCTGCGGTTATTGTGTTGATACCTGTAGAGTTAATAACCTGAATAGCTGCATTTGAACCAAAGTTTTTTGCGGCAATTTTAGTTTCTTTAAAGGTTACACCAGTAGCGTTTTTAAAGTTAAAGTTAATATTACCATTATAGTTTGCGGCTTGATCGCTGGCTGCACCAAACGAAAAAGTGGGTGAACTGTTGTGGTTATATGTTATATTAATATCACAATTAAACGTTGTACCCCACCAACCGCACATAATAAGCTTATCAAGTTGGTTATCAAATTCAACATTGATATCATTATTAAAGGTTTTGGGACTCTCTTCGCCCAAATACCACGGAATATTAGCAGAAGAGGTGAGGTTAGAGCCAAATGTTACATCGTTACCGCAAAAATAAAAATATCTGCTGGCGGTATTTAGTTTTAGATTGTCAAAATTGGTTTTTCCGCCAACATAAGAATCGGAATTAAGTAAAAGTTCTGTTGTGGCATTTTGTGCCGAAACATTAAGCGTGTAGGGATACTTAAGGAAATTGGTTTTATTATAGACACCCCAATTAACAGTGCCTTCATCAAGGATTACAACATTAACGGTATCGTTCTCGGCATAATCCAAGCCATTTGCATATTCAATTGCTTCGCAAACAGTTAAGAATGGGTAATCGTTAGTACCGTCCTTAGTTTCACCTGCTGCAGCACTTACGTAGTAAGTCACTTCTTTAGCAGCTACCGTACCAATTGCGCAAACGCAAGTAGATACTAAGATAGCAAGCGCTAACAAAATACTAAGTGCTTTGTAGATTTTTGGTTTCATATTAATTCCCTCCATAGCAAAAATTTAATAAATACATAGTAATTATACATCTTTTATTTTTTATGTTATAGCAACAAAAATCACTAAAACTAGTAAAATCTTCCCAATCGTTAGAAGATTTGCATTGTTTTTCCATTTGAATAAAGTTTCTTTGTAAAAATGTTTAAACTATGCAATATATGTATAATGTACAATTTTATAGACTAAGTATAACCTACTAAATAGTAAATGTATATGGAAAAAATAGTTAAATACATTGATTTTTCTGCAAATTTATTTCAAAACTTGAAAAACTTTATAATTTTAAGAGTTTTTATTTCATAACATATACGAAAAATTGGAAATAAAATACTTTATTTTGTCAGAATTTTTGGTATAATAAAATAAACAAGTATAATGAAAATTTATAGGAGATTTATTATGAAAAAGCTTTGTTCATTACTTCTCGTTATTTTATTGGTTGTTTCGGTGTTGCCGGGCAGTGCTATATTAACTGCTTCTGCTTTAACCGATGGCGATTTTACTTATGAAGTTTCAAATAACGAAGTTACTATAACCGATTTTCCTGAAACATATAGCGGTTCACTAATTATTCCTTCTACTTTAGGTGGTTTACCCGTAACTAAAATAGGATATCACGCCTTTTTTGCTTGTAAGGATATTACAAGCGTTACTATTCCTGATACTGTTACTTATATTGAAGAAACAGCTTTTGCCACTTATTCTGATGAAAAAATGTCATTGGAAAAGGTGTATATAACAAATCTTTCCGCTTGGTGCAACATAGAATTTGAAAAAAGCAATGCAAATCCTTTAAGTTGGGGTGCAGAACTTTATCTTAATAATGAACCGGTAATAAATTTGTCAATCCCGAATGATGTAACTAAAATAAGTAACTATGCTTTTTATAAAGTCAAGGGTATTGAAAGTATAACTATACCGGATAGTGTTGAAGCTATAGGTGAATATGCGTTTTATGGATGTCCTGACATTAAGAAAGTTGTAATTGGTGACGGCGTAGAGACATTAAAAAAGTGTTTTGCAGGTTGTCTAAAGCTTGAAGAAGTAGTGATAGGTGATGGTGTTAAAAACATTTTAGGAGCTTTTGCCGGCTGTTCTAAACTTAAAAATGTTACATTTGGCAATAGTGTTGAAACTTTGGATGAACCATCATTTAACGAGTGTACTTCAATTGAAAAAATCCATCTTCCTGCAAGCTTAAAATCTATTTCTGAGCCGATTTCCGCTTTTGTAAGTTGTACAAGTCTTAATACAATTACTGTTGATGAATCCAACCAGACTTATCGTGCTGAAAACAACTGTTTAATTGAACGCTCTACGAATAAAATTATATTAGGTTGCAATACTAGTGTTATCCCTAATAGTGTTAAGAGCATAGGCCATTATGCTTTTGCATTGTGTCCGGAAATGGAAACATTACATATTCCCGCAAGTGTTACAAATATTGGCTATTATCAGACTATGTATAATACAAAGCTTGCTTCTTTAACGGTGGATAGTAATAACCCTGTTTATCGAGCTGAAGGTAACTGTATAATCAACAAAGCAACAAATGAAGTTGTTTGGGGTTGTGTTAATAGCGTAATTCCTGATGGAGTTACCAGTATAGGTGGTACTGCTTTTTGTAATCTTGATACTATTGAAAGCGTTTATATTCCGGCAAGTGTTACTCATATAAAACAAGAAGCTTTTGGTAATAATATCATCAAAAATGTATATTATGGCGGTACTAAAGAGCAAAAGGCAAGTATTAATATTGATAGCTACAATAAACCCCTTGATTCTGCAACCTGGCATTATGGTGTCACATGTATTAATGGTCACAAGCCTGTTGTTTTCAAAGGATATGCCGCAACATGTTCTAAGACAGGACTTACCGATGGTAAAAAATGTTCTAAATGCGGCATAATTATCACCGAGCGTAAGACAATTGCAAAGCTTACAACCCACAATTACAAAACAACAACCACCAAAGCAACACTAAAGAAGAATGGTAGTGTGGTAAAAAAGTGTACGGTTTGCAGTAAGGTTGCAAGTAATACAAAAATCAATTATCCAAAAACAATTAAGCTTTCAACAGCTGAGTATACTTACAACGGTAAGACCAAAACCGCAACTGTAACGGTTAAGGATTCTGCAGGCAAGAAAATTTCTTCAAAGAATTATACAGTTGAATATGCATCAGGCAGAAAAAATGTTGGCAAATACAAGGTTACCATAACCTTTAAAGGTAACTATACCGGCAAAAAAACACTCTATTTAACAATAAAGCCTAGAGCCGCTAGTATTAATAAACTTACTGCGGGCAAAAAAGCACTTGTTGTAAAACTTAATAGAAGTTTAAAGCAAAGTACGGGATATGAGATTCAGTATTCAACCTCTAAAAAGTTCACAAAGTCTACCACTAAAACCAAAAAGGTATCCAACTACAAGACAAGTTCAGCAACTTTAAAAAGCTTGAAGGCTAAAAAAACTTATTATGTTCGGGTTAGAACATATAAAACAGTAGGAAAAACAAAATATTATTCTAATTGGTCAAGTTATAAATACAAAAAAACTAAATAATTCAAAAAAAGCAGATGCGTTTTTGCATCTGCTTTTTTTGGTTTTATGGCTTTAATCATTTGCTATATTTTTAATTAATTTAAAGAGATTTATACACAAATCTTCATAGATATCATCAGGCAAAACGTGTGGGGGAGCAGTTTCTAAACACAGTCCGCCTGTATAATTAATTTCCTTTAAAGCTCGTGAAAAATCTGCCCAATCTATAGTACCAAAATATGGTAATAAATGTAAATCTCTATCAGGAAAACTATCGTGAATGTGAAAAGCCTGTATTTTATTTCCTAAATCTCTTACAGCCTGTGCTGCGGATAGATTCGGGAAGGTTGCAGTATGACCTGTATCAAGACAAATTTTAAAATTGTCATCGTTTATAAGGTTGACAAAATTCAAGATTTCATAGGGGGTTGCAAGTGAAAAATCCCTCATTGGCATATTTTCTAAACAAATTGTAATGTCATATTCTTTAGCAATTTTTAATGCTTTTTGCATAAAATCCAAATTAACATCTAAGGTTGTTTTTTGTTCGGGGGTGCCTTTTTCACTAATGCCACACGGCATAACGGGGTGGATTACCCAATTTTTACATCCCAGTACCGCAGTTGCCCATAATGAGCGTTTAACGTTTTCGAGTTTTTCTTTTAATAGCTCTTCGGTATTATCTTCGGGTGGCCATTTCCAAGGACCGTGAACTTGGTAAATTTCTACATCTGATTCTTTTGCTAATTTTTTCTCAATTATTAGCTTGTTTTCTGTTTCTTTTATGGAGTCAGAATAAGGAAAATTTGTTGTATACATCATATTAAAATCAATACAAGAAAACCCGTGCTCTTTTAATTTTTGGTATCTATTTTCACCCCAACGCTTGTGACTGTCTAAACCGATTCCGATTCTCATTTTTATCACCTCATACGAATTTTAATACTGCAAAAAAACATTGTCAACAATATATGGAAAATTTTGAAAAATAAAAATAAAAAAATGCTCAAAAAGACAAAAAAGTTCACCGTTAGATAAATCTAGTTCATTGAGCAATTTTATAAAAAATATTATAATGAATAAAATATATGAAAATTGGACATTATTGTCCAGAATTTTTGTATCTTTTTATCAAATTGCAGAAAAGAGGAATGGATTTGAAAAGAATTTTATCTTTTGTATTGGCTTTGGTCATTTTAGTAGCTTCAGCCAGTGTTTGCTATGCTGATGTAAAAGATAGCGTTAAGTTGTCAAATCAAGCTACCGATGATTACAGTGTCTACTTAGAAAAGTATCAAAAATATGATACAGATGTTGACACCGTTTCTTCTGATATAACCACTGTAGTTGCAGAGGACGGCGCTTCTACAAAAATCGATTCAAATTTCAAAGGAAAGAACAGCGTACTTAAATGGAATGACGGTGAGGGTAGCATTACCTTTACATTTAATGTTGGTAAAGCAGGTCTTTACAACATCGCGCTTGAGTACTGGTTGCTTGAAGCAAGCAACGAAGCTGTTGATTTAAGCCTTTTGATTGACGGTAAGGAGCCTTTTAAGGGCGTAGCCGGTATTTCACTTCCACGTCTCTTTGCTGATGACGGTGATGTTCGATCTGATGGTATTGGCAACCAATTTGCACCAGAGCAAAAAGAAATTTTTGCTTGGCAAGAAAAACGCCTTACCGATGCCGAAGGTCTTAATGCAAAACCGTATTTATTCGCATTGACCGAGGGTGAGCATACTGTCACAATTTATAATTGTACTTCGGCTATGGCTATTTCTTCAATTAAACTTTGCGGCGAAGAGAAAATCCCTTCTTATGAAGAAGTTTTAAAAACATACGAAGAAAAGGGCTATAAAAAATACGAAGGTAATCAGATTGATATCCAAGGTGAAAAGGCTTATTTAAAATCAGCGTTTAACCTTCTTTCACAGTCTGATGCTACCAGTGCAAGTGTTACTCCCTACGATGCCGAGATTGCCAAGGTAAATTATATCGGTGGCAATAACTGGAGTGGTGCAGGGGATACAATAAGCTGGAAGGTTAATGTACCACAGGATGGTCTTTACGCTATAACCTTTGCTTACCAACAAAGCTACATAGTTAACGGCAGTGCTTACCGCATTTTGCGAGTTGATGGTGAAATTCCTTTTGCCGAAGCTGCAGAAATAGATTTTAATTATTGCAATTCTTGGAAGCTTAACGAGTTCGGAAAAAAATCAGGCGAACCATATCTTATCTACCTTGAAGAAGGTGAAAGAGTAATTTCTTTAGAAGTTAATCTTGGTTCACTTTCAAATTTTGCAATTGAGCTTAAAAATCAAATTTACGAGCTTGGTGCAATTTATCGTGAAATTGTTATGATAACAGGTGAAACACCTGATGCTAATCGCGATTATTCATTGTTTACTCAAATTCCTGATTTAGAGAAGCGCCTTATAAATTCTTATAATAAGTTGAGCAAACTCATAAAGGAAGCTGACTCTTTAAGCGAAAAGGGAAGCTCGGGTAATACTTCTACCTTGAAAAATATGGTGGCAGTAATTAAAAGAATGCTCGATTATAAGTATCAAGCACAAACATACAAATCAAGCTTCTATGATAACTATTCAAGTATGAGCGCGTGGCTTTATGAAATAATCAGTATGCCACTTGATATTGATGCAATTTATATTACCGCTCCCGAAAAGAAGGCTCAACACTTAGGTGGAGGCTTCTGGGAGAGACTAGCATTTGGCTTTAAAAGATTCTTAGCATCTATGATGTCTGACTATAATAGCATCTCAGGCGATGTAGGCGATGAAGGTATTTCCCTTTGGGTAAACTGGGGACGCGATCAAGTTCAAGTACTTAATTATCTTGCTCAGAGCGACTTCACTGCCAAAACAGGTATTAGCGTTGATATAAAAATGACTAATGCAACTCTTATTCAAGGTATACTTTCGGGTAATGGACCTGACTGTTATTTACATATGTCAAGAACAGAGCCTGTTAACCTTGCAATGCGTGGCGGTCTTTATGATTTGACACAGTTCGACGATTTTGAACAGGTAGCATCTCGTTTTATGAAAACAGCTACCGTACCTTATACATATAAAAATGGCGTTTATGCTTTGCCCGATACTCAAACCTTCTCGGTAATGTATTACCGCAAGGATATTTTAGACGAGTTAGGTCTTAGCGTTCCTAAAACTTGGGATGATTTTATTGCAGCATCGGCTGTAATAATGAGAAACAATATGCAGGTTGGTTTGCCTTATACTCAAATCACCGATATGAATCAGGTTAATCTTGGTTTAGGTGCCTTGAATATATTCCCAACACTTCTAATGCAAAAAGGTGTAAGTCTTTATGACGATAAATTAGAAAGTGTTGATTTAACAAGCGAAGAAGCGGTTAATACCTTTACTATGTGGACTGATTTTTATAATAAGTACAGTTTCCCTAAGGCATATGATTTCTATAACCGCTTCCGTACAGGTGTAATGCCGTTGGCAGTACAATCTTGCACACAATACACAACCATAAGTGCAGCAGCATCAGAAATTCGTGGTCTTTGGGGTATATCAATGATACCCGGCTTTGAGGATGAAAACGGTAACATTAACCGTTCACAAGCAGGTGCAGGTACGGGTTGTGCAATTTTGAAAAACTCTAATAACGAAGAGAAAGCTTGGGAATTCTTGAAATGGTGGACATCAGCTGAAGTTCAATTAAAGTATTCACAAAACATAGAAGCTGTTTTAGGAATCACAGGCCGTAATATGACCTCTAATGTTGAAGCACTTTCAGGTCTTACTTGGAATGACGGAGACTTTGAGATTTTGAAAAAACAGTGGGCTTCTGTTAATGAAATGCCTGAGGTGCCAGGCGGATATTATATTCCACGTGTAGTTGACCAGGCGTTCTGGAATGTAGTAGGTAATGGCAAGGGAATTGAAGAAATGTTACTTAAATGGGATAAAGTAGCAGACAATGAAATTGCTGAAAAACGTTCACAATATAATTAGGAAGGGAGAATAGTTATGAAATTAAAGCGTTTAAAGCATGGCAATAATGCCGACATACGCACAGGTATGTTAATGTTAGCACCGTTTTTGATTTTGTTCTTTGTTTTTACAATTCTTCCAATTTTATCATCTGTTGTGTTAAGCTTTACAACATATGATATGATTTCAGCTCCCAAATTTAACGGTATTGCTAATTATATTAAAATGTTCTCGGCTGACGATATGTTCCCTAAGGTGTTACGAAATACTTTAGTTTTAGCCGTTATAACAGGACCTATTGGATACATTCTTTCATTTGTTTTAGCATGGATGATTAATGAACTTAATCGCGGAATGAGAACATTACTTTCGTTCCTTTTCTATGCACCGGCGCTCTCTACTAATGTTTATTTTATATGGCAAGTGCTCTTTAGTGGTGATAGCTACGGTTATATAAACAGCGCATTGCTTTCATTAGGTTTTATTTCTGAACCAATACAGTGGTTTAAAGACCCAAGCTATGTAACGGTGATTGTAATTATCGTACAGCTATGGATGAGTATGGGTATTTCCTTCCTGGCTAATATTTCGGGTCTTCAAAATGTTAATCCCGAGATGTACGAAGCCGGTTGTATCGACGGTATTAAAAACAGATGGGCAGAGTTATGGTACATTACAATGCCTTCAATGAAATCAATACTTTTGTTCGGTGCGGTAATGCAAATACAAAGTTCGTTCTCAATTGGTGCAGTTGTAACCGCTTTGGCAGGTTTCCCAAGTGTTAACTATTCAGTTGATACATTGGTAACCATGCTTATGGACGTTGGTACAAGCCGATACGAAATGGGATATGCAGCAGCACTTTCCGTATTCTTATTTGCATTGATGGCAATTGCCCGTGTAGTTATAGGCAAATTGCTTGACGCAATTGGTAAGTAGTGGAGGATTAATATGAAAAATAGTAAGCCACAATATAGAAGATATACCAGAACAAGCTGGGGCAATTTCTGTTATTTCTCCTTTTTAATCCTATTTGGTTTGTTTTCTGTTCTACCTATTATATATACAGTTTGCACTTCATTGAAGCCTTTAGAGGAAATTTTAATTTTCCCGCCACGCTTCTTTGTGACAAGACCAACTTTAGAGAATTACGCAGCATTACCTAAGCTTTTGTCAAATTTGAGAGTTCCGCTTTCAAGATATTTGTTTAATAGCTTTTTCGTAAGTGTAGTAACAACAGTATTACATATTTTTATCGCTTCAATGGCTGCTTTTGTTTTAGCAAAACTAAAATTCAAGGGTAATAAGATTTTGTTTATGGTAATACAGTTTGCATTGCTTTACAACACTTATACTTTAGCAATTCCTCAATATGTAATTTTCTCAAAATTACATATAATTGATACTTATTTGGTTTATATTTTGCCTTATTTACCGGCAACGTTGGGTGTTTTCCTTATGAAGCAATTCATAGATAGCAGCATACCTGACGCTTTGCTGGAAGCCGGGCGAATTGACGGCGCAGGGTTCTTTAGAATCTATCGTCAAATTGCTTTTCCAATTATGAAACCGGCATGGCTAACACTTGCATTATTTGCATTTAGAGATTTGTGGTCAATGCAACCACAGGGTACTATTTTTAGTGAAGAATTAAAGATGCTACCAAATGTTATGAGTACTATTTCATCAGGCGGTATTGCCCGTTCAGGTAGTGCGATGGCAGCAACGGTTATTCTTCTAATACCACCTGTTGTAGTATATATGTGCACCCAGGGTAGCGTAATGCAAACAATGGGCAGCGCAGGTATCAAAGGATAAGGGGGCATAACTATGAAAAAATGTATAATGCTTTTCTTGGTTTCTTTAGTCTTGGCCTGCTCGTTTGTTCCGGCAGTTTCTGCTGCTGAGGTTGACTCAGTACCCTATAATACCTATGCGTATTGGGAAAAGGATGAAGAACGAGAAGCAGTAAATATTAGAACCGTATATGAAGCGGTTGATAAGATCAACGGTTATTCTCTCGGAACAGATAGTCTTGCTGCTCCTTCGGATATTGACTGCGACCAAAAAGGAAATCTATATATACTTGACAGTGATAATAGCAGAGTTTTAGTTGTTAGTAAAAATTTGAAGCTTGTCAAGGAAATCAAAGACATTAAATATAAAGATGAAACCGTCAATTTCAGCGGTGCAAAGGGCATCTATATTAAGAAAGACGGAAAAATATTTATTGCCGACACTAATGGTCAAAGGGTTTTAGTATTAAATCCTGACGGAACTTTAAATCAAATAATAGGTTTGCCTGAAGCTAAGGTTATTCCTGAAGACTTCAACTATGCTCCTATAAAGGTTTTAACCGATTCCAGAGATTATATATATGTACTAAGCAGTGGTTCATATTATGGTGCGCTTGTTTATTCTGATAAAGGCGAATTTTTGGGATTTTATGGTGCCAATAGTGTAAAAGGGTCTGTTTTAGATGCTTTTGGTAAGCTTTGGGACCGTTTAACACAAACCGAAGCAAAGCGTGCAAGTGGTGTACAAAAGCTGCCTTATCAGTTTATAAGTATGGACATTGATGACAGCAACTTCATTTATACGCTAACAGGTCTTACTGATAGTATATGGGATGTAGGTACAGGACAAATCAGGCGTCTTAATCCTGCAGGTAACAATATCCTAAAGGATAAAAACGGTGATAATTCTGATGCATTAAATTTTGCTGATGAATCGGATTATATGGATGATAGCAATCATCCTATTATGACAAGCTTTAATAAGCTTTGTGTCGATTCTGATGGATTTGTTTATGCAGTTGATATAAATTACGGTCATATTTTTATATACGATAATTTGTGTAACTCGTTTGCAGTATTCGGCGGCGGATTTGGTTCCGGTAACCAGATTGGTACATTTGTACGTCCTGAATCAATAGCGGTTCACGGTGATATGCTTTATGTGTTGGATTCACTTGATTTTAGCGTTACAGTTTTTAAGCTTACTGATTACGGAAAGCTTTATAAACATGCTCAAAAATTAACTCTTGATGGTAAGTATACTGAAGCGGTTGATGTTTGGAAAAAGGTTTTAAGTGAAGATAAAAATAATCTTTTGGCTTACAGAGGTCTTTCAAAGGCTGCCTTATTAACCGAAGATTATGACAACGCTTTAAAATATTCAAAGCTTGGTTTTGACCAAAACGATTATGCAGTAGCATTTGAACAAAAGAGAAGTGAGTTTATAAGCAATAATATTTGGTGGATGTTACTTATTGCAGTAGCAGTTATTGGCGTAGTGGTTTGGCTTTTACTTAAAAAGAAGCCTGAAACTGCACCGACAAAGACCAATGATGTTGTATTTGCACTTTCTACTGTAACTCATCCTTTTGACACTTTCGGTCGATTAAAATCTAAGCATGAAGGCTCGGTTTTAGTTGCTTTTGGTTCACTTTTGGTGTTCTACATTACAACCGTGCTTTGCGATCTTTACAGCGGATTCTCTTTTGAGATTTTTGAAGCAAGTAATTACAATTCAATTGAGACATTTTTGGGAACTGTCGGCGTAGCGCTTTTATTTGTTATTGTAAACTGGGGCGTATGCGTTTTGGCACAGGGTAAAGGTAAGTTAAAAGAAATATTTATGGTTACCTGCTTTGCTTTGATTCCTGAAATTTTCAGCTCAATAATTTATCTTGTACTTACTAATATGTTAGTTCCTGAAGAAGGAGCAATACTTACAATAGTTACTATAGTGTGTCATATTATGGCTGCAATAGTATTGTGTGTAGGTCTTATGGTTGTTCATGAATATGATTTCTTTAAATTCCTTGGTACAACAGTACTTACTCTTCTTGGAATGGCATTGGTTGTATTTATAATATTTATGTTATTTATACTCTTCCAAGAGTTGTTCGGATTTATTGGCTCATTATTCAGCGAAATTTTCTATCGATAGGAGGCGGTATTTATGATTAAGTTTAAACGGTTTATATCAATTTTGCTTGTATTGTCCGTTATTTTAAGTTGTGCCGCCTGCTCAACTGAACAACCGCGAAAAATCGGACGATACACATCCAAAATAGTTGTTAATTCGGTTGATTCATCAGTCGTTGCCGAAAATGATAACTATGCAATGCGTTGGGATAGTGAAAAAGCTTGTATTCTTATTGAAGATAAAAACAGCGGGTATGTTTGGTCTACTATTCCAAATGATTTTTATAACGGAACTCCTGCAGGAGCAAGAGCAAATACTCTTTTAAGCTCACCGATTAAGATTTCTTATGTAGGATCTCCTAATAACACACTTAAAACCGTAAATGGTTCCAGTGTTTTTGAAGACGGTATAATTACCGCAAAAAAGGTAAAAAACGGTATACAGGTTGGATATTTCTTTAATAGTGTTGAAATTTCAATTCCTGTTATTTATAAGCTTTATGATGATCATTTTACTGTAACGGTAGATCCAAAGGGTATATTAGAAAATGCTAATAAAGTATATCAAGTGGAAATAGCACCGTTCCTTACTGCAATACCGCAAAGCAAGGATAAAGATAATTATTTATTTGTTCCTTCAGGTAGCGGCGCGCTTATGTATGCTGATGAGCGTGACGGAAGCGAAAGACTTTATCAAGAAAAAGTTTACGGTGAGGACCTTTCAGCATTTAAGGATCACATAAACAGTAATTACTATAAAACGGCATTACCCGTTTTTGGTGTTAACAGGGGAGAGAATTCCTTGTTTGCAATAGTTGAAAAAGGTGCCGCTTCTTGTGAAATCAAAGCATCGGCAGGCGACGCCACTATAGGCTATTCTAATGTTTGCGCAGCCTTTTGTGTAAGAGGACAAAGTACTGAGGTTGTAAAAATGGCTCAGTACGGTTCGAAGCGTGTTAATACATATAGCGATGGTCTAATTGATGGACAATGTACGGTTGCATTTTATCCGTTATCGGGTAAGCAATCAGGCTATTCAGGTATGGCGGAATGCTATCGTAACTACTTAGTTAACAGATATAAAATAAATGAAAATACTGCAGATTCACCTTTATATTTGCAAATTTTAGGTGGCGCACTTACAACCGAATCCTTTGTAGGTATACCTTATGAAAAATTAGAGGTTGCCACTACAGTTAAGGAAGCAAATGATATAGTATCCGATGTTATTGAATCAACAGGCATTAAACCGGTAGTTCAATTAAAAGGTTTTGGCCAGTCAGGTGTTGATGTTGGAAAAATCGGTGGTGGCTTTAAACTTTCATCTAACCTTGGTAGTTGGAAAGAAATTGAAGCTTTGAATAAGCTTTGTGAAGTATATTTCGATTTTGATTTGCTTCGTTTCAAAAAATCAGGTGCAGGATTTAGCACAATTTCCAATTCTGCAAAGGCTGAAAACGGCGGTACTGCTTATCAGTATTATTATGATGTTGCTGCAGGAAATCGTGTTGAAGAAAAGGGCAGATATCGTTTACTTTCAAGAAATCAAATCTCTAAGGCCTTAGACAAGGCTTTAAAGACTGTGAAAAACAGAGAGATTTCAGGTATTTCATTGTCGACAATCAGTAATATGGCTTATTCTGATTATAAGAGTCCTGATTATTATGCAAAAGGCAATTTAGATGCTCAGGCATCAAACTTATTTACTAAGGCTCATAGCAAAAATAAAGTTATGACTTCAAATGCTAATGCTTATGCAGCAGCAAATTCAAATCACATTATTTCTACTCCTTCTAATGACTCGGCTTTTGTTACACTTGATGCAACTGTTCCTTTCTACCGTATGGTATTCAAAGGTATTGTATCTATGTCATCTGAGCCAATTAACACTTCTGCTAATCCCAGAACGGAGCTTTTGAAAGCGGCAGAAACCGGATGTGGTTTATTGTATACAGTAACAGGCAAGCATAGTAGCAAATTCCGTTTGTCTGACAGCTCGCTTGCTTTAAGCGTTTATTCTGATAATAAAGCGAAAATTGAAACTGATTGCAAAGAGCTTTCTGAATTTTTATCAAAGGTTTCAAACACCAAAATTAAGAAGCATACAATTCTTTCAGAAGGTGTAAATGAAACAGTGTTTGAAAATGGCGTAACTGTAATAGTTAATTATACCGACAAAAAGGTTAAAACCGATTTAGGTATTGTTGCGCCGGAAGGTTTTGTTTATCAGTAAAAATATTTTGGTGCAATAGCACCAGGAAAGGATGAGAATATGCGCAATAAAAAAGCGAGAGGTATTGAGCGTCTTAAGGTGCGTTATGGAAGAATGTTTTCTATTCCATGGGCAATAGGGTTCCTCCTGTTTTTCTTAGTTCCACTTGTTGAGTCTATAGCGTATGCTTTTTCTAACGTATCTCTTGTAGATGAAGATATGCTTCAATTTGTAGGACTTGAACATTTTAAATATCTATTGCAAGAAGACCCCAATTTTATTGACAATTTAGCAGAGGCAGTTACATCCTTTGTTTACTCATTGCCGATTATAGTTGCATTAAGTTTGATTTTTGCACTTATTTTAAATCAAAAATTCCGTGGTAGATTGTTTGCTCGTGCAGTATTTTTCCTGCCTGTAATTATTGCAACAGGTGTTGTAATGAAGTTTGTTACAGGTGAAGCAATTGGAAATGAAGCGGCTTTAAGTACTGCAATGGGTGATACACAATCCTATTCGGGAATACAGTTCGACCAATTACTTATAAATCTTGGTCTTCCTCAAGCAGTAACCGAAATGCTTTCGGATTATATTGCAAGAGTATTTAACCTTGTATGGAGCTGTGGTATTCAAATACTTCTATTTGTAGCAGGTATGCAATCAATACCTGATCAATTGTACGAGGTTTCAAAAATAGAGGGTGCTACCGCTTGGGAAGAGTTTTGGTTTGTTACCTTCCCAATGCTTGGCAATGTAACCTTCTTGGTACTTATTTATACTATTGTTGATTTATTTACAGCTTTTGATAACCCAATTATGTCACAAGCTTATGAGTTAATCAGTGTAAATAGTATGTACGATCGTAGTTCAGCAATTCTTTGGTTCTATTTCTTAGTAGTAGGCATTATAGGCGGATTGATTTTACTTGTTTATAATAGGCTACTCATGAAAAAATGGAGTTAGGAGGTGGTGTTAAAATGAAAATTTCAGCATTAAAGCAGCGTATTGCCTCTTTACCCGAAAGAAAAATTGATTATAAGAAAATACTTACAAAAATTGGTGTTGCAATTTTTAGATATGCAATGCTAATAGCGGTTGGTTATACAGTTTTATCACCACTTTTCCAAATAATCAGTAACTCCCTTAAAAACGATGCTGATTTTATGAACACAAGCGTTGTTTGGATACCCACTCAAGCCTTTTTCCAAAACTATGTAGATGCAGTATTTGTAATGGATTATTTTAAATCTTTCCTAAATACTATTGCAGTACCGGTAATTAGTGGTTTGATGGAGGTTGTATCCTGTGGTGTAGCGGCGTACGCTTTCGCAAGATTTAAATTCCCTGAAAAGAAAATACTTTATCCGTTATTATTATTAACGATTTTGGTTCCTGTAAGAATGACATTCTTACCTTCCTTTGTAAATTATGTTGAGTTTGACTTCTTTGGTTTAACATCACTAATTGGTGATTGGATAGGTAAGGACCTTACTATAAACCTAATAAATACTCCGTTTACTTTTTATTTGCCTTCCATTTTTGGTGTTGGTTTCCAATCGGGATTATTTATTATGATTTACGTACAGTTCCTAAAAGGCATTCCCAAAGAACTTGAAGAAGCTGCTTGGATGGATGGTGCAGGCCCGATAAGAACTTTTGTAACAATAATTGTTCCGTCATCCAGTGTTGCAATACTTACAGTAAGTATTCTTTCTGTTATTTGGCATTGGAATGAATACTATTTAATGGGATTGTATTTTAACGAAAACAGACCTTTAGCCGTAGTTTTATCAGATATAATGAATTTAATTTCATTAAAGGGTGGAGATACAATAAACTCTCACACCGGTGTTGCTATGGCAAGCTGTATGTTGTTTATCCTACCGGTACTAATATTCTATTTGATATTACAAAAGAAATTTATCAAGAGTATCGATAGTGTAGGTATAGTTGGTTAATTTCCGCTTGCGGATTAAATAAAAAATAAGAGAGGATTGTAGTTTTATGACACAATTATTAAAGTTCAAAAAAGCAATTTCTATTATGTTGGTTTTTGCAATGATTCTTTGCTTTACAGCAGGATGTAGACAGGTTGATGACGATGAGTATATATCCTACTATGAAGTTATTGAAGACGATGTAGATGACGGTTCTGAAGCTCAGGACGCTGATGAAAGCGATAAAACACCTGATAAAGACGATGCAGGCAATAAGGATACTACCAGCAATAAGGATTCTTCTACCAATAAAGACACTTCAAGCAAAAATGACAGTAAAGAAGATACTAAAACAGAAGTTTCTAATGTTAATAAAAACTTAAAAGGTACAACCCTTAAGATTTTATGGTGGCAACCTTTTATGGATTCTGAAAAGAAGGTTATTGAACAGTTCGAAAAAGAAACCGGTATTAAGGTTGAATATAAAAACACTACAAATGCAGGTACATACGGTGAATTAATTTCTGCTTCTCTTGCTGCAAAAGAAGGTTACGATATTGCTATGTTCAACAATATTGACTTCCCTGGCAGACCTGTTAGCTATTTCCAACCATTAAACGATATTAAGAGCTTTGATTTAAGCGATTCCGCTTGGGATAAGGATGTAATGGATGCTCAAAAGATTAATGGTAAATATTACGGTGTTAACATTAACGGTAGTAACCATACCGAGTATATTTGTATGTACTTTAACGAAACAATGTTTAAAGACCGTGGCGTAAAAACTCCTCGTGAGTACTATGAAGAAGGCAATTGGAACTGGGATACCTTTGTTGATTGTGCAAAGGCTATGACATATAAGGAAAATGGCGTTCAGATTTACGGTTATGCAAACAGAGGTTCAAGCTACCTTACTTACTGGACAACAGCACAAGGCAATGACTTTATTAAGTATGACGGCAAAAAGTTCACTTCAAATCTTTCTAATTCAAATCTTTTAGATACAATTAAATTTGTAAACGAACTTGGTAGCAAGCTTAAGGTTGCCGATCCTAACAATACCTATGGTATTCCTGATTTCCGCGAAAGCAAGGCTGCAATGCATTCATCCATTACTTATGCAATGCGTAAAGACTCATCTACAAAGTTTAATCAAATGACTGATAAGATTGATGCAGTTCCGTTCCCAATGCCTAAGGGCCAAAAAGAGTTTGCAATTGTTGACTCAACATTGTTCGGCGTACTTAAGGGTGCTAAAAATCCTGAAGCTGCAAGCGTATTCTTACGTTACTTCTTAGACCCCAAAAATTATGATATGTCTGCAAACTTCATTAACAAGAATATGGAAAAGACATTTAACGCACTTTCAAAAATGGACAAGAAGGTTTCTATTTCACAAGGTGTTGTAAACCATGCTGCTCTTGTAGACTTTGGTAACGTTTGCCACAACATCGCTCTTACTAATCCAGAACAAGTAACTGCTAAAGTTAAATCATATGCTAGCAACTTTGATATTGCAGTTAAGAAGGCTAATAAAACTATTCAGTAATTAACATTTATAAAATACTAAGCCGAAAAATTTTTTCGGCTTAGTATAGATATTTTAAATTGTGAGGTGTACACAATTAATGCGACAAAAATTATTAAATTTAAGCACCAAAAAAATCATTAGTATTTTATGTGCAATAGCTGTTTTTATGACAGCATTGCCCTTAAATGTATTTTTAATGCCTACGGCATCTGCCGCTACAGGTGATACTATTGATTTTGAAGGTGAA